>JAWOAV010000048.1:0-27126 GCA_046498365.1 Desulfosalsimonadaceae bacterium
TTTTTGCACTTTACAGTCAAAAAAGCAAGGAGGAGATCTGCGAAAAATATAGGGCAATGGGCATCTTGTGCCAATTCCCGCACTTGCTAATTTTTGCATTCTTTTATAGGCACGGTACATATTCCCACAAAATGTAGGGCCGTAGGGGCACCCGCAAGGGGTGCCCCTGATATGATTGACAGTTGTCAACAAAAAAAGCTCTTGCGCTTCCTTTGCAACGTAAAAAGAAACAAAGGACTTTGTTTTATGATTAATCCTCCAGGACATTGACAGGGGCGGGATCTCTATAACGACGGTTGATCACTCTGATATTCGCGGGCTGGTTACCGCATGACTTGGTTTCGTCGTGGAGCTGCCTCTCTCTACGATCGGAAATTCGGCGATTCGCCTTATTCCATAGGGGCAACGAGGATTCTCCTTATCCGTGATCGCGCCCCTGACAATGTCCTGGAAACATATTTTTTTGTATTGAAGCTCCTGAATCTGAAAAGGTTATGTTTACGAATTGCTTACAAAGCCGTCAGTTGATGCTGTTGTTTGTTGATTGCCCATAAATATGCGCATAACTCGCGAGCGATAGCGATGACCACAACTTGACTGGGTTTACCCCTGGCGGTCAGTCTTCTGAACCTGGCACATAAACGAAGCTGTGCGTCCCATGCAATTTGACGAATCTGAGCGGGCAGGTCCTCTTGGCGCTTCAGCAATAAACGGCTGACTCGAGGTATCATCCGGTATGCCCAGGCAGCCTCAACAAAGGCTTTTCTGGCATGGCCGTTACCGGTTTTGGTAATATTGCCCTTTTTAATGGTACCACCGCTTGAATGTTCTGATGGTACAAGGCCGAGATAGGCCATCAAATGTTTTGGGTTTTTAAAACGGTTCAGATCACCCAGCTCTGAGACGATTGTAAACGCCCCGATCAGTGAGACACCCCGGGCGGCCTGGAAGGCGTCCACGATTGGGGCCAGGCGCCAATCGGATATCATTTGCCGGATCTGTTCGGTTAATCGTTCGATGCGCTCCAGGCTTTCGTATACAGCGTGGATGTACTCCTGCAGCGCAATTTGCTGTGCAGGATGGGGCATGGAAACATCAGAAAGCCATTTTAGATGTGCTTTGCTCCATTGTTTTTTCCCGGAATAACGGATGTCATGTCTCAACAGAAAATTGCCAAGTCGCTGTTTTGCTTTACGGGCAGATATTGACGCATCTGTCCGGGCACGGCTTAAATCGCGCATAGCTTCATCTTGAGGATCTGGAACATGCACAGGGGTCAACTCAGCAGCACGGTGAAGACGGGCCAGCATTTGGGCATCCCGGTAGTCGGTTTTGACTCGTTCACCACTTTTTCGTGGAATCATCGAAGGCGCTGCTACCATACAATCGAAACCTTTTTCGGTTAAATGACGATAGATACCATAGCCGCACGGACCGGCTTCATAGACGAAATGGAGTTCGCTTGAAGTGGATACCATTTTACGACAAAACTTGTTGAGTTCATCCATATTGTTTTTAATGGTTCCGTATACCCTGGCCGAATCCCGGGAATCCTTTTCGGCAATCGCAATGGTGATCGTTTTTTTATGGACATCCATACCGATAAATTTTACATTGTTCATGACCTGCCTCCTTGGTTATGGCTCTGTGTTAAGGGTTATTGGTTAATGCCTTTTCATAACCCACGTTTGCAAGGAAGGCAGGTCTTTTTTTTGATAAATAGAAACTTTTCTGCCCGAGGCGGCCAGCAGGGGTTCATTATGGGCGAGAATGGGCCCTTAAAAATTGCTCGTCGGAGCCCAGAATGACCCCCTGCGGGTTAAAGCCGAATACTCGTCATGCTTCGGGGTGAACTGTCAATCATTATGTCTACGAGGTCTCCATTTAAATTATGTTTATTGATAAATGCAAAAGATTGTAATCGTCGCATGACCGGAAAACGATTGCTGGTTGTGTAGATCGGTTTCAGGCCGAAAAGCTGAGATGTACCATTTTTGACCAGTGACACAGCCGCACCGAGCCCTTAGAGGTATGCCTCCGGCATATAAATGATCCATTTTTCCCGGCAGGGGGGAGCGGTGCTGCCTGACGGCAACATTGGGAGGCCCTGGTGATCGCTCTTGGCGAAGATACGCCGGGCGTCCTGAACTGTTTGAGCCCGCAGGGCGAGTTTTCAGGACGCCGCGTATCGAGCCGTAGAGCGATCCCAGGGCATCACAGTTGCCAAAGGCAGCACCCCCCCCTGCCGGGGAAAATGGAACCGAATAACCACCCGCGCGCGTTGTCGCTGGCAGACGCCGGTTGCAGCAAAGAATGTTGCGAAGAAAGCATTAATGCTTTCATCCTTTTCCGAATCCGATTATAATAACGATTTATGCAACCGATAACGTGAACCAAACACAAAAGGGTTTCTCCATGCAGCATGAAACAAACATTTGTCCGGTCAATTACCGGATAACCATAGAACCGGACATGACCAACTTCCGCTTTGCCGGCAGGCTCGAGCTGCTGCTTTCCGCAGGCGAAAAAACCGATACCGTGCGACTGAACTGCATTGATCTGTCGATCACCCGGTGCATCCTGAAAGGGGATGAAAACGCTGTCAACCTTGCGTTTCGGATGGACCCCGATGAGGAAACCCTGTCCATTTTTCTGCCGGAGCCTGTCTTTGGGGATGTTGAGATGATCATCGATTATTACGGGGAAATCTCCGATAAAATGGCCGGTTTCTACCGGAGTTCCTATCACCGGGAAGGCAAAACCCGCGTCATCGCGGTTACGCAGTTCCAGGAAAGCGATGCCCGGCGTGCCTTTCCATGCATCGACCACCCCCTGTACAAGGCGACCTTTGCATTCGTCCTCATTATCGATCCGCACCTGACCCCTATCACCAACATGCCGCCGGCATCGGAAATATATACAGACAACGGGAAAAAACAGGTCGAATTCCAGCAGACCCCGGTCATGTCGACCTACCTTTTGTTTTTCGGCATCGGCGAATTCCGGATTCTCGTCGACGACCTGGACCGGCGCGTACGGGCGGCCGTTTTCCCCGAAATGGAAAGCCAGGTGCGCTACGGGCTGGCTTTCGCCCGCAAAGCGCTCTATTATTGCGAAAACTATTACCGCATCCCCTACCCGCTGCCCAAGATCGACCTGGTGGCGGTGCCCGATTTCGCCTTCGGCGCCATGGAAAACTGGGGGGCAATCACCTTTCGGGAAAACCTTCTTCTGTATGACCCGAAAAACACCGATACAGAAAGCGAAGAGCGCATCTGCGAAGTGATTGCCCATGAAATGGCCCACCAGTGGTTCGGAAACCTGGTCACCCCATCGGACTGGAAATATCTGTGGCTGAACGAAAGCTTCGCCACCTACTTCGGCTACGGCGTTATCGATCACTATCATCCGGACTGGCAAATCTGGGATTCCTTCATCGAGTCACAGGTCGAACCCGCCATGAACCGGGACGCCCTTTCCGAAACCCTTCCCATTGAAATCCCCGGCGGCGACCATGTCGTGATCAACAGCGCAACAGCACCCATCATTTACAGCAAGGGGGGCGGCATCCTGCGGCAAATCGAAGGTTTCACCGGAAACGACGCCTTTGCCGAAGGACTCTTCCGGTACCTTGAAACCCATGCGTACGGATGCGCCGACAGCAAGGACCTATGGGAAGCCCTGGAAGCGGCATCGGATGTGCCGGTATCCCGCATCATGGAAAAATGGGTGAAACAGGCCGGTCATCCCCTTGTCGAAGCGGCCCGCAATGAAAACACCCTCCGGCTTTCCCAGAGGCGCTTCTCTTTTCTGCCGATGCAGGAGGACGACACGGTATGGCCCATACCCATGTCAATCCGCCTGTTTGACGCAAACGGCGGCCAAAGACGTATCACCCCGCCATTTGACGGGAAGAACGTTGCCATTGATATTGATCCCGATGTGATCGCGTACAAAATCAATGACGGGCACAATGGATTTTACCGCACCTGTTACGCCGATGCGGACAACTGGCGCCATCTTTGCCGCATGGTCCAGGACAGAAGCCTTTCGGCCTCCGACCGCCGCGGTCTCATAAGCGACCGGTTCGCCCTTGTCAAGGCGGGGCTTCTGGATGCAAACGAGTGCATAGCGGATCTGGGGCATTTCAGCGATGAAACCGAACCACTCCCCCTCTCATCCATATTGGACAGCCTGTTTTTCCTGTACCTGGTCTATGGGGAAAAGCCCCGCGAGAAAATCCGAAAAACCATGGCGGATTTTTTGGAGAGCACATTTGCACGCACCGGGTACCTCCCGGAAGAAAAAGACACCCACGGCATGCTGCGATTGAAAAACAAGGCGCTCTGGTACGGCGTGCTCCTTGCCATGCCCGAAGCCTCGCAGACTGCGGCACAACAGTTCGATCGCCTGGTCAGCGGCCGGGAGGTTCACCCGGATATCTGCCGTGCCGTCCTGCAGGCCGGGGCCTTCCTGGACGGAGACAAGGCCTTTGACTGGTTCGCCTACCGGCTGGAAACCTCCACCAGCGAACAGGAGCGGCAGAACATACTCCGGGGCATGGGCTGTTTCGCCCAGGACGACCTTATCGAGAGGGCAAAACAGGTTGTCCTGGCGGAGGTGCCCCAGCGCAACATGCATCTGCCCGTCGCATGGATGGCCATGAACCCCCATGCCAAAGACACCTTGTGGGACTGGTTCACCGGGAATCTGCCGGAGCTCCGAAAAATCCACCCCATCATTTTCGAGCGCATCATTGTCGCAATCACCCCCCATGGCAGCCTTGAGCGACACGAAGAAATCAGGCGCTTTTTAAACACAATGGCCGGGGAAAAGCCGCTTTTCGCTCCAGCCATCCGGATGAGCCTCGCAAAAAGGGAGGTTTGTCTGCGGCTTCGCACATAAGGCATTATGCCCGTATTTTCTGAAGGATGAAAACGCAATGAACTTTTACAAATACCACGGACTGGGAAACGACTATATCGTAATGAATCCACGCGAGGTAGCGCGCCAGCCGGACGCGAAACAGATCCGGCGCATATGCCACCGAAACTACGGCATCGGTTCAGACGGTATTTTATGGGGGCCGCTTTCGGGTCCAAACCAGCCGTTTGGGGTAAAAATTTACAATCCGGACGGCAGCGAGGCCGAAAAAAGCGGCAACGGCCTGCGGATATTTGCCCGCTACCTCCTGGATTGCGCCCTGGTCGCAGAGACGCCGTTTGTCATCTCCACCATCGGCGGCGAGGTGACGGCACAGGTATCCGGCGGAGGGCGCAGCGTTTCCGTAAAAATGGGGCAGGTTTCTTTTGACAGCCGGAAAATTCCGGTGGAAGGTCCGCCCCGGGAAGTCCTCAATGAACGCCTCGATATCGGCGGCACGGAAGTGGTCTTCTGCGCCGCCACCATCGGCAACCCCCACTGCGTTATCCTTGAAGACGTCCTGGATATCGGCAAGGTAAAAAACCTGGGGCCGAAAATCGAAAACCATCCGGTTTTTCCAAACCGCACCAACGTACAGTTTGCAACGGTGGTGAACAGCGCACGAATTGACATCGAGATATGGGAGAGAGGGGCCGGGTACACGCTCGCATCCGGTTCCAGCGCGTCGGCGACTGCCGCGGTCGTTCACCGGCTGGGGCTTTGCGGGAACCACGTTTCCGTGCATATGCCGGGTGGTACGCTCGACATCACCATTGCAAAAGACTATGCCGTGACCATGTCCGGTCCGGTGACCCGCATCGGGCAGGGATCGCTCGATACGGAAATGTTTGACCATGAAGAACCCAACCAGGCAGCACTCTGATACGGGGGGCGAACACCTATGACAAAGGAATTTTTCAGCGTTACACCCGTTGAAACGGTTTTTGAATACCTATCCGGTTTTTCCCGAACGGACGTTGAGAAAATCGGCCTGCTGGACGCCGGCGGCCGGGTTTTGGCCGAACAAATCGTGTCGGATATCGACCTGCCCGGGTTTGACCGCTCCACCATGGACGGGTATGCGGTGCGCGCGTCGGATACCTTTGGCGCATCCGAGTCGAACCCCGCGTACCTGGATATCTGCGGATCCATTGCCATGGGTCAGAAACCCGACGTAACCCTCTCATCCGGCAAGGCCGCCAGGATCGCCACCGGCGGGATGCTTCCGGAAGGAGCGGATGCGGTCATGATGATCGAGCACACCTCCGAAATCGACGATGCCACCATCGAGGTATACCGGCGGCTGGCGCCTGGGACCCACGTCATCCAGAAAGATGAGGATATCCGGAAAAACACGTTGCTGCTCTCGCCGGGAAGACGCCTTTCCCCCCAGGAAACCGGGATCATTGCCGCAATGGGGAAATCCGTTGTCCGCGTGCATCGAAAACCCGTTATCGGCATCATCTCAACCGGCGACGAGGTGGTTCCGGCCGACAGCATTCCGGAAACGGGCTGCATACGCGACATCAACACCTATACCCTTTCAGCGGCTATTCATCTGTGCGGCGGCGAACCCCGGTCCTACGGCATTGTCGGGGACCGTTTCGACGCCCTGCTCGAAACCGCCCAAAAAGCCGTTTCCGAATCAGACATGGTGATTATTTCCGGCGGCAGTTCCGTGGGGACGAGGGATCTGACCATCGAGGTGATCGAAGCCCTTTCCGGGGCCCGGATACGGGTCCACGGCCTTCCGGTGCGTCCCGGTAAACCGACCATCCTGGCGGAGGCCGGGGGGAAAAGCATCTGGGGGCTTCCCGGCCACGTGGCTTCGGCCATGGTGATTTTCGAGGTGTTTGTAAAGCCCTGTATCCGGCATATCGGCGGGGAGGCGGCCCCTTCCGGCAAGCATTACCGTATTCCGGCCACCCTCTCCCGAAACCTGTCGTCGGCCCAAGGGCGCATCGACTATGTGCGGGTGCGGATCGTTGAGAAAGACGGGGCTTATTTTGCAGAACCGATTTTAGGACCATCCGGCCTGATACGGACCATGCTGGAGGCCGACGGTCTCATAAAAATCGGCATGAACAGCGAGGGGCTCGAAAAAGGGGCCAACGTGCTTGTGATGCCATTTCAATCGTAATTTCCGTTTTACGCAAAGGTTCCATTTCACCCGGCAGGAGGGCGGTGCTGCCTTTGGCAACTGTGATGCCCTGGGATCGCTCTATGGTTCGATACGCGGCGTCCTGAAAACTCGCCCTGCGGGCTCAAACAGTTCAGGACGCCCGGCGTATCTTCACCAAGAGCGATCACCAGGGCCTCCCAATGTTGCCGTCAGGCAGCACCGCCCCCTGCCGGAGAAATGGATCATTTATATGCCGGATGCATACATCTATGGGCTCGGTGCAGCTGTGCCACGCTGGCCAAAAAGAATACATCTCTGCTTTCCGGCCTGGAAACCGATTTCCACATCCAGCAATACTTTTCCGGAAATGCGACGGTTACAATCTTTTGCATTTATCAATAAACATAATGTACAGGGTGGCCCTACAGACCCATATTCAGCGGGGATATTTTTTGTGCCTATACAGGAATGCAAAGAGTAGCAAAATGACCCATTTCATTTGGGAGGGGGGTGTGGTATTGCCCGCAGGCAACATTGGGAGAGATTGGCGATCGCTCTTGGCGAAGTGGCGCCAAACATCCTGTATTGTTTGAGCCCGCAGGGCGAGTTTACAGGATGTGGCGGAACAAGCCATAGAGCGATCCCAATCGCTCACAGTTGCCAAGGGGAATACCACACCCGCCTCCCAAATGAAATGAAACCTTATCCCCTCGTTCGCACGTCGCGATGAGACGGAAAAAAGCCTTGAATTTTCAAGGCGGCGCATTATTGTTAAGCTACCATTTATAATCTCAACAGGAAAAAGGAAATGACCCACTCCCGCAATATTTATCTTGACATGCATTCCCTGGAAGATGCGCGAAAAGCAATGTTCGACGCTTTCGGGGATACGGGGAAACGCTGCGGCACCGAGACGGTGCCCCCGCCGGACGCGGTGGGCAGGGTCCTTTCGGAACCGGTTTTTGCCAGGCTTTCATCACCGGCGTTTCACGCCGCGGCCATGGACGGCGTCGCGGTCAAGGCGGATTTTACTTTCGGGGCGAGCGAATCACGCCCGAAAACCCTTGCCATCGGCACCGATGCCGTCTTCATCAATACCGGCCATATCATGCCCCCGGGGACGGACGCGGTCATCATGATCGAACATATCGTTGCCGTCGATGAGACGACCATCGAAATCGAAGCGCCCGCATTCCCCTGGCAGAACGTCCGCCGGATGGGGGAAGACATCGTGGCCACCGAGCTCTTGTTCCCCCGGCACCACGTCATTACCCCGTATTGCCTGGGCGCCCTTCTTGCGGGGGGGATCACGGAGGTCCCCGTCATACGGAAGCCGAAAGTGCTCATCCTGCCAACCGGCTCGGAACTGGTCCCATACACCGAAGCAGCATTCGGTCCGCTTTCCCGGGGCAAGGTAGTCGAATCCAACTCCCATGTACTGGGCAAGATGGCCGGGGAAATCGGCGCGGACGTTGTGGTGCACGGCATTGTAACCGATGACATCGACACGATAAGGGATACGGTGCTGCGCCATGCACACCCGGAAACAGACGAAGACCGGTTCGACATGATCCTGGTGCTGGGCGGATCTTCCGCCGGCAGCGAGGATTTTGCCAGGGCGGTCATCGCGGATACCGGGGAAGTGTTGGTCCATGGGGTGACGATCATGCCCGGAAAGCCGTCCATTATTGGAAAGGTTGGCAATATTCCGGTTTTCGGGGTGCCGGGGTACCCCGTATCCGCGATTATCTGTTTCGAACAGTTCATCGGCCCGCTGATTGCCGGCATGCTGAACCAATCCGTGCCAGAAGAAGCCTCCATCACCGTGCACCCCACCAAGAAACTGGCATCCCGGCTCGGCATGGAAGAATTTCTACGGGTCAAACTCGGCCGCGTGGATGACCGGATCGTGGCCACCCCCCTGCCCCGGGGGGCCGGCACGATCACCTCCATTACCGAGGCCGACGGCATCATCCGGATACCGGCGGACATCGAGGGAATCCGCGAAAACGAAGCGGTCCCCGCACGGCTGATCAAGTCCAGAAACGCTATTGAAGACACCATCGTTGCCGTGGGGAGCCACGACAACACCCTGGACATTCTGGCCGATCTGATCCGCGCAAAAAGCCACCGATACAGCCTCTCCTCCAGCCATGTCGGCTCCATGGGCGGACTGGTGGCCATACGGAAAAACCTCTGCCATATTGCCGGCACGCACCTGCTCGACACAACCGACGGCTCTTACAACATTTCCTATATCAAAAAGTACCTGCCGGACACGCCTGTCCGACTGGTCCACCTGGTCCGGCGCGATCAGGGGCTTGTCATATTGCCCGGAAACCCGAAACAGATACGCTCCATCCAGGAACTGACCCGGGACGACATCGTATTCATTAACCGGCAGGCAGGGTCCGGGACCCGGGTTCTGCTCGACTATCACATGGGGAAGATGGGCGTCGATGCAAAAAGCGTAAATGGATATGAAAACGAGGAATTCACCCACATGGCCGTCGCCGTCGCGGTACTGGGGAAAACCGCGGACGCAGGACTGGGCATCCATGCTGCGGCAAAAGCGCTGGGACTGGATTTCATCCCCGTGGCAACCGAGTCGTATGACATCGTCATCCCCGAAAAATTCGCCGCTTCCCCCCAGGTAAAACTGTTTCTGGAAATTATCGCCTCAGACGAGTTTATTTCCAGGGTCAACGGACTCGGGGGATATCATACTGAAAATACGGGCCAACTGGTATGGAAGACGCCGTGATGCCATTTGAAGTCATCGACCATACGGCCGATATGGGGATTCGCGTTCGGGCGCCCGACCTGCCGTCGCTTTTTACCGAGGCCGCCCGGGGGATGTTCGAGCAGATCATCGACGTAAAGCGTATCGCGGCCTCCGGCACCCGCACGCTGGCCATCGAAGGGACGGACGAAACCGATCTGTTGATAAACATGCTGCGCGAACTGCTCTACCTGTTTACGGGGAAAGGGCTGCTGGTCAAAAACACTGCCATTCAATCCCTTTCCGGGACTGCAGTAACCCTGCAAATTGCCTGTGAAACATACGATCCTGAAAGACATGCCATCCGCAATGAGATCAAGGCGGTCACCTATGCCGGCGGCGACATACGAAAAACTTCTGAAGGGTTGGAAGCAATCATTATCTTTGATATATAGAGGGGATGGGCATGGAACTCCTTCAGATAGACGACTATCGCTGGGAAATCAAAAAAACCGGCGCCATGAACGTTCCGGCACGGATATACTCCAGCACGGCACTCATCGAGGCGGTCAAACAGGAAGAAGCCTTCAAGCAACTGGTGAACGTGGCGCAACTTCCCGGAATTGTGGACGCCGCCCTTGCCATGCCGGATGTCCATTGGGGGTACGGGTTTCCCATCGGCGGCGTTGCCGCATTTGACTGTGACGACGGCATCATTTCGCCGGGGGGCGTCGGGTATGACATCAACTGCGGCGTCCGGCTTTCCGCCACGAAACTGACCCGAAAGGATGTGGAGGGCCGCCTCGAAACCCTTGCCGTTGCCATGCAGAAACAGATCCCCTCCGGCGTGGGGCAAAAAGGGGCGATCCGACTGACCAACAGCGAGCTCAAAAAGGTGATGAAAAAGGGCAGCCAGTGGGGCATCAACCAGGGGTACGGGGACGCCTCCGACGGGACGCGGATTGAGGATGGGGGCTGCATGGCCAATGCCGACCCGGACGCGGTCAGCCAGCGGGCGATGGAACGGGGGCGTCCCCAGCTGGGGACCCTCGGGTCAGGAAACCATTTCATCGAAATCGGCCTGGTCGAAAACGTCTTTGACCCCGTTGCCGCGGACGCATTCGGCATCGCGGAAGGCTTTGTGACCGTGATGCTCCACACCGGTTCACGGGGCCTCGGACACCAGGTATGCGACGATTTTCTGGCGTCGATGACCCGAAGGCAGCCCAAAGGCATCCACCTGCCGGACCGCCAGCTTGCCTGCGCCATGTTCCGCTCGCCGGAAGGGGAGCAATACTTCAATGCAATGGCCTGCGCGGCCAATTTCGCCTGGGCCAACCGGCAGGTGCTCATGCACATGGCCATGGATGTATTTATGGACGTACTTGGCATCAGCCCGCGGGATCTGGGTGCACGCCTGGTGTACGACGTCTGCCATAACATCGCCAAGACGGAGAACCACGAGACATCAGGGGGGCGCCGGATGGTGTGCGTCCACAGAAAAGGCGCCACCCGATCGTTCGCCCCCGGAAACAGCCAACTCTGCGACCAATACAAGGCGGCAGGGCAGCCGGTGCTGATTCCCGGAGATATGGGAACGGCGTCCTACGTGCTTGCCGGCACAAAAACCGCTATGAAAGAAACCTTCGGCTCCACGTGCCACGGCGCCGGCCGTGTTTTGAGCCGCAAGGCCGCCGTCAAGGCCGCCAGGGGGCGGCGGCTGCGGGAGGAACTGGAAAGCAGGGGCATTTTTGTCCGTGCGACGGGAAAACTGACAATGGCGGAAGAAATGCCCGAGGCATACAAGGATGTTGCGGAAGTGGTCCGCGTGGCCCACGGATCCGGGATCGCCAGAAAAGTGGCGAAACTTCGCCCCATCGCCGTAATCAAGGGGTGAGGCGATGATAAAGGCAGCGGAACCGGACAAAACCATACGTAATGCTCCATGAAAAGCGAATTGCGAACAGACAGGATCCGTGCGGGCAGGCAGGCGCCGTGCCGCGCCCGGACCAGCTACCCACGAAGGAGACAACGATGAATCCGGAGATGTTCAGAGAATATGATATACGCGGAATCGCCGGCGAGGATATAACCGAAAAAGAGGTGGTTGACCTCGGAAAAGCCATCGGCACATACATGATCCGTCATGGATCAAACACCCTCGTTTTGGGCAGAGACTGCCGGCTTACCTCCGACGCGTATGCGAAACATCTTGCAGAAGGTCTTGTTTCCACGGGATGCCGGGTGATCGACACCGGCGTCTGCCCCACGCCGGTTCTCTATTTTGCCATACGCCACCTTGAAGCCCACGGCGGGGTAATGGTCACGGCCTCCCACAATCCTCCGGAATATAACGGTTTTAAAATATGCAAGGGGATCGATTCCATTCATGGGAGCCAACTGCAGGAGATCCGGAAAATCGCCGAAGCCGGAATATTCACCGAGGGACGCGGCCAAGCCGCCGCCTCGGAGATCATTCCCCATTATCATGCGTATATACGGGGGAACATCCACCTTGAAAAACCCCTGAGAATCGGGGTAGACGCAGGGAACGGCACTGCCGGCGTGGTAGCCGTGCCGCTGTTTGAGGCCCTGGGGTGCGAGGTGCACGACATATACTGCGATATGGATGGACGCTTCCCAAACCATGAAGCCGACCCCACGGTGGTAAAAAACCTGAAAGATCTGATCGATCTGGTAAAACGCAAGGGCCTTGATGTGGGCATCGGCTACGACGGGGACGGCGATCGAATCGGCGTCGTGGACGACAAGGGGGACATCATATACGGCGACCAGCTCATGATCATTTTCGCCAGGGAGATCCTTTCCAGGAAACCCGGCGCCGCATTCATTTCAGAGGTCAAATGCTCCAAGACCATGTACGACGACATCGAAAAGCACGGGGGCCGGGCGATCATGTGGAAGACCGGCCACTCTCTGATCAAGGAGAAAATGAAGCTGGAGAATGCGGAACTTGCCGGGGAGATGAGCGGGCACATGTTTTTTGCGGACCGCTATTTCGGATATGACGATGCCGTGTATGCATCTTGCCGCCTGCTGGAAATCCTTGCCGCAACCGGAAAAAACGTCAAAGAGCTGCTTGCCGGCGTACCGTCCACCGTCAGCACCCCGGAGATCCGGGTCGAATGCCCGGACAGCATGAAATTTTCCGTGGTGGAAAAAGCCACGTCCGTTTTGCGTGAAACATACGAGGTGATCGATATCGACGGCGCCCGTATCGTATTTGACGACGGCTGGGGGCTGGTGCGCGCCTCCAACACGCAGCCCGCGCTGGTCATGCGGTTCGAAGCCCTTTCCGAAAAACGGCTCGAAGAAATACGAAACGTGGTCGAGTCAACCGTCCGGAAGATCACCGGCGGGTAAAAAACAAGTCCCCGCAGGCTTGCGCCCTGCGGCAACATCAATGCTAACCGGGTTTCAAGGAGGATATCGTATGAGCGGAACAAGCCATTCTGACACCGACCAGGCGCCTGAATTTACAAGGGGCCAGAAAAAATGCCTGATGCCAGAACTCAATTTTACAACGTTTCTTCTGTCGTTGAATGCGTCCGCCCTGGTCCAGTTGGGTGTCCATCCCGACCCGTCCGGCCAGACATCGGTTAAAAACCTGCCCATTGCCAAGCAGACGATCGATGTCATCGCCATGCTGGAAGAAAAGACAAGGGGGAACCTGACCGAGGAAGAAAGTCGACTGTTGACAAACATGTTATATGAATTACGGTTGCTCTATGTAAAGGAAATGGGCTGCAAGTAGTCGGTTTTTTCCTTTCAGCGGCATGGAGCAGGTCTTCTCAGAGGCCCTGCTTTGATTCGCAGGGGCATCCACAAAGTCGAACTTTTCGATAAAAGCTGAAAAACGAACGGGGAGGAATAACCATGTTTTACCGCAGCAGAGGAAAAGAACGTTTTTTCCCGATTATTGCCGTTATGGTCATCGTTTTTGTCGGCGCTTTGGGCATTGCCGGCCAGAACGGTTTCGCCTCGGAAGAAGAAATGGAACGGTCGATTGCCGCCGCCGGAAGCTTTACAGCGCTCGCCAAAAAAGCAAGTCCGGCGGTCGTCAATATCAGCACTACGCAAACAGTGGAAACCAACGGACAGCGGCTGCCTCATTTTTTCCGCCGCCCCGGTCAGCAGCAGCAGCAGGAAACGCCCATGGAAGAGTTTTTCGAGCGTTTTTTCGGCCGCCAGGACCCGAGGCAGTTCCAGCGCCAAAGCCTGGGCTCTGGTTTCATCCTGGATGAAAAAGGGTATATCGTCACCAACAATCACGTCATTGAAAATGCCGATGAGATCAAGGTCACCCTACAGAACGGAAAGGACTATGACGCCGAGATCATCGGCGCCGACCCCGGAACCGATATCGCGTTGATCAAAATCGAAGCGGAAACCGGGTTGCCCCTGCTCGAACTCGGGGACTCGGAAAGCCTCGAGATCGGCCAGTGGGTGCTCGCCATCGGCAACCCCTTCGGCCTGGACCACACGGTCACTGCCGGAATCGTCAGCGCGAAAGGCAGGGTCATCGGCGCGGGCGCCTATGACGATTTTATCCAGACAGATGCGTCCATCAACCCCGGAAACAGCGGCGGACCGTTGATCGACATGGAAGGCAACGTCGTGGGTATCAACACCGCCATCGTTGCCGGCGGCGACGGCATTGGATTTGCCATACCTATATCCATGGCCGAACGGATCATTGAACAATTGAAAGAGACCGGAGAGGTTACCCGCGGGTGGCTGGGCGTCGGCATCCAGGAACTCGACAGTGACCTGAAGGATTACTACAATGTTGATGAAGGGGCTCTCATTACGGAAGTTTTCCCGGATGAACCGGCCGATCAGGCGGGTATTCAAAAAGGAGACATTATTATCGCCGTAAACGGCGAAGCCGTCGACTCCCCGCGGGCCCTGTCCCGAAAAATCGCCAACATCAAGCCGGGTACCGACATTGAACTGCGCATTGTCAGGGACGGCCAAAAAGAAACAATCACGGCCACCGTTGAACAACGGGATGAAGCGCGTCTCGGTGCGAAAACCCCCAGGAGTCAGCAGAAGGAGCAGGCCGCGGATGCGCTCGGCCTTGAATTAACCAATATTGACCAGGAAACCGCCGAAAGGCTGAACTTGGACGACACCCACGGCGTGATTGTCTCAGGCGTTGCCCCTGACACGAAAGCCGCCAGCGCCGGGTTTGCCCGGGGGGATATCATAAAGGAGATCAACAGGAAGCCGGTTCGGACCATAGAGGATTACGAACGTATTGTCGCGGATGCGGACGAGGGGGACATGCTTCTCTTTTATATTATCCGCCTCCGTGCAGGCATAAAGATCCTTAGAATCGAAAAGTAGGATTTTCGATTGAAAATCAAGGCGTTTGCTAAAGTCAACCTGTATCTCGATATCGTGGGGAAACGCCGCAGCGGGTATCATGAACTGGTTACCCTCATGTGCCCGATCGGACTCTACGACACGCTGCGGTTGTCTTTTGAAACCCGCAAAATCAACGTTTCGTGTGATCATCCCGATGTTCCCGGCGGCCCGGAGAACATTGCCCATAAAGCCGCCAGTCGGTTTCTGGCGGCTTCGGGTCGCCCGAACAACGGTGTGGCAATAGAAATCAAAAAAAACATCCCCGTAGGCGCCGGCTTGGGCGGGGGGAGCAGTGATGCGGCAGCCGTTCTTTCCGGTCTGAACATGCATTTCGGCTCCCCCCTGCCCAGTGAAGCGCTTCTGGAAATCGCAAAAACAATCGGTTCGGACGTTCCCTTTTTCCTGTACGGCAAACCCGCCGTTGCCGAAGGGATCGGCGAAATCGTCACCCCCTTTCCGGGTCTACGCCCCCTTCCCATCGTCCTGGTCTATCCCAGGCACATCCTTTCTACCCGCGCTGTATACAAAAACTTTAATTTAGCATTGACAAAAAAAGAAAAAATACATACAAAAAATATTTTCAAGCTGGACTGGGGTACGAATCTTCACCGCCTGCTTTTTAATGCGCTTGAACCTTCGGCATTTGCACTCAGCCCGCAGATAAGGGAAATGAAAGACATATTGCTGGATTCCGGGGCCGCCGGTGCCCTCATGTCGGGCAGCGGGTCATCGGTATATGGCATCTACAACGAATCGGAAACAGCTGAAAAAGCCTTCAACCGCCTTTCCCGGCAGAACCGTTGGCAGGTGTTCTACACGCGGCTGATGGCATAAAAAACCGTTTGTTACTGGGGCGTCGTCAAGCGGTAAGACACAGGACTTTGGTTCCTGCATTCGGAGGTTCGAATCCTCCCGCCCCAGCCATTTTTACCGGAACACTGGTTTAACCTTACACCGGATCCAACGGACCCGACGGCGGCAGACGCGATGAAAAACAACAACGGATACATTATATTTACAGGCAATTCCAACCCTGCATTGGCAAACGAGATCTGCCATTACCTGGGCCAGCCCTTGGGCAATGCCAAGGTGAAACGTTTCAGCGATGGCGAGGTTCAGATCGAAATCGACGACAATGTCCGGGCAAAAGATGTTTTTGTCGTACAATCGACTTCCTACCCGGTCAATGACAACCTCGTGGAACTGCTTCTGCTCATAGACGCTTTCAAGCGCTCTTCCGCCAGACGGATTACGGCTGTCATTCCCTATTTCGGCTACGCCCGCCAGGACAAAAAGGTAGCCCCGCGGGTGCCGATCAGCGCCAAGCTGGTGGCCGATCTGCTGACCACCGCCGGCGCCAACCGGATCATCACCATGGACCTTCACGCCGGACAGATTCAGGGATTTTTCGATATCCCGGCGGACAACCTTTTTGCCGCCCCGGTACTGATCGAATACATGCTCAAAACGTTCGGTGGAGAACTGGTTATCGTGTCTCCGGATGCCGGGGGTGTTGAAAGGGCGAGGGCATTTGCCAAGCGGCTCCATGCCGGACTGGCCATTGTCGACAAAAGGCGCACGGCCCCCAACCAGGCCACCGCCATGGCCGTTATCGGAAATGTGGAAGGGAAAAAAGTGGTCATCCTGGACGACATGGTCGATACCGCCGGGACATTGACGGAGGCGGCAAATTCGCTCATGGCCGAAGGGGCCAGCGAGGTTCATGCCTGCTGTACCCATGCTGTCCTTTCCGGCCCGGCCATTGAAAGAATCAACCAGTCAAGCATCAAATCACTGGTCGTCACAAATACGATTTCCATGACAGAATCCAAGCGGGAATGCAAAAAAATCATCCCGCTTTCCATTGCCAGGCTTTTCGGGGAGGCGATCATCAGGAGCCATACGGGCGACTCAGTGACTTCTTTATTCATATAGAAGAAAAAATATACAATTCGAATGGAGGCAAAACTTTTGGATATTGCAAAATTAACCGCACAAACACGGGACAATGTCGGCAAGGGGGCAGCCCGGTCGCTCCGCACGCAGGGAAGAATCCCCGGCATCCTTTACGGGCCCGGCGTAGATAATATCAAAATTTCCCTGGAATCCAGCGAACTTGAAAAGATGTTCAACAGCCCGCAGTATTCCCGGGGGCTTATCAACCTTAATATAAAAGGCGACCGGCCATACAACAAGACGGTGATGGTCAGGGAACTGCAGATCGATCCGGTCAAGGCGCACTATCTCCATGTGGATCTCCTTGAAATAAGCATGGACAAAAAGATCTCCACCATGGTTTACATAAACACCACCGGCACGCCCAAGGGGGTCGAAGAAGGGGGCATTCTCCAGATTATCCGGCGCGAGCTGGAAGTGTACTGCCTTCCGGCAAACATCCCGGAACAAATTGACATTGATGTGTCGAATATGGAAATCGGGGACTCCATTCACGTCAGTGAAATCGAGGTCGAAGGAGACGTGGAAATCCCCTATGAAGTTGATTTTACCGTGATAACTGTTGTCAGCCCGAAGATGGAGGCCGAGGAAGAAGCGCCTGAAGAGGAAGAAGAAGAAGGCGAAGAGGGTGAAGAAGGCGAAGAAGGCGAAGAAGCGGATGCATCGGAAGGCAAAAGCGAAGACGAGTAAGACCGGAGGGTTAGAACCGGTTTTTCGGCCGGATCCGGCATGACGGGCAGCGGTATATGGCTCATTGCCGGGCTCGGTAATCCGGGACGGAAATATCAGCAGACGCGCCACAACGTCGGCTTCATGGCGATTGACAGGATTGGCGCGCATCATGATATTGCACTGAACCGGACCATGTTCAAAAACCGTTGCGGCCGGGGGTTCATCAACAGCGTGGGGGCGGTGCTGGCTCAACCCATGGATTTTATGAACAGAAGCGGCCCTCCTGTATATCAGCTGGCAAGGTATTTCGGCATCGGTCCGGCGCACATTTTGATCATCCACGATGATATGGATATTGATATTGGAAGAATCAAAATCAAAGTGAAAGGAGGGCATGGAGGGCACAAAGGTGTCCGATCGATCATCGATGCCCTGGGAACAAACGATTTTACAAGAATCAGGATCGGCATAGGGCGTCCGGAAATCTTTACCGAAAGATCTGAACCGCATGACAGTCCGGATGCCGCAGATTACGTGCTCGGAAAATTTTCAAAACGGGACATGCAGCATTACGAGGAAATTTTCGAGACCGTCCGCCAAGCCGTGGCGACCGTCCTGGAAAAGGGGCAGGAAGCAGCGATGAACCGGTACAATGGATAACCGCAAGGCAAAACAATACGCAGGAAAAATTTGGCAATGCATTGATACGCAGTATGTGTTCTATTAACCAAAATGTTTTAAGGGAGGAAGTATGGAAACATTGATGGCAAACATCCCCTTGACGGCAACGATCATCGGAGCGATCGGAATTCTTTATTCCCTGATCGTAGCCGGGATGATCAAAAACGCACCCAAGGGCAACGAAAAGATGATCCAGATTGCATCCGCGATCGAGGAAGGCGCAATCGCCTACCTGAACCGGCAGCTCAAATCAATGGGCGCAGTCGGCATCGTGATCCTGATCGTGATCTGGCTGTCACTCGGCCCCAAAACGGCCATTGGCTTTTTCATCGGCGCGGTGGCATCGTATCTGGCCGGCTACATCGGCATGCGCGTATCGGTTATCGCCAACGTGCGCACTGCTGAAGCAGCCAAGGACGGGCTTGCAGCAGGCCTGAAAATGGCGTTCCGTGGCGGCTCGGTAACCGGTATGCTGGTGGCGGGCCTGGCGTTGACCTCGATTGCCGGGTATTTCTTTTACCTGCTGGGCGATGCTGAAGTGGTCGAAACCAAGGCGCACATCATGCCGTTGGTCGCCTTGGGTTTTGGCGGCAGCTTGATCTCTATTTTCGCCCGTCTTGGCGGCGGTATCTTCACCAAGGGTGCTGACGTCGGTGCGGACCTCGTGGGCAAAGTGGAAGCCGGCATCCCGGAAGACGATCCGAGAAACCCCGCGACCATCGCCGACAACGTCGGTGACAACGTCGGTGACTGCGCCGGTATGGCCGCCGACCTCTACGAAACATACGTCGTAACCGTTGTGGCCTCCATGCTTCTGGGCGCGTTGTTTTATCCGGAATATCCGATCGCAACCTTTTACCCGCTGGTCCTCGGCGCGATTTCCATTATCGCTTCTGTTATCGCCACGACATTTGTCCGTCTCGGAAAAGATGAATACATCATGGGCGCCCTGTACAAAGGCATGTTCGGATCCGCCATTCTTGCAGCGATCGCGTTTTACGCCTTTACCATCACCCAGGTCGACATGATCGGCGAGATTCCGGCGATCAACCTGTTCTACGCTTCCCTGGTCGGTCTGGTACTGACCGTTCTCATCGTCATTATCACCGAATACTATACCGGCATCTACGGACCGGTCAAGCATCTGGCGGAAGCCTCTACCACCGGCCACGGCACGAACATCATCGCCGGTCTCGGCATCAGCATGCAGGCGACTGCAGCCCCTGTTCTCGCCATCTGCGTTGCCATCGGTCTTGCATACTCTTTTGCAGACCTGTACGGCATCGCCATAGCAGCCACGGCAATGCTTTCGATGACGGGTATGGTCATTGCGATTGACGCGTATGGCCCGATCACGGACAACGCCGGCGGTATCGCCGAAATGGCAGGCCTTGACGACAGCGTGCGCGCCGTTACCGATCCCCTGGATGCCGTGGGGAACACCACCAAAGCCGTTACCAAGGGATACGCCATCGGCTCCGCCGGTCTGGCCGCCCTGGTACTGTTTACCTGCTTCGTGCAGGAATTTGCCATTGTCAGCGGAACTTCGGATGTCGTTGATCAGATCCGGTTCGACCTGAGCAATGTCAACGTTATTATCGGCCTTTTCATCGGTGGCCTGCTGCCGTACCTTTTCACCTCCATCGCCATGCAGGCCGTCGGCCGCGCGGGTGGTGCGGTTGTTGAAGAAGTGCGCCGTCAGTTCCGGGAAATTCCCGGCATCATGGAAGGTACCACAAAACCGGATTACGGTGCATGCGTTGATATCGTAACCAAGTTTGCGCTTAAAGAAATGATGATTCCGGCGCTTATCCCGGTTATCGCACCGCTTCTGGTCGGCTTCCTGCTGGGCCCCGTTGCATTAGGCGGTCTGCTTATCGGAAGTATCGTAACCGGTCTTTTCGTGGCCATCTCCATGACCACCGGTGGTGCAGCATGGGATAACGCAAAGAAATACATCGAAGACGGCTACTTCGGCGGCAAGGGCAGCGAAGCCCACAAAGCGGCCGTTACCGGCGACACCGTAGGCGACCCCTACAAAGATACAGCCGGCCCCGCCGTCAACCCGTTGATCAAGATTCTCAACGTGGTTGCACTGCTGATGGTGCCGTTTCTGCTGTAATATGACAGCAGCGCATCTGTAAGATTGTAAGACACGTAAAAAGGGCCGGTGATTTTCACCGGCCCTTTTTCGTTTGATTTTTACGTAAAAAAATGGTATGGTATGCTTTTGGGAATAAATATTGCATACTTATAAATATTCGGGTGAAATAAAATGGCAGGAAAAGTGCGTGCACAAGAGCAATCGTCCGGCGAATTTCAAACTGGAGATCTTGCAGTGTATCCCGCGCATGGCGTCGGGCTGATCGAATCCGTCGAAAGCCGCTTGATCAACGGCACACAACATGACTTCTATATCATGAAGATCCTGGACAACGCCATGGTGATCATGATTCCCACCATCAATGTCAAATCGGTCGGATTGCGGGCCGTAATCAACCAGAAAGAAGTGCCGGCCGTCTACGCGGTTTTAAAAGAAAAAAAGGATGATATCCACGACAATCAGACATGGAACCGCCGCTACAAGGAGTACATGGACAAGATCAAGTCCGGATCCCTTTTTGACGTGGCGGAAGTCTTCCGCGACCTGTACTGCCTGAAACTCACCAAAGACCTCTCGTTCGGAGAGCGAAAACTGCTGGACACTTCAAAAAATCTGCTTTTACGGGAACTCTGCACCGCACTGGAAAAGGATGAAACCGCCGTCTGGCAAACCATCGAAGAATTCTTCACCGGGAATAACGGAAACGGCAAAAGTGACGCTTCCTCCGCGTGACAGGGGCGATTTTTCCGAAATCAATGTAACGGTCGGGGCAGATGAAACCGGCGTCCGGCTTGACCACTTTGTGGCCGCACACCTGCCTGAATACTCCCGCAGTACAGTCAACCAAATGATCCGCCTCAGCCGGATACAAGTGAACGGTTCCGCAAAAAAACCGGGGCAACGCCTGCAGTTCAAAGACCATGTCACGGGAAAAATACCGGCCGCAGCCAACGCGGATTCCTGCGTAATCCTGCCTGAGCCCCTTGATCTTGACGTCCTTTACGAAGACGACTGCCTTCTCGTTGTAAACAAGCCTCCGGGCCTTGTGGTGCATCCTGCACCGGGGCACCCGAGCGGCACGCTCGTCCACGGCCTGTGCTACCATTACCCGGAAATAAAACACACAGGCCCCCCGGACCGGCCGGGCATCGTCCACCGGCTCGACAAGGACACCTCCGGCCTCCTGCTTGTGGCAAAAACAGAAAAAGCCCGCTCGCAACTGGCCGGACTCTTTCAATCCAGAAAAATTGAAAAAACCTATCTGGCTTTTGTTTACGGCAACCCGGCGGATGAAACCGGCCGGATTACACACCGGATTTCCAGGCACAAAAAACACCGGAAAAAAATGGCAATATCGCCGGACCCGGCCGAGGGGAGAAACGCCGATACGACATGGCGCGTCCTCGATCATTATAACGGCATATGCCTCCTTCAGCTGAGCATAAAAACCGGCAGGACGCACCAGATACGCGTCCATTGCGCCGCCATCGGCCACCCCCTGGTAGGGGATCATACATACGGATACAAAAGACCGCTTCGGGCATTGAACCTGCCCGGGGAAACGGCCGGGCTGATTTCAACCATACACCGCCAGATGCTTCATGCATCGACGATTACGTTTTCCCATCCGGAAACCGGCTTGCAAACAACCGTTGAAGCCCCCCTCCCCGCGGACATGACCCTTTTTCAACAATTACTGAAAAAGGCCCTGTAACATAAAAAAGGCGGTTTTCCTGCCGTTCTAGAAATGCACCTGCAACCTACTCTCCCCGCTTTCGCTTTTCCAAAATGCATCGTTTTTCATCCTGATCGAACGTCATGTAAATTTCTTCCCCCTCTTTTTTCCCCGATGCAAGCTGGCCGTAGGACTGTTTTATCCGCCGGACGAACTCGTCTTTTACTTCCGGCTCCGGGCGTTCACCGAGACTTTCCAGCTTTTGTTTCTGCACCTCCCAAAGCCGGTCGACAGAATAAATGGACCGGTCATCGTGTGGATCTTTCGGCTGCTGCTCTTTTTGTCCGTTCTGCCCGGCAAATTCTTTTTTCCGCGCCTCTCTGCGCTTTGCCTCGGCGTTTCGCCACAACTGCTTCCACGCATGCGTATGATAGTAAACTTTCCACTGGAGGTTATCCAGCAGGGTTTCCAGGTATTTGTTGGTAATGGCGGGGTCTATGCGAAACCGCTGGATTTTTTCCACCAGTTCCTCATGGCGCGGATGCGGATTGTTTTGGCGATCTGCAAGATACATGCGGATTTTGTTGTCCATTCCTTCCACCTGCTTGAGCAGGACGGCAAGTTGGTTTTCAACTTCCTTTCGCCGCTGCCGTATGTCCATGCCACCTCCTCATTCATTGACGGCTTCGTAAAAAATCCAATATCTGCGTTGTGCGCAATCTTTAAAGAATCTCACATACGGCGAAGTACGATCAATTCTTCAAAAATTGCACACGCCTTGATCTTGAACATTTTACAAAGCCGTCTGAAAACGACTTTTTACGCGTTCATCATTCATTAACGGTTACATGCGCCCTGCAATAATGGCCGCTCCTAACGCCCCGTTAACCTGGGCATATTCTGACACCATTATAGGTGCATCGAGCTTTTTCTCCAAGGCCTGGAGCATGCCCTTGTTCTTTGCCACGCCCCCTGTCATCATCACGGGCAGGGCCACCCCGATCCGGCGGGCCATCGCCGAAATCCGGGATGCCGCGGATTCGTGAATGCCGGCGATGATATTTTCCCGGGTTTCTCCCCTTGCGATCAATGAAATGACTTCGGATTCCGCAAATACGGTGCATATACTGCTTATTTTGGCGGGAATGCCGGAAAGAGACAACTCGCCGAAATCATCCAGGTCAACCTCCAGCGCCCGCGCCATGACTTCCAGAAAACGGCCGGTCCCTGCGGCGCATTTGTCGTTCATGGCAAAATCGACCACTTTGCCGGCGTCATCCAACCGGATCACTTTCGAATCCTGCCCGCCAACATCAATTACGAAACGGGTTTCCGGGTTGACAAACCATGCGCCGGCACCGTGGCAGGTAATTTCGGTCACCGCCTTATCGGCGAAGTCCACGGCGTTGCGCCCGTAGCCGGTGGAAACGATGCACGTCACCTGCTCCAGAGGCACTTTGATTTCCCCAAGCAGGGTTTCCAGTACGTCCCGGCCCACCTTTTTGGCGCTGTACCCGGTAAACTGCACCCGGCTGCCCAGAATTTTCTCACCGCGCAAGACAACCGCTTTCGCGGTAATGGAGCCAATGTCGATCCCAGCCGTTATTTTCGTGTCCGTCAAAATCAGATGCTTTCGTAAAAAGTCGATTTTAAAAGGCAAAGTAAAAAGTTCAAGATCAAGGCGCGTGCAATTTTTGAAGAATTGATCGTACGTAGCCGTACGTGAGATTCTTCAAAAATTGTGCGCAACGCAGATATTGGGCTTTTTACGAAGCCGAAAGATTTCAAGGTCCTTAAAATATATGTTTACGCCCGCAGCGTTTCCATGAATGCATCGATTCTCGTTTCGATCTGGCTTTCGGCAAAGTGGCGTTCATCCACCATGTCCGCTTCGAGGATGAGTGTCGGAACGCCCAACTGTTCCATCACCATTTTCTGCAGGTCATACTGCCCCAGGGAATACGGCTTGCAGCTTCGGTTGGAATGCATCACCAGGCCGTCCGCATCATATTTTTCCAGCATTTCACGCAGCTTGTCAATCATCATGTCGTGGGAGATGTTGATGTAGACCTGCGAATAGGAAAGGCTCATGGTCTCCAGAAACCGGTTTTCGTCGATCAGGGGGAGCACGCCGCTCCATGCGGACGTATAGGTGTCGGCCACAAGGCATGCCTTGTGCGACGCAAATTTGTCAGACAGCCAGCGCGTCCTGTACCATACCGGCAGGTTGTCCCACAGAAGACGATATTTTTCGCCGGGAACCATGGCGATATTGTTTGCGATGCGCTCCTTCATCTCATCGAGCAATCCCCGGTAATAATCCACCGTCACCTGGGTGCCGCGCAGGGTCACAATCAGCGCCAGGTGGAAAAAGGCATCAAACGCCGTGATGGGCGACGGCTTATGGGCCGCCGTATCCAGAACCGCCTGCCACAGACGCAGTCCCTCGACGGCAAGGCTGCCAACCTCCGTCATCCGGTCGTAATCCATTTTACTGCCGCACTGTGTTTCCAGAAACGCGATGTACTCCTGAATCTGCGACATCACGTATTGCTGCGCCTCCTTTCGCATCTCCTTATGTATGAATGGGGTATCGAGAATGAAAAGCGGAACATTGTAATGCCGGGCGGCGACTTCGTACCATTTTAACACGGTACCGCATATGTTGTTGCAGCAAACCAGAAAATCCGGCTCCGGGAGGCCGCCGATGGGGCCGCCTTGGGTGGCGGCACAGGCGATATCCGCCCGGGCATAGGAGCACAGGTCGCTTGAATATCCCATTTCCTCGGCCTTCTGGCAGAGGTCGACCCCCATCTTGGACGCCCCCACCATGGCGCCATGATTTTCCGGATACACAGGAATCACGTCCATGGCAATCAATGGCTCCACCGGTCCGCCGCTGGTGATCCATGCCACTTTTTTGCCGTTCTCCCGGGCGGTCTTGGCATCGATGTAATAATGGGTCATTATTTCCTTCATCCGGGAAACAGACTTTATCTTGCGCTCGTCTTTTTCCGGAGACGCCTTTTTTCCGTTTGTGTCAGACATGGGCAAACCCACCTTTCATTACCAATGACGATTAATTGGGTCCATCACCATCCGGCCAGCCTACAGCATGTCGATAAACGTCTCGAAACGGGTCCGCAACTGTTCTTCGGCCGGCGGCTGCTCTTCGATTTCAAGAAGCATCGAGGGGACATTTTTCCCGGCAAGGTATTCCTTCAGGTACGGGTAGTCAAATGCATGGGGATCGCAGAATTTCAGGTGAAGAAAAACCACGCCGTCGATTTTCTTCCCGATCGCCTCTGCAACAAGGTTTTCCCCCCTTGCCGTGGTTGACATATGCTTTGCCGGACAGACCAGGCGATGCATATAACGCTCGGCGATTGCCTCTATGGGCGCGCCGGATTCTTCAATCAAACCGGTTGCGTACCGAACGCCGGTGCACAAATCATCCCAGACGACATCACCGCCGGCCTTATCAATAATT
This sequence comes from Desulfosalsimonadaceae bacterium, assembly GCA_046498365.1. Lineage (GTDB taxonomy): Bacteria > Desulfobacterota > Desulfobacteria > Desulfobacterales > Desulfosalsimonadaceae > B1SED10-16. Next base: position 25,737 of record JAWOAV010000048.1, read on the forward strand.
TTATATATATCCGGGTGGTTGCATATACCACCCGCAAGCAGGATCCTTTTCCGGCCGGAACCGCCGGTTTCCGCAGAAACTTTTTCCAGCGACGGCAGAAGGATTTCAAGGTCTTTGGCCAACTCTTCCCGGTCCATTACCATCGCCGCTTTCATGGTGTGATATACGGCCGACTGCGGGACAATGCCTGGATTCGCGCTCCGGAGCTGGTAGAGCGCAAGTAGTTTGGACCGTATGCCATTATAGAGTCTTATGGATTGGGACACATCGCTATCGCTGATTCTAATTCCCAACGCCTTTTCAAGATCGCTTCTCACGCCGGCCAGTACATCGACCATGTACTGGCGGGCGCTGGGAGTATGTAACTTCACCGGCATAACCGCGTCGATGTGGATGCCGAAACCGGCATTCAGGCGCCATATATCGGATAGACGCTGTATTGAATCACATGTATGCGGGAAAACCGTGCCGTCCAGGAAATCAAGCCTTCCTCTCAATGCATCTTCAAGACCGCCGCGAACCAGTGAACAGCAGTATGACTGAAGGTGGGAATCAGCAAGCTCTATGTCCCTTGCAGCGCCAAACAGGCGAAACGGTATGGCCCCGGCAGCCTGGATCAGCTCCTCCGGCGCGTAGGAACAAAAAAAACCGAGTATTTTTTTGCCCGTTTGTTCTTTTGCGGATGCTGCATACACATGGGGGCTTTCAGAAACGGTCTGAAATTTTTCCAGTATTTCATCGTGGGAATTCATCATGGACGCTCCGGAGGCTTCATTTTTCCTATTGTTTGGGTAACAGCGCACAAGCGGTTTTTCCGTGTTTTTCTGCCTTGTCTTACATAGCCTGCACCCCCCGCAGGTGTCAAGGCATAAGCGCCATGATGACGATCTGCGCCGGCTTTGAAAAAAAGAGAATTTTTTAAAAAAAACACGTAGTAAATTGATCTACGGCATTTGACAAAATGGAAAAGGTGTATACTTTTAGAATTAAATAATATGTTAGTCTTATTAGAAGTGCACATATACTTGGACAATTATTGGGAGGCGCGGTTAATAAGCTAAAATATTAAAAAATATATTATATATTGTCTATACAAGGAGACGACCATGGAACCCAGAAAAAAAACAAATAGTGAATACATTATCGATGCGTTGCGCTTCGGTAAAGATCTCCGGTCCCCGGAAATTACGCAGAAGGTGTCCGAGCTTTCCGGAAAAAAGATGAAAATTCAGGATATCGCCAGTATTCTCGCCAAATTGAGCAACAGCGAAAAGTGCGACCTCGGATTTTTCATCCAGAAGAAAAAAACGTCAAGAGGGTATACGTACAACCTGGTGACGGAAATCTTCGAACTGGAGCCGACACAGATCTATGATCTGACGCGCAAAAC
>JAWOAV010000137.1:0-2511 GCA_046498365.1 Desulfosalsimonadaceae bacterium
CGTGCCCAGATCGAACTGGACGCCTCCCGGGCACGTTATTTCGACCTCTACGATCTGGCGCCGGTGGGTTACTGCACAACAAACCAGAAAGGACTGATAATAGAGGCCAATCTCACGGCGGCCAAATTGCTGGGCACCGCGCGGGACTGGCTGGTCCAAAAGCCCATGTCGCAGTTTATCCTCAAGCAGGACCAGGACATATTCTACCTGCACCGCAAACGTCTCTCCCAGACCGGGGAGCCGCAGGTGTGCGAGCTGCGGATGACACGCGGCAACAGCCCTCCCGTTTGGGTGCGGCTTGACGCAAGCGTCTCTGCCGACGAAAACGACACGCCGGTCTACCGCGTTGTGATAACCGACATTACCAAGCGCAAGCAGGCTGAAAAACAGCTTTTGGAATTAAATGAAAACCTGGAGCAAAAAGTAAAGGAGCGCACCGGGCTTGCCGAGGCCCAGGCCCGCCAGCTTCGCTTCCTGACCGTGGAACTCATAGAAGCCGAAGAAAAGGAGCGCCGTCGAATCGCCGAGGTGCTGCACGATGATCTCCAGCAGCTACTTGCCAGTGCCCAGTTGTATCTGCAGGTTGCCTGCGACGATTTTTCCACACAGCCGGAATTGGCAAAAGTCAACGACCTGCTCAGACAATCAATTAAAAAATCCCGCAACCTTTCCTTTGAGCTAAGCCCGGTTGTGGTTTACCAGTCCGGCCTGCACGAGGCATTGAAATGGCTTGCCCCCCGGATGAAGGAGCAGTTCGGCCTCGATGTTCGTATCGAGGCGGCGGATTTCCGTGAGGTTACAGACGAATCCGTAAGGGTGTTTTTCTTCCGGGCAATCCAGGAAATGTTGTTTAACGCGGCCAAGCATTCCGGTGTAAATAGTGTCCTTGTAAAGCTTTCGGACGCCGACGGGCAGATAACAATCAATGTCAGCGACAAGGGCCGCGGATTTGACCCGGAAATGCTTGATTCCGAAGAGTCCGGAAGGGGCATCGGGCTTTTAAGCCTCCGTGAGCGGGCAAAGGCCATGGGCGGTGACCTGCTTATCCAAAGCGCTCCCGGCAAAGGCAGCAGTTTTAGCGTGCGTCTTCCTTATGCGGCCGGCAGCAGGGACCCCGCACAACCCTGACAACCCGGACAAATCGTTTCCTAATGGCGATGAGCAGACATGACATACAAGACCATGCTTTTGATATCAACCGGACGGTAAGATGTTTTTCCAGGTGGTGTCGATCATAAGCACTTTGCCTTTATGTTTGTTATCAGATATTTCGCACGTTTCCCCGGTGTTTGCACTTGATGATCAGGCGCTGATGATTTTAAGCGAGTCGGTATGCATGTTCCTGGTCGGTTCATTATCCAGCAAAATCACGTTTTCATTTTTTTCAACCATTCCGGCCCCGGCCAGAAAGCGCATGGCCATATCTGTAAAGGTATTTGTTTTATAATCCAGGCGGACAGGATAAACGCCGTAAGACAGGGCCAGGAAATTGTTCGTTTTTTCATCTCCGCCGCAGGGAAGAATCCAGCAGTCCGGTTTGAACCTGGAAATAAGGCCCGCGGCCTCCCTGCTTTGCCTGCCGGTCAGTATATAGCGCACATTTAATGCGTTTGCAGATTCGACGGCATTCAGGGAAATGATGTCTTCAACCCGGGTGTTGACGGAACCCGCCCCCGTTCTGAAGTATGCGGGCAGATCGGCCAAAGTATTGACGGATTTGCGTTCCCGCTCTGCGGAAGCTGCTATTTTGGCTATCATTTCAACCGTCTCCACAGGATATTTTCCTATGGCCGTTTCTTCGGACAACATCACCGCGTCTGTACCGTCGAATATCGCATTGGCCACATCGGATACCTCGGCACGGGTGGGCCGGATATTTTCCGTCATGGAGAGCAGCATCTGGGTGGCGGTTATCACGGGACGGCCCAAAAGGTTCGCCTTGTTGATCAGTTTTTTTTGTACAGCCGGGACGTCCGCTATCGGGATCTGAACTCCCAGGTCGCCGCGTGCGATCATGATCGCGTCCGCGGCCGAAAGAATTCCATCAAAATTGTCAATGGCCTCTGCCCGCTCAATTTTGGCGATCACATACGCGGATTGCCCTTTTTCTTGTGCAAAGGCCTTCACCTTGCGTATGTCCTCTGCTGTCTCTGCAAATGAGACACTGAAGGCATCCACGCCTTCCCGGAGGGCAAAATCGACAAACGCGAGGTCTGTTTCCGACACTGCATCGGCAAATATCTTTACCCCGGGAAAATTTAATCCTTTGTAGGAAAGAAGCGGGCCGCCGATAAGCGTTCTGCAGAAGACCTCCTCTCCGGACACCTTCTCCACCCGGAGCTGTATGAATCCGTCATTGAGAAAAATCATGTTTCCCGGGGCGACACTCTCGGGAAGCCCCTTGTAGTCAACGGGTATTTTATCGGGTGTGCCGGCAAAATCTTTGGTGGTTAAAATGACCGCATTTCCTTTTTCCAGCAGGAGCGGCTCATCCCGAAGTTTCCCGATTCG
>JAWOAV010000163.1:0-23256 GCA_046498365.1 Desulfosalsimonadaceae bacterium
GATATGGCTTACTTCCAGGGCCATTGCCAGCCAATCGCGAATCTCTGAAAATTTCAGCACCCGGTCGCTCAGCAGCCTGGCGCCGCAGTAGAACGGATGCGCTTCGCCGTCGTATTTTTCCACCATTTTCTCGTAAAAACGGCTTCGCTCCTCTTCGGTCATCGGCTGGCCCGAAGCTTCCCGCTTCCGGTCCTCGATGGAAAGCAGAACGCCCCCGGCGCTCCTGCCGCTCATGACCGAGGTACGGCTCCGCATGGTGTGAAACAAAAATTTCGGCCGGTACGCCCTGCCGCACATGCCGTAATTGGCAGCGCCGTTGTCCTGCCCGATAACGAGCTGGATCCGCGGCACCTGGGCACAGGAAACCGCACGGACCATATCCGCACCGTATTTGCCGATGCCGTTGTGCTCCGCGTCGGAGCCGACCATGTATCCGGGTGACCCCTGGAAAAATATAATGGGAATTTTTTCGTGGCTGCAGCGAACGATCCATTCCGCTGCCTTGCGCGCGGCTTCCTCGAAAATCACACCGATCTTGTTGGAGGCGATGATTCCCGCAGGATACCCTTTCAAGCGAATTCTGCCGGTAACCAGGTTGTCTCCGCGCCCGGGGGCATAGTGCTTTTTGTATTCGGTAAAGGCGCTGTCATCGGCGATTGCCTCGATTATGGCATGGGCATCGATGGCCTGAGAGCCGGTCGTCGGCAGAATATCGTACAACCGTTCAACAGGATGTGTCGGGGGGCGTTCTTCATACCGGTGCAAATGGATTTTCTGCACCGGAGCCAAAGACAATATCTCCCTGACCCGTTCGATGGCATGGTCCTGGTCTTTGCAGAAATGGTCGGCTCCACCGGAGACATGGGTATGCACCCTTGCCCCACCCAGATCTTCCGCGGAGATTTCCTCGCCGGTGGCCATTTTCACCAGGGGGGGGCCGCCAAGAAACGAATAGGACATTTTATCGATCATGACCGACTCGCAGGCCATGAACACGATATACGCACCTCCTGCGGTATTGCCGCCCGTGCTCATGGTGACCTGTTTCAACCCTTTAGCGGACATGCGGGCCATGTTGTAGAACATGGATCCAAAGTGTCCGTCATCCGGGAACACTTCTACCTGCATCGGCAGGAAAGCCCCGCCGGAATCGGCGATATAGACGCAGTTAAGGCCGTTTTCCTCGGCAATGGCCTGTGCCCGTATATGTTTTTTCAGGGTTATGGGGAAATAGGTGCCCGCTTTGACGCGGGGATCGTTTGCAATAATCATGGTCCAGTTGCCGTAGATCTTGCCGATGCCGGTGACGACGCCGGCACAGGGGACATCCTCCACGCCGGGATAATTCATCCCGAAACCGGCAATACGGGAGAGCTCATAGAATTGGGTGCCCGGATCAACAAGGCGTTCGATTAACTCCCTGACCGGCTTTTTCCCCTGTTTTGCCAGCCGGTCGATGGCTTTCTGCCCCCCGGGCATGGTCGCCTCAGCAACCCGTTCATCGAGCATGGCTTCCTCACGTAACCAGTGCTGCCTGTTTTCGCTCATTAATGCGCTCCCCTGTATGCTTTAATGATGATGGCTACATAAAAATCCGGGGCTTCCTCCTTTGGCGTTGCCAGTTCGATTTCCCCCGATACAGCGGCTATTTTCCTTCATACACCGGTTTTCGTTTTTCAAGGAATGCGGAGATGCCTTCTGTCCTGTCTTTCGTCGGAATGGTGATCCAGTAGGCGTTCGATTCAATGGCCAGCCCGGTGTTCAAATCGGTTTCAAGGCCGGCGTCAATGGCGTACTTGGCCTGGCTGATGGCGATGGGACCGGCCTCGCATATCATCCGCGCCATCTTCATGGCTTCTTCCATAAGCAGTTTCGGCTCACAGATCTGGTTCACAAGCCCGATATCCACCGCCTCTTTGGCGTCCACCCGCCGGCCCGTAAATATCAGCTCCTTTGCCTTGCCCCGGCCGATAAGCCGCGGCAGGCGCTGGGTGCCGCCGGCGCCCGGAATGATGGCCAGGCGCGTTTCGGTCAGCCCCATGGAGGCGTTCATCGAAGCGATCCGGATATCGGAGGCCAGGGCCATCTCGGTTCCGCCCCCCAAAGCAAATCCGTTGACCGCCGCAATGACCGGTTTGTTCAACGATTCGATATCGGAGAACAAACGCCGAATGGTATAGATGAACTCCCGGACACGGAGCTCCGGCATGGTGGAGCGCTCTTTCAGGTCCGCCCCGGCACAGAAAGCCTTTTCCCCGGCCCCCGTAATAATGACGACCCGGATATCGGGGTTGAACCGAATCGATTCCACTTCGGCCTTTATCGCATTGAGCATGTCAAAGTTGACAGCGTTCATGGCATTGGGCCGGTTCAGCGTCAGTACGGCAACCTGTTCATGGGTTTCAGAAAGAAGCACGCTTTCGGTATTGGCCATTACTTCCCCCCCTGTGGATCGTTGGAATTACCAAGTGGATTGGATTTGCTACAAGCCATCTCAAAAAAAATCTTTTCTTTGAGATGGCTTCAGAAACGCATCATTTCATGTGCGTTTTCCCCTTTTTTTCTGGGCGTCCCCCCTGTTTTTCATTGCTTTTTTCTGTGAATCTCTGTGCCCTCTGTGGTAAAAAACACCTTCCCGGCATTTTCTACCCCACTTGATCATTTTTTGAGATGGCTTGTAAAAATATGGAACCGCGCCGCCGGGAATGCAAATCAGCAGCCAATATAGCGTGAGATCACCAAACGCTGAATTTCCGATGTGCCTTCCCCGATATCGAGCAGTTTCTGGTCCCGAAAAAACCGCTCCACGTTGTACTCCTTCATCAACCCGTAACCGCCGTGTATCTGCACCGCATTGTCAGCAATGCGCCCCATGAGTTCGGAGCAGTAAACCTTTGCCATTGCGGCTTCCTTCTGAAAGGGCCGTTTTTTGCTGCGGAGCCAGCAGGCCTTGTATAGCAGGTTGCGGGCACATTCCAGCTCGGTGGCGGCATCCGCCAGCTTAAAGGCAATGGCCTGAAACCGGGATATGGGCTTTCCGAACTGAACGCGCTCTTTTGCATACTTCAGGGCCGCCTCATACGCCCCCTGCGCGCCGCCAAGTCCCATGGCGGCAATGGAAAGGCGTCCGCCGTCCAGCGTCGAGAGCATCTGATGAAACCCTTCCCCCGGTTTTCCAAGAACATTTTCTTCGGGTATGCGTACATCGTCAAAAAACAGTTCGGCTGTATTCGATGCGCGCCACATCATTTTCCCGTGCATGGGCAGGGCTTTGTACCCGGGCGTTCCCTGTTCCACCAGAAAGCAGGTATATTCCGGCCTTCCGTTTTCCTTGTGCCCGGTAATGGCCTGAACCGTCACGCCTAAGGAAAGCTCACAGGCGGCATTGGTGATAAATATCTTTGAACCGTTTAACACCCATTCTTTTCCGTCTTGGACGGCAGCCGTTTTTGAGGCCCCCGCATCCGATCCGGCCGTGGGTTCTGTCAAACCGAATCCCCACAATCCTTTACCGGTGCAGAGTGTCGGCAGGTATTTTTCCTTTTGGCGCTTTGTGCCGAAATAGTTGATCGGTCCGATACCCAGGGAATTTCCAGCGGCAATGGTTGCCGCCTGGGACCCATCGACACGGGCGATTTCTTCCACCGCAATAATGTAGGAAATATAATCGAGTTCCTGACCGCCGTATTCTTCCGGTACAAACATGCCGAAAAGACCAATATCGCCCATTTTTTTCGTCAGTTCAGGAGAAAACGACTCCTGCTCGTCCAACGCCATGGCAACGGGGGCAATTTCCTTTTCGGCAAACTTCCGGACTTCCTTCCGGATCATTTCCTGCTCTGTATTCAAGTCAAAATCCAATGCCCACCTCCCCGAAATCCATCTGAATAATCGTCATCACAGGATATCGCCTTCAGCGATCGTTGCTGATTTCTTCACGGTATCCTGTAGATGGAAAAAGACGCTGTTTGCTATGATTACGACTGTTTTCGGAAAAAAATAACGTAAACGTAAACTATTGTAAAGGAGATTTAAAAAAAAAATTGCATTCAATCATCTTGACACCGGAGCCTTGATGCTTATATTAAAAACGTTTCAAATTACTGATATAACATATTATTATCATGGAAAGTCTTTCTATGCCGTCAAAACAGAACGACGAAAAACAGAGATTCGGAAGGCGTAAAAAAACAATCACAAAGGAGGGCTGACACATGTTCACAAGAGGATTGTTGAATTTCCCAACATATGGTTTGCGAACGCACTTTGAAGAGCTTGACCGTATGCGGCGGCACCTGGACCAGGTCTTCCAGCAGGTGGACCCTTCCACTGTCACCGGCAGAACAGCGGGTGTTTTTCCTTTGGTGAACCTGACCGAAACACAGGAGGCCTATATCCTGCGCGCTGAACTGCCAGGCGTTTCTGCTGAAGATCTGGATATTCAGACAATGGGACGCAATATCACCGTCAGCGGCGAACGCCGGATTGCCGTGGACCGTTCGGCGAAATATCACCGAAGGGAGCGGGAAGGCGGTCGCTTTTCGCGCGCCATCGCTCTTCCCGGAGAAATTGACCGGGACAAGGTTGCGGCCGCATTGAAAAACGGCATTCTTCAGGTGACCATTCCCAAGGCCGAAGCGGCGAAACCCAGAAAAATCGATATAAAATAGACATATCGGGTGAACAACAGTGAAAGGAGGGCTTGGCAAATGACACACCATGACGAAGGAAAAGAAATCCAGGTCGGAAAAAAGCATGAGGTATCCGGCCAAACCGAGCATACCCGCTCCGGTTTGGTGTTTATGCCGCCTGTTGATATATTTGAAACGGAAAACGAGATCAATCTCTTGGCGGACATGCCGGGCGTAAAATCGGACGATGTCGATATCGATCTCCGTGAAAACACACTCACCATTGCAGGAGAAATCACGCCGTTTGAGGAAGGAGATGAGGAGGATCTGCTGGTGGAATACGAGGTGGGAAGGTATTTCAGGCAGTTTACGATCCCCGAGCTGATCGACCAGGAAAAAATCGATGCACAGCTTTCCGATGGCGTTTTAAAGCTCGTACTGCCTAAGGCGGAAAAGGCAAAACCGAGAAAAATCGAAATCCGTTCTTGACAGCCGGGCCGGCCTTGATAAACCACTACAACCGATACCAATCGTGGGGGCAGATGGGAATCTGCCCCCACGATCGATTAATACTTCTCATCGGCAAATTCCAGCCACCCCCCGGCCTTGACCAGGGCCCGGTCGAATTCCGAGATGGAAAAACCGATTTCAGCTGTTTTGCCTTCAGAGGCAACCTGCAATACGCCTTTTTCCAGGTCCGCCGCGATGGTGGCATTCTCTCCGGCAAATTCATTAAAGATCCGTTCGATCTCCTCTGAAGGCAGTTCGATGGCCAGCATCCCGCAATTGAACATGTTCTGGCGAAAAATCCGGGCATAGCTTTCGGCGATGACCATGCGGATATCGTTTACTTCAAGCGCCCATGGGGCGTGTTCCCGGGAGGAGCCGCAACCAAAGTTGGCGCGGGCGACAATCACCCGGCGATCTGCAAGATCTTTTGCCGGATCAAAGCCGTCAAGCACAAGATCCTCGAGCAGGTGGGGTTTGAGCGCTTCCTTGGATATTTCGGTCAGGTACTTGGCCGGAATGATTTCGTCCGTGTTGATATCACTTCTGTCCAGGAACAATACGTTGCCGCTGAAACGATTCATGTGCTGATGCCTCTTTTATTCTTTGTACAGGTTGGAGTTCGTTATGTGTCCGGCAAGGGCGGTTGCCGCAGCCGTGGCCGGGCTCATGAGGTGAACCATCCCCCCTTTGCCCATTCGGCCGTTGAAGTTCCGGTTGGTCGTAGATGCGCACACCTCTCCTTCTGCGATAACCCCGCAGCTCATTCCCAGGCAGGCGCCGCAGGTCGGATTGGTGACGCAGAACCCGGAATCCATGAATATTTTGATGAGGCCCTCTTCCATGGCGCGGTTGAACACGCCTGGTGTGGCCGGAGATACGACCCCCCTGACGGAATCGCTGATTTTTTTTCCCTTCAACACCCCGGCCGCGGCACGAAGGTCCTCAATGCGCCCGTTGGTGCAAGATCCGATATAGACCTGGTCCACAGGTGTTCCGGCCATTTCTGAAACCGGTTTGACGTTATCCGGTTTGTACCCAAACGTAACCAGGGGGGCAAGCGTCGACACGTCGATTTCGATGAGGGCATCGTATTCGGCATCCGGGTCCGGCAGCCACGACCGGTATTCGGCAAAGGCGGCATCTTTGGATGAATATTCGCCCTTTATAAACGGCCACAAATATTCCACCGTGGTCGCGTCCGGGTAGCAGATCCCGGAAGTGGCACCCGCCTCGACCGCCATGTTGCAAAGGGTCATCCGCGATTCCATGCTCATTTTTTCAACCACAGGCCCGGCAAACTCGATCACCCGGTCCGTTGCACCGTTAACCCCGATTTTTCCGATGATATGAAGGATCAGGTCCTTGGCAAAGACGCCATCGGGCAAATCCCCATTGATGATAATTTTAATCGATTTGGGATAACGAAACGCGCAAACACCTTTTACGATTCCCACGGCCAGGTCCGTAGTCCCCACTCCTGCGGCAAACGCACCAAACGCCCCGTGGGTGCAGGTGTGGGAATCCCCCATGATAATGGTATAGCCGGGACGTACGAATCCCTTTTCCGGAAAAAGGGCGTGGCAGACACCGTTTCGTCCGACATCGAAAAAATTGACGATGTTGTTCCTGCGGGCCCAGTCCCGTAAAATTTTGCCTTGGAGGGCCGTCTTGGAGTCCTTGGCCGGCGTGACATGGTCAATGACCGCCATGATTTTTTCCGGATCGAAAACCCTGTCTTTTCCCTTTGCCGCCAAATCGTTTATGGCCACGGGCGTGGTGATTTCATGACAGAAGACCGCGTCCAGTGAGATCACGTGAATATCGCCTGCCGGGTTATCCACGTGATGCGCATCGAAAATTTTTTCCGCAATAGTTTTGCCAGCCATTTTTTCCTCGCTGAAAGTGCATTATCATCCACATCTACAACCCTGTATTATCCAGTAAAAACAATCCCTCCCTTACCAGATATCTGCAAAAAATAAAATGGCAAACTCCCGCCTTGCCGATCTTTCTTTCCTGGCTTCGGAATCCCCGGCAAAAAACGGCCATAAACATCAATTGAAATATCGCCTTTGAAAAGTTATATAATTGGCTTGTCCGACTACGTACAAAAAATGAACAGCGGAACAAATCGATTTTCAAACGCATCAATATGGATTATCCGGGAGACAGCAATGCCGTTTGTCAAGATGCCCGGGCTCAAAGGCATGATCTACGTGCCGGAAGCCGACGATGCCGCAAAAAAAAAGCATGCATGCAAAGACTGTTTTTCCTGCCAGATGTGCGGGGACAACCGCTGCAGCGTCTGCCTGGGGCAAACACCGACCCCCTGTGCATGCCCACCCGTCAAAAAATCGGAAAAACCATGAAGGGGAGCGTTTTTGCAAAGAAGAGCCGGATCAATGAACCGGTGGAAAGCGTCTTTTCCTGGCACGAAAGGTCCGGCGCCATTGAACGCTTAAGCCCTCCGTGGGACAGGATACAGCTTTTGAGCCAGAGCAACGGCATCGCCCCGGGGAGTGAAGTCCGCCTGAAAATAACCCCGCTCAGAGGACTCCCGATGAACTGGACGGCCCGGCACACGGTCTATGAAAAAAACCGCCTTTTTCAGGATGTTCAGGAAAAAGGGCCGTTTTCCAAATGGGTGCATACCCATTGCTTCACACCGGAAGGCGGGGATGCCTGCGTCATGGAAGACCGCATCGAGTATGCCCTCCCCTTTCATGCTTTATCCGGGGTCGTTTTTGAAAATACCGTCAGAGACCGCCTGGATAAAATCTTCACTTACCGGCACCATACAATCGCTTCCGATTTGGCGGCCCATCGGAAATACGGGCTTTTGCCCATGAACATCCTGATTTCAGGGGCCCAAGGCCTGATTGCATCTACGTTGATCCCTTTTTTCACCACTGGCGGGCACCGGGTGGTCCGCCTTGTCCGAACCCCTCCTGCGCCGGTATCCGATGACATTTATTTCAATCCGTCCCAGGGCGTCATCGAGGCGGAGAAACTGGACAATATCGATGCAGTTGTCCATCTCGCCGGTGAAAATATCGGAAACAGCCCATGGACCTGCGCCAAAAAGAAAAGGATCCTGGAAAGCCGCACGCAATCCACGGCCCTTCTGGCAGAGACCCTGGCAAAAATGAAAAATCCGCCGAAATTGTTTGCCTGCGCCTCCGCCATCGGATATTACGGAAACCGCGGGGAAGAAGTGCTGGGGGAAAATGCCGGGGCCGGGGACGATTTCATATCCACGGTCTGTGAACAATGGGAAGCATCGGCTGCGCCCGCCATCCGTGCAGGAATAAGAACGGTTTTCCTGAGAATCGGCGTTGTGCTGACCCCTGCGGGCGGCGCCCTTCAGAAACTGCTGCCGTTATTTTCTGCAGGTCTTGGCGGGCCGATCGGGTCCGGAAACCAGTACATGAGCTGGATCAGCATCGACGATGTGGCGGAGGCGGTTTTGCATATCGCGGCAACGCCGGCCGTTGAGGGGCCGGTCAACCTCGTCTCCCCTGAACCGGCTGCAAACCGGGACTTCGCTGAAACGCTCGGCCGGGTCCTTTCAAGACCCGCATGGGTCAAGGTACCCGATGCCGCCGTAAAAATGGTTTTCAGGCAAATGGGGAAGGAAACCGTACTTTCCAGCACACGGGTCATACCGGAAAAACTTGCTGCATCCGGCTACCAATTCCGGCATCCGGATCTGAAATCGGCCCTTTCGCACCTTTTGGGCAAAACAGCATAGAACCACAGGGCACCATGAAAATTCCATACAAGCTGATGTTCATGATAATGATGACTGTCGCCCTTGCATTCGGGTTTCTGGCCCTGCTCTACCCGCATGACACATACGGCTATGAGCGCATCCATATTTTTCTGTTCAACCTGTGCACGGGCTGCACCATTCTGCTTCATTACACCGAACCCCGGGACGCGCTCTCTCCAAGGGTCCGCTGGTTCCTGCTTCTGAGCGTTGCATATGCCTTCAGCGCCTTTTTGAACCACTATGTGCCCGTACTGATCGTGACCCCGTTTCTGGTGGCGATCGTGGAGGCCATACGCATCCGGAAGTTCTCTTTTTTCCCGTGGGATTTTTTCAAAAAACAGGTCTCCGTTTCCAACAAATTCCACCATGCCGCCCTGCTCTGCCTGTCCATCGGCATGGTCATCGCCGCACTGGTAATCATCAATGCGGAGTTTTACCACTTCATCACCATCCCCAAGCTTGAGCTCAACCTCTTTTTCCTGGGCTATTCCTTTCCTCTGTCCCTGATTACCATGTCCCTGGTTTTTTCGATCATGGAAAACCATGCAGGGAAGGTCGGGTTTCTCAAAAATGCGGCTTTCTGGTTGATCAACCTGGGCGTGATCATTTTTTTCGGGTTTATCCTGGCAGAAGTCTTTCTCCCCCAGATCGCCGTCAGCACGGTTTTGTTCGCTTCCGTGGTCATGGTCTTTTACCTCTTCGCCCGCCTGGGAAAAAACCTGCAGCAGAAACAATTTTTGATATCGGGCATGGGTTTTCTGATCGTCACATCCGTGACCGGCATTGCCTACATTTTTATGGAATTTGCATCGGATTATGATTCTGCCCGGCTGATATGGCTCATGCGGCTCCATTCCTTTTCAGCGCTTTACGGCTGGAACCTTTGCGGTCTTGCCATTATCTGCCGCTACGACGATTTCCCCATACAACTCCACTCAAAAAGCACCATTGTCCTTCACTGGCTGACCGTTCTGCTTTTTGCCCCCCTGGGCTGCTATTACCCTTTCATGGCGGTTGTTGCGACGATATCCTACGGCATATACCTGTATATCATCCTGTTTTCCAAAGCCGACCATGGGAAAGCGGAAGCGCCCATCGGCAGTTCATGAAGCAAGGAATTTTCCGATGACGTCAGCGACTTTTCGGGGAAACTCCCCGTGGATATCATGGGATGCATCCGGAAAACGGAAAAAACGCGCCGCAGGAATGGTTTTTGCGGCTCCCTCCGCGATGGCCATATATCTGGCGTCCTTTTCTCCGGATAGCAGGGCCGTGGGAAACGGCGCAGACGCCAGATCCGGCAGCAGGTACGGCTGGTTTCCAGGGCTCAACAATTCCATGGCTTTTTTGAGCTGGTCAATGTCGTTTTTTTGTTTTTCCGACTTGCGCCTTGCTTTGATCTCCGGGGAAAGCGTGCAAAACAGGTCCATATCGTGCCACCGGTCCAGAAAGGCGTCAAAATCCGCCTTGCTCCGGATATCGTCAAAAAGCCGCAGGTCCCCTTGATACCGCTCTTGCCGTTTGTGCGGGTCGGCAATCCCGAACCCGGCCGACTCCACGATCAGGCGATGCACCCGGTCCGGGGCGTCCAGAGCCACCTGCTGGGCAAGGCGCCCCCCCATGGAATAGCCGTAAAGGGAAAACCGCCGGATGCCTGCACGCAGAAGGTCTTCAAGGATCATTGCGGAAACGTCTTCAAAAGACCGAAGGGCGTCCACGCACGACGAACCGAAAAAAAGGCTTTTGCCGTGCCCCGGCAGATCGATTCCCACCGCGCCAAGCGATTCGGGCAGAAACGAAACCACTGGTTCAAGAGAGGCCGCGCTTCCCATGAACCCGTGCAGAAGAACAAGGGGGTAGCAGGGGTTTTCCCTGAAAAAGGTCAGGTGAAGGCAGGTTTTCATAACTACCCCCCAGCCATTTGCAGGGCTTTCTGCTTCAGAAAGGCCCGGTCGGTCTTGATGCCTGCTGCCGTGTCGGCGGGATTCATAAGGAGGATTTTTTTGGGGACCTTGAACCCGGGGAGGGTTTTTCTCAATTCCGATACGATATCCGCAGGGTCCGGGGCATGGGGAGAAGAAACAAAAGCCCAGGGCACCAGACCGAATTCCGGGTGGGGGACGGGCACGACCACGGCCGCGTCAATGCCGTTGATCGCCATCAGGTGCCGCTCGATTTCAAAGGGATTGATGTTTTCCCCGCCGGAAATGAATATGTCATCGGCCCGGCCGAAGATTCTCCAGTTGCCATCAGCATCGGATCTCCCCAAATCGGATGTGGCGAACC
Organism: Desulfosalsimonadaceae bacterium; assembly: GCA_046498365.1. Taxonomy (GTDB): domain Bacteria; phylum Desulfobacterota; class Desulfobacteria; order Desulfobacterales; family Desulfosalsimonadaceae; genus B1SED10-16. Next base: position 11,200 of record JAWOAV010000163.1, read on the forward strand.
AGCCGGATTCAAACGGAAAAACCGGTGTTTCATTCTCAAGGTAATACGCAAACCGGGTTTTTCCGCCGAGCCGGATGCGGCCGTCTTCACCGGTTGCCAGTTTTCTGTGAGGAAGCAGCTTCCCGGCTGTCTTATACGCCGCCCGGTCGGCACCAGGCGCCACAGCCGTCGCAAGAGAACAGGATTCCGTGGATCCGTAACTGGGGATGATTGGCAAAGAAAGGTCCAGTGCCTTGTCAATGACCCAGCCGGGAACCGGGGAGCCACCCAGAAGGATCCCCCGCACATGGGAAAGCGCCTCCGGGATCCCGGGGGAGGCCATGAAACGAATCAGCTGGGTCGGGACCACGGAGATGAAATTGACTTTTTTCTCTACAAGCGCCTGGTCAACGGCCTGCCGGGTCTGGGGGAATACGGCTGCACCACCGGACAAAAACGTGCGCACAAAAATCGACAATCCCCCCACGTGATAGAGCGGAAGGCTGACCAGCCACCGGACATCGGGAGTAAGCCCGAAAAAGGAGATGACCCCGGCAGCGCTGTAAACGTGGTTGCCAACAGTGTGCACCACTCCCTTTGGCCGGCCGGTCGACCCGGAAGTAAAAACCATGGAGCATTCCCGGTCCAGTTCCACTTCCGGAAAATCGAAACAATACGCTTTCTCCATTCGCATATCCTGAAACAAACTGTCGGCCGAAATAAACTGCGGGGCGCCTTCCAGGAACTTACGGTCCCCAAGCCAATCCGGCCCGATAACCGCATCCGGCGAAGATTCCCTGATCGCTTCTTCAAGGGGCACCTGAACATTCAACGGAACAAACAGGTCCTTTCGGATCCATGACAGAAAGAAAATCAGGAAATGGAGGGGACTGTCCGGCAAGTATACCGCCACCCGGCTACCCGGGGCCATTCCCAGCTGATCGAACCGGCGACCGATCCATTGGATTCGGCGGGCAATCTCTTCGAACGTGTAAATGGCAGGCTCCTGCCCAACGGCCACGATTGCCGGGAGATGCCGGTACGCGGAAAATACGGCGCTCACATCGAGGCGGCCGTCTTTTATAAAGTCTTCGGCCATCACAGGTCGATCTCCGTTAGCACCCTGTCATCCGGCGAATCTTTTTCCCACAGCAGATTCACCCGGGCGGACAGGCGCCCGTTTGCAACCCGAAAAACGTTCTCTGCAAGATCGCTTTTCAGAAAGGAACCGGTGTCCAGACCATGGGCGGTCCGATCCGCACCGGGGAGCTGGTGCAAAAAAAGCAGCAGGCTGCATATGCCGTACACCGAGTTGAAGGCGGAGCTGACAACGGGCAAAAGCCGCTGACTTTTCTCTTCAGAGAAATATTGCATCACCTCCCTGAACCCGGCCGGCGTCGAGGGCTTGACAACAACCCGGGTGACAGCTTCGGGCAGTCCATGAAACCGGCACTTTTCTTTGTCCCAATACAACGGCAGGGATTCGTCCACGGCAAGGGGCCAGCCGACCCCCCCGGCCCATTCCAAATCCCCGTTTTTCAGCGGCTCTTCCACATATTCCACAGGAAGGTCCCGCATCTCCTGAAAATACCGTTCATAGACGGCAGGCGACAACGATCGGTTCCCGTCCAGCCGCAGCAACAAATTCTCCCCTCCCCGTTCAAAAAGGCGCCGGATCGATACGGCCTCCTTCGCCAAAGAAAACCTGCCGATCTTGACCTTTATCGTTGAAAAACCGCACTGCAACAGCCTCTCTGCCTGTTCTCGCTCCGCCTCCGGATCCATATCCGGAACAAACAGTCCGTTTATATCTGCTTCGATCCGTTTTTCCGGGCAATCCTCTACACCGACACTTTTCCCAGCGGCAAGGGAAAACAACGCGCTTTCAATGCCGAAGTTAACTACGGGATGAAACGGCAAATCCGCAAATACGCCTGCTTTCGCCACGCGGGAAAATGCATGCAGCTCCCTTCTGCAGTCCTGGAGGGTAACCGCGTCCAACCCCTGCAGCGGCGCGACTTCCCCGTACCCGGTATTCCCCTCGCCGTCCGCCAGCCGCAGGAGAAACCCCTCCCGTTCCCGCAGGATGTGTTTTCCAACGACCATGGGCCGGACAAACGGCAGGCGGAAATAATACACGCAAATATCGGCAATCATCATATCAATCAACGTCATGTATCCACAAATGACCGATTTCAAAGGGCGCGTGGATCACATTGTAAAAATTCCCGCACCCTCCTCGCTTCTTGGCTTTTCCCCTTTGCCCGGTTACAGCAAAACCCCTGCGGAAAACAAAACCGCGTAAACGAACAGATACTGCCCTGCGGCAGCCAAAATGCGGTTAAACCCGGCATCTACAGGCGCTGTTATAATCCAGATAAACCTTGGTAAAAAGGGGACCACGCCTGCAGATGCCAATAGCACCCACGGTTGCGCGGGGTTTATCAAGGCAAATAGAGCGGGCATACAAAGAGCGGCGACGAGCAGCATTGCAACAAAACAGCGCGCACCGTTCTCCCCGAGCATCACTGCCACCGTGTGCTTCCCGGCGGCACGGTCCGTATGAATATCGCGAACGTTGTTGATCCCCATGAGCAATGCGGCCAGAAATCCCAGACCCGCTCCGGTGACCAGTCCGTCCACATGGAGTTGCTGTGTATTAAGGTAATACACCCCGCCAGTTGCTACGAGCCCGTAAAAAATGAATGCCAGCGCCTCCCCCATGCCGTAATAGGCCAGCGGGTAAGGGCCGCCGGTATAGAGATAGGCAAAAACAAGCGACAGAATGCCGATTGCCAGTATGGGCAATCCGCCTTCCAGCACAAGCGGGAGCCCCAGCAAGGCGGCAAGGCAGAAACAAAACAGGAAAGCCGCTTTTACCCGGTGCGGCGGGATCAACCCCGTCTGGGTTACCCGCACGGGCCCGACCCGGTTTTCCCCGTCGATTTTGTTTTTGGCGTCAAAATAGTCGTTGGCCAGGTTCGTGCCGATTTGAAGAAGCAGGCAGCTCAACAGCGCAAACAGGCTCACCCACGGGCGAAACAAACCGGCATCATGCGAAAGCGCGGCGCCTAACACGACGGGCGAAAGCCCTGCTGTCAGCGTGCGCGGCCGCGCAGCCATGACCCATACGGATATGTCGTTGGAAACGATTGTCATGCGGGATGTATTTTTAATAGTGCCAGGGAAAGCGCGAAAAATCCCGGGGCCGTTTTTCCACAAATGCAGCCCGCCCCTCTTCCGCCTCTTCGGTGCCGTAGGCCAGGCGGGTGGCTTCCCCGGCGAACAGCTGCTGGCCGACCAAGCCGTCGTCAGGCAGGTTGAACCCGTATTTGAGCATGCGCATGGCAGTGGGCGACTTCGAATTCATAATGGCCGCCCATTCAAGGGCCTTGTTTTCCAGGTCCGCGTGGTCCGCAACGAGATTTACCATGCCCATTTCATACGCTTCCTGTGCCGTGTAGGGCAGCCCGAGAAAAAAGACCTCCCGCGCCCGTTTCTGCCCCACCTGCCGCGCGAGGTACGCCGATCCATACCCGCTGTCAAAGGAAGCCACGTCCGGGTCGGTCTGCTTGAACCGGGCGTGCTGGGCCGATGCAATGGTGAGATCGCAGACTACGTGCAGGCTGTGCCCGCCCCCTGCAGCCCATCCCGGCACAACCGCCATGACCACCTTGGGCATGAAGCGGATCAGCCGCTGCACTTCCAGGATATGAAGCCGCCCCAGTTTTGCCGCATCGATTCCGTCTGCGCCCTCGTATTTGTACCCGTCTTTTCCGCGGATCCGCTGGTCCCCGCCCGAGCAGAAAGCCCATCCACCGTCCTTTTTGGACGGACCGTTCCCGGTAAGGATCACCACGCCGACATCGCTGCTCATTCGGGCATGGTCCAGGGCCGTGCAAAGTTCGTCCACCGTTTGCGGACGAAAAGAATTCCGGGAACCCGGCCGGTTAAAGGCGACACGGACCGTCCCCTGGTCCACGGCGCGGTGATAGGTGATATCGGAAAATGAAAACTCTTCCACGACCCGCCACCGGGCCGGATCGAAAATTTGTGAAACCATATATTCCTCTCCCTTATTAAAAAGGCGCAGCAAACCATATCCGATGGCTGCGTTCATCTCCTCTTGAATGGATGGCCGGGCCGGGCGTTTTTGCGCCCTCCCGGCAAAGAACAAACCTGCCACATAACGTATGGCAGGAACAATTACGGTCGTGGCAAAAAATTTCGCGCCCGGTAAACCTCCAGATCCGCCTCCGGGGAAAGGCGTATCTCGATCAACGCGCTGCAATTTCCCCCCAGCGCTTCCCGGTATGCCTCTTTCAAATCTCCGGGCGTACCCACCTCCCAGTATGGGATGTTGAACAGGCCGGCCGCCATCTGAAAGTTGTACGGATGCGGCATGGTCACCCACTCCATTGGTATTCCGTTAAACCCCGCGACCGGCAGCCGCTCGAAGATCCGCCCCCCCCGGTTGTTGATCACCAGGATAACAACGGGTACATTGGATTCCGAAATCAGCATCAGCGAGTTAAGATCGTGCAGAAAGGAAATATCCCCAATCACTGCGGTGACGCGCCTGCCCGCGGACTCGGCATAACCCACTGCCGTGGCGATATTCCCCTCGATACCGGAAACTCCCCGGTTCGTGACCACATCGATCTTCCTGCCGGCAGCAGGGGCGACCATGTCAAAGGCACGGACAACCAATGAATTGCCGGCAAAAAGCGCCTCATTTTCCGGGACCTGCCCATATATCGTCTTTGCAATCAACGGATGGGAAAGCAAGTCATCCGGGGTATTTTGACTGACCTGCCACGTGAGATCGCGGAATCCAGTGACCAGCTCTGAAACGGCACTGGCATCCGGTGCCGCGATCCCCGCAGACCCGATAATCGAAACTGCCTGCTTGGCAGTCATCCCCAACCGGAAACCTCCGGCATGAGAGGGGTCGCGGATACCGGTCTTCGTAGTAATCTGGATGAGTTTCGGCGGGCAGTCCTCTTTTTTCAGAACTTTCTCATAATAGGCTTTTGAGACCAGGCCGGCCCCGAACTGGATGATCACGTCCGGATCATACGCCAAAACAAGCGCCAATGCATCTGGATGATCGAGAAAGGGGATTTCGGCATTTTCCGGGAGCCTGCCTTTGAGCATAGCGGCAATATCACAGTAGACCGGCCATTTGCGCTTTTCTGCAAACGCTTGTATCGTTTCCGGATCGTCCTTGTCTTCGGTCCGGCCGGCCACCACGAGCCCCCTTTTGCACCCCGAAAGGATATGCCTGATTCTTTGAACACCCGGAGAATTTCGCAGAAATGCGGTTGGCAGAAAATCGGCGGCATCCGCATGGCATGTATGGGGATGAGGATTTTCAAGAATCTGTCTGGCGGCCATGGCAAGATCGGTTTGGACCGGGTCCGCGTCCGGCAAAGGGGTCATCGGCGGCAGAAGCGGCTCCCGGAACGGCAGGTTGATGTGTACAGGGCCGTTTTTTACGGCGGCCATATCGCAAATTTCAGACAAAAGGGCCTGAAGGGGAAAATCCGGCGAAGGGCATGGCAGATGCAGGCTTTTTCGGACGAATCGACCGAAAATACCCGCCTGCTCGATGGTCTGGTTGGCATCGGCGGCGACCAGTTCAGGCGGTCGGTCGGCGCTCCAGACGATGATGGGAATCTCGTCGCGAAACGACTCGATTACCGCCGGGTAATAATTGGCGGCGGCCGTGCCGGACGTGCAGACAAGAACGCCGGGAACGCCCGCGGCTTTGGCATGCCCCATCGCCCGGTAGGCCGAGGCCCGCTCATCCATGCTGAATTTTGCAACAACCCCCTCTACAGAAGCGAGCGCCGCCATTATGGTAACATTCCGGTTTCCGGGGGAAACAAAATAGGTGTCTATGCCGCTTTTTACCAGCTCCGATACGATCAGGACCGACCATAGCGTGTTCATATGTCTGAGCAGCTGATCCGGCACCATCTTCAGCACCCCTGCAGAATACGGATAAAATTTTCCATCTTATGCCCGGTCTCCTGCCATTCCATTTCCGCATCAGAGCCCGTGACAATCCCGGCCCCGCCGAACAGGTGCAGTTCGGTGCCGCGGACCAGGGCCGAGCGGATACCCACGGCAAACTCGGCCGCATCTTTCCTCATCCAACCGATGGGGGCGCCGAACCACCCCCTGCCGAACGGCTCCAGGCGCATAATCAGTTCTCTTGAAAGCTTCGGCGGCATCCCGCCCACTGCGGGCGTCGGATGAAGCCGGCTCAGGATATCGAATGGGGCGTGACCGTTTGAAACACGGCCGGATACCCGTGTGATAATATGCTGCAGGTGCCGAAGCTTCAAGGGGCTGGCGGATGCTTCGACTGTCACGTCCTTGCAGAGAAAGGCCAATTGCGCCCGGATATAATCCGCTACAAACCGGTGCTCCAGAACATCCTTGACCGATGCCATCAACTCTGCGGAAAGGCGCGCATCGTCTTCCGGATCTTCGCCGCGCCGCCGGGTGCCGGCAATGGCATCCGATGCGAGAAAACCCTTTCCCATGCGGAACAAACGCTCCGGCGAGCGCCCCATAAACGCATCTCCGTTTTTCTGCCAGCATGAAAAAAGAAAGGCATCCTCCTGTATTTGGTCCAGGCAGTGAAACAGGGCGACGGAATCCCACAAAGCCGTGCTATTCAGAATTTTCTTGCGGGCGAGCACCACCTTTCGTGCACCGTTTTCACGGAGCCAGCCCAGGGCCTCATCAACGAGCACTTGCCACTTTTGCCGCCCCGGTACCAATGTTTCTGTAAACGACGGTATGCCTTTGTCCTGCACGGAAGGGGGCATGGCGTCGATATGTCTAAGCGTTTCGATGAGTTCTTCGGCGAAACCCGGCTGCGAAGCGGATTCGGAAGGAAAGGCGTTCAATACGATCCTGCAGACATTTTCTTCCCCGTATAATTCCAGCAGGGGCAAAACAAAACGGATGCTTCCGAACGAATCCCATTCCGGCGGGGGGGGTTCATCAAAAAAACGCATTCCGCCGAAAAGGGTAAACCGAGGGTCTTCCTCCCAGAGACGATCGGCTTGTTCAATGGGAAAAGCGCTGTCAGATTCGCTGCCATAGACCCGGACGCATCCGATAGCACCGGTTTCATACCGGTTGCGGCGGTCCTTGAAATAGAAACGGTCCATGCCCGTGGAAGAACCGACCACAGCGGAAATATTTACGCCGGGCGGAAGCCGCTTTTCAATTCGAACCGGCACCCCCCTGCCATGCGGTAGTACAGGCCCCGCTCCCATACATTGGTGAATATCCTTCTCAAAGAGTCGGTAAAACGAAAAACCGGATGTCATTACCTTTTATTCACGGTGAAACCAAAGGGTTTCATTCCGCTTTCCTCCCTATCGCTGTATTGTATATTGCATTGTGGTCCCGATGCATTCAAACCAGATACCGGGGCAACAAAAACTTTTACTGATTTTTGCATTCTTGTATCGACACGAAAAATATGGCACCGGAATACAGGCCCGCAGAGCACCCCTGCGAGGTTTTCCTGACCATTGTGTCTACTGATAAATGCAAAGAATCGTATAATACAACGATTGGTGTGGGAAACAAGAAAAATCCGGGCAGAAATCAAAAAATCAAAGCGCAAAAACCGCCTTATTGCTGCAGGGCCTGTAATGTGAAAACATTTTTGTACTGATTCCGGATGTTTTCCGGGCGATACGCCATCTGCCGGTTACTACCGGAGAGAAAGACCGGGATGCCGTCGTCATAATGGGGACTGGCCGGGTTTCCGGACTGCCCGCCGCTGTTCACCAGAAAAAGCGGTTCGTCGCGCCCGAAATCCACCACCATCCGCATGGCGGGAATCAGCCAGACGTCAAAATTCTCCCCCCGGTGATACGCGGCCACGTTGATTGTGTTAAATCCGCCGCCGGCCGGATAGGGTCCCCGGTCAGTATACCGGGAAATCATCCATGCCCCGAATCGCTGAAGCAGCGGAAACTGGTTTCGCATCTTTGTCGTCGGCGTCCGCCAGGTATAGGCGTGAATTTTACCCCATTGCCAGTCTTCCGGGTTGCGCCCCATCTTTTCCCGGGCGTAGGCCGCCGCATCCGCAAGGGAGGAGGCAATGATCTCCGCCCTTGTCTCTGATTTGTCCGGCGTATGAATATCGTTCCAGAAAGGGCTTTCCGGTCTTTCAAACAAATGGTCCTGCACCGGGCCGTAAATACCGCGGTTGAGGCTCCGGAAGCTTTGCCACGCATTGCTGTCGTCTGGCCCCAGCTCATCTTCAAAAAGATTCCGGGTGAGCGCGTGAAAAAAAATACCGTAGATGGCCGCACCGGATGCGTCTGCCGCCATGTTGCCGTCAAAATCCCGCAAAATGTCCGACGCCAGCCGGGCATTTTCCACCCGCCGGAGATCATCCAACCCCTCAATGGCTTCGACAATTTCACCGGCTGTAGGGGAGTCGAAAAACAGGTCCTGCAGTTTTTTGACCATCACATCATGACGGTCGTTTTGCATTTCCACGGCAGCCCTGAAGTCATACGCATCGTCGGTCGACAGCAGTTGCCGTATCCGCTCGGCCCGCTCGGGGGCATACCAGCTGGATCCGAGAACGGGCCCTTGGCCGGGGTCGATCGTGCGGTGGTTGGCGGTATACAGATACCCGGGAACCGGATCCATGGCATGAGGATGCTGATCTACCGGGAGAAACCCCTCCCAGTCATACTCACCGGTCCATCCGGGGGACGGAAGATGGCCGCGGCCGTTTTTGCGGACCGGATAGCGCCCGGAAACCTGCCAGGCGATATGGTCCGCATCGCCGTAGATGAAATTCAGGTTCATGAACCGGATACGGCGGATAGCCTCCCGGGCGGCGTCCATATCCGCTGCAGTATTGAGCGCATACATGCCTTCAAGTGAGTTGTCCGGTTCGTGGAGCGTGGTTTGAACGGCCAGGCGAAAATCGCTTTTCGTTTCCGGCGGCATCAGCGGATGAGCGGGTTTTGATGACAGGGCCTGGTTCAAAAGGACCCCGTGCCGCGTGGATGCGATGGTTCTTTCCACCGGGTCCGAACCCTTTACGTGAAATATTTCCGTGCGGGTCGTTACTGGATGCCACTCCCCCTTGTAGCGGTAGTGGTCTGTTCCATCAATCTGCCGGATCTGCTCAATGAAAACATCCTGGCTGTCCCCCATGACCATGGTCATGCCCCAGGCAACATCGCCGTTGTATCCGGCCACGATTCCCGGAATTCCGGGCATGGCTACGCCCGCTACGTGATAGCCCGGGGCTTTAAGCTGCAAGAGCATCCAGATGGGGGGATGCTCCAGCGGTAGGTGGGTATCGTTGGCTACAACGGATGCGCCTTTAGCCGTTCTGTAGGGTGCAACGGCCCAATTGTTGCTTGCCGCAACACCCATTGGCATCAGGATGCGCGCGAGCTGTTCCCCTGCGTCAATAAGGACCCGCAGATCTTCGTCCATGGTGGCCTGAAAATTCCCTTTTTCGTTCCCGCCCCACAACTCCTCAAGAACCCGCGCCTTGTCAAAGGGCAGTGGTTCATCCGGGTGCACGGGAAACAGCCAGGCCGCCTTTTGGGGACCAAGGACCCGGGCAAGGTTCAAAAAAGCGACTTCTTCATGCAGGTTAAAGGAAAGGCCCAGGTTCAGCACGTTAAAAATGTAGAGGGAATGGATCGGCTGCCAGGCTTCCGGCGTGTATCCGGAAAGCTTGAAATCCAGTGGCAGCCGGTCCTTGTGGATTTCCAGGTACGCATTCACTCCCTCGGAAAAGCGCGCGAGTATCTGGTGGTATTTCGGTGGGAGTTGTTCAAACTGTTTTCTGGCAGCCCCAGGCAGATCCAGGGTCCGGACATAGACGTCAATGTCGAGCACCGGCGGACCGGCCATTTCTGCAAGGCGGCCCTGACCCAACAGGCTATAGGAGACCATCTGGGCCAGCCGGTCCGATGCCATCGCATATCCGGATGCATACGCCAGGTCATCCATGTCAACGGCCTGGACAACCGGAATGCCCATTTCATCCCTACGGATATAGGCGTCAAAGCGGAGGCCCGGCAGTTCAACGGAGCCGCTGTCCCTGTGCACGGTTCGCTGCAGCCGGTAATCAAGAATCGTGCAGCCATGCAGAAACAACACCACAAAAAATACAGAAAGCAACAGCGCGATCGCCCCGGATACACCGGATTTGATTCTTTTAGGCATCGTTTGCTTCCTTGGTGACAATCTGTATGAAAAAGGAGGCCGTGCTTGGCAACCGGCGCTACACCGGACGGCTCTCAACGGGGAGCAGCTTCTTGAAAACGGCGATGGAAATGAACCCCGCCGCATACATCAACAGGCCGAAAAAGGCCGACGTAATAAACATCGAGCTGTAGAAGTCTCCCATGTAATCCTGTATTAAAATTGCGATGGCCATTGCAAGTGAAGCATTCCTGAGTCCTGTTTCAAGGGACACGGCGCGGGTCTGGGCGTTGTCCACGCCGAAAAGCTTTGAAATAACCGCTCCGACGATCATGCCCAGCATCGTCAGCACGAACACCATGCTGTAGAATTTAAGCCCGTAGCGCTGCGTATCGGTAAACACTTCAAGGTTTCCGAGGATCCCCGCCAGGATCAAAAACAGCAGCGCAATGATCCCGAGCAGGGAGAAAAACGGCGTGGCGCGCTTGGCGAATTCCATCCAGAAAGCGCGGACCGTCATGCCGACGGACAGGGGGATGATCACCAGGATAATAATGGTTTGAACGATAAGCGCTACCGGAACGGTCACGTTTTCGATGTTGGCGCAGTAGAGGGCCAGCAGAAAGGGGGTGAAAAAAAGCGAGAGAACGGTTGAAAAAGAGGTCAGGGAAATCGATAGCGCCAGATCGCCCTTCGCGTAGTAGGTCATCAGGTTCGAGGTGACGCCGCCGGGACTGACGGTAATCAGCACCATGCCGGCGAAGATAAAGGGGAAGGCATGATAAAAACCCATCAGGTGCCCCATGGCAACGGCAATAAGCGGCATCACGACCCACTGAAGGAGGGCCCCGGTAATGATGCCCTTGGGCTTCAGGAAAACAAATTTGAAATCGTTGAGCGTCAGTGTCAGGCCCATACCCACCATCACGAAAAAAAGCATCAGGATAATGGATATCTTGAAAACGCGGTCGTATAACAGCTGGGTGGGTCTCTCCTGGAATCTCGCAAAGTTGTATGTTTCCCCGTCGACCACGCCTTCTTTCTCCAGCAGCATGAAATTGAGCTTCATGCCCATGAGGTCGGAAAGATTGCTGTAGGGGGAATCCTCTCCTGCCGAATCAATATCCGCTTCTTCGGGTACCGAAAGGATATAAATCTCGCCGGTGGTGTTTCGGACCAGGTAAATGCCGGTTTCATCATTTGTCCCGCCGGCCTTTTCCGCTTCCAGATACCGCAGGTGCCCTTTAAACTCGGCTGCATCTGCTGTTTTCCAGTCAAGGGCCCTCGATGCGGTTTTCAGTTCATGAAACAGGGAGATGTCTTCCGCGCTTCTGGCAATATGAGAGAGCTTTGTATACAAGTTCTCACTCCCAAAGGCGGGGGAGAGTGAGCACAAGAAAAAGGCCAGGAAAAGAAGCGCTGCAAGAGGCTTGCCAGCGCCGGGGAATTTCATTAACCGAAGAGAACGAACCATTAGATCCTCCTGATAGTATGGTTGTAAACCGCAGGCACGCCATCATGGTGCCTGATGCAACAAAAAAACAACCTGTGAAATTCCAGCGTTGGCAAGAGTCGAAAGGACGCTGTTGTACATATGGGGAAAGCAAATGCCCTGCAAGTATATCATGGTAGAATCATCTGTGATTCTACCTTAATACCACTATCAAAGGGGACATGCAAATGTTTTGTCGGTCAGACCATGCGAGGTGCCCCGCATGGTCTGTCTCGGCAATCCAATTCCGCGGTCCGGTTTATCTCACGCAGTGTCCGGTTTCAAGGAAACGCCTCCGGCAGCAGGCAAAACGCATCAAGTAACGACTGATCATGCCTATCGCGAAAATGCCGGGCGGTAATATG
>JAWOAV010000098.1:0-35244 GCA_046498365.1 Desulfosalsimonadaceae bacterium
ATTCCAACGGGTAATAGCAGGCGCACAAGAAGCAAAACAGGCATTGCCAATCGTCGTGTGCACAATAAAAAAAGCCGGACCACCATTATGCAAATGGCAGTCCGGCTGTCTTTTTCAAGACCCGTGCCTTTCCGCCCTATTCTTACGAATAGTTTGGCTTTTACATTGTATAATTATGCTACATAATCAACTTGTGTCAATACAATTTATTCGCCCCGCTCTTTTGTGTTTTCAACCGGCATACCGGCCAGTCCTGCCGGGAAATTGAATGAAAAAGGGGGGCATCACCAAAACGGGTTTACAGGGGCATATCCCGGGAATGGCCCGGCGGCGTTTCAGATGGCGGCACCCTTTTTGGATGGTACTGCCGGATCCGGTTCCTCCCCCCTCGCTTTGCCAAATACATGGCGTGGTCTGCGGCTGTGACCAGCTGTTCAGGAGTCTCCCCCTCCGCAGGCGCCATGGACGCGACGCCGATGCTGACGGTCACGTGGTCCGCCACGCTCGAATACCGGTGCTCAATCGCCAGCTCCGAAACAGATCTGAGAATGTCTCCGGCAAGGGCCCCGGCCGTATCCGGTTCCGTTTGCGGATACAAAAGCACGAATTCCTCACCGCCGTAACGCGAAGCAAAGTCCCCTGGCCGACGGGCAAAAGCCTGCAGCACGTTCGCTACCTGTCGGAGGCAAACGTCCCCGAGCTGGTGGCCGTAATGATCATTATAGTGTTTGAAAAAATCCACATCGATGAACAGCAGCGAAAGAAACGTGCCGTTTCGCCGGCAGCGAAGCCATTCGTGCGCCAGCACCTCGTCAAAATACCGCCGGTTGGCAAGGCCGGTCAGGTTGTCATGCCGCGACATGTCCCGCATCTTCTCGGCCAGCACGTCTGACCGGGCCTTCTCCGTTGCCAGCAGCTGCCGTTGCAAAAACACCTGCCGGCTGCGCTTCTCGGCGAGCCACGCAAGAAATGCACCGATAAGGCAACCGCCGGTAAACGTTTGATGCACCATGAGCCAGTCCAGGGTATACCCTGTGATGGCCGCAATGACGAGCCCTGTAATGCCGCCACCGACCATGGCGATCAGTGCCGGAAAGAATCGCAGGCCGAGAACTGCGCCGACAACGACCAGACCATGGATTACCCCGATCATTGCCAGTCGGCGCATGAGTTCATCCCGAATGAGAAAAGGGAGCACAACCAGCAGCGCCATGCCGGCAAAGGAGAGCCCCGCCACCTGAAGTTCATAATGGCGGTCAAATTCTTCCCGCCGGGAAATGATCACGGCCGCCAGAATAATCAGACCAAGCCCGAGATATCCGACCGGCCAGCGATCCAAGGCCTGCCAGGGAGTAATGTAAATGACGCCGATGCCAAGGGCAAGGTAAAGGAGAAGGACATAAAAGACGATGCTGCGAAACGCCCTTGCGCTCTCATTTGCATGATACCTGCGGAACTCCCCCTCCTGTCCGGCGGGAAAGCGCAGGCCAAAACGGCGTTTCTGAAGCAGTGCATGCATTTCCGCATATTGCGTGTTTTCGTGCACTTTGTCCGCTTCGGGCGGGGACTTGACATTATCGGAAGGCGTCATTTGAGCCCTTCTTGGACTTACCGGCCGCTTCCGGCATACGTTAAAAACGTGCATACGGCCGGACGGCCATAACAACGGCCGTTAATATATTATCTGGCGTGACGGGAAGTTGTTTCAAAAAATAATAAAATCTTGAAATAATTTCAAGAAAATTATTTCCGCATCGAGGCGGACCCGGTTCTCAGGCATCTGCCCGCTGCCGCACAGGCGCAGTGATTTCCTCCGGAAATCTGAACCTTCCCCGCGGGCTGTGCCGAGCATCAGGGGCTTTACGCGTAAGGCGATGCAAAAGCCGCCCGTTTTTCAGCAAAAAAGATTAAGGTTGACAACAAATGGCGAATTCTTTATGAAAGGAAATTTGCAAACCAAACGAAGCCGGTTTGCAAATGCCCCTTCCGGACTGCATTGGATGCGGAAGGGGGCACGCCGAATCCGACCGGAAACCGGGAAAAAAAATATCTGTACGCAGCTGTGGAGAGATGACCGAGCGGCTGAAGGTGCACGCCTGGAAAGCGTGTGTGTCTTAACGGGCACCGAGGGTTCGAATCCCTCTCTCTCCGCCATTTTTAATCGTTTTGCACCGACGGCCTGAGGCGACGTTTTCAGGCGGTCTTTTGGAAACCCGCCCTTTTTTCCTCATATATCGTCGCACCGGCACCCGTTTTTCACGAACGGCGTATATGCCCCATCAAACCGACACAGGGTGGCGGGCCCGGAAAAAACGGCCGCTGGAGGAACGCATCGAGGAAATGCGGATATGGCATACCTTGTTTTAGCCCGTAAATATCGCCCCCAAACATTTGAAGACGTGGTCGAACAGGCCCATGTCACCAAAACCCTTTCCAATGCGGTAACATCCGGCCGCCTGGCCCACGCCATACTGCTTTCCGGCCCGCGCGGCACCGGAAAAACCACTATTGCCCGGATACTGGCCAAGTGTGTAAACTGCAGCGAAGGCCCCACTTCGACGCCCTGCAATCAATGCCGGTCATGCACGGAAATAACGGCCGGCAACGCCATGGATGTTTTTGAAATCGACGGCGCATCCAACAACAAGGTCGAAAACATCCGCGAGTTGCGCGAAAACGCAAAATATATGCCCGCGCACAGCCCGTACAAGATCTACATCATCGATGAAGTGCACATGCTGACCGACGCCGCATTCAATGCGCTTTTGAAAGTCCTGGAAGAACCCCCTGCGCACGTGCTTTTCCTTTTTGCCACCACAGAAGTGCGGAAAATCCCCATAACCATCCTGTCACGCTGTCAGCGCCATGATCTGCGGAGAATCGGCATCGACGCAATCGCCGCGCACATGAAAAAAATCTGTGAAGGCGAGAATATCGACATCAGCGATAAAGGGCTGGCCCTTATCGCTCGCGAAGCCGACGGGAGCATACGGGACGGATTGAGCCTCCTTGACCAGGTCATCACCTGCACCGAAACCGCGATCACCGACAAAGAGATTATTGATATCCTCGGGGTAATCGACCGGCAGATCCTGTTCGATATATCCGGCGCCCTTTTCTCCGGCGACATGGCGGCCATTATAGACATCTGCGACCTGCTATACCGGCAAGGGCGGCACATGATGAAATTTTACACGGAACTCATCGAGCATTTCCGGAACCTTCTGGTCGTAAAAATGGAAGGCGCTTCGTCGGCCCTTGCCGATATTCCTGCCCATGAGCGGGAGTTGATGAAACAACAGGTAAACGATATTACGCAGCCGCATCTTTTTCAGGTGTTGAATGTCCTTTTTGAAGAAGAATGGCGCATCAAGCAGTCGGCATCCCCCAAGACGGCTCTTGAAATGACCTTTTTCCGTCTGATGCAGATCCGGCCGGTGTTTTCCCTTGACTCCCTCATCGAAAAACTCGACCGTCTGAAAACCGGGATCGCCCCTCCAGACAAGCCCCAAAGCCCCGGTGCATGCGAGCCGGAGCCGCCCGCGCCCGATCCGCCTACGCAAGGCGATGTTCCATCGGAGGCGTGGCCGGATTCACCGGCAGATCCCCGCCCGGAGCGCCCGGCAGATGGTCTGCCGGAGCCGCGCTTTCGCAGCCGGAAACACCGGGATCCGGAGAAAAAAACGGGGAGAAACGCCCCCCACGAACCGGAACCGGACAAACAGCAGCCGGAGGACGCGCCAGCCCAATCGGCCACGCCGAAGGCCCCCCCCGAAGCGCCGCCCATGGATTTGTCGCAGATGGACAACGGCGACGTATGGGAGCGCCTTAAAGCCTCGATATGCGAAAAATCGCCCGTTTTGGGGGCATGCCTGGCGGACGGCACGCTTACATATGATCCCCCGGACCGGCTGATCATTGAAATCGCTTCGACCCATCCGAACATCGCCCTGCTGCGCAGGAAAAAAAATATTGCGGGAATTGAAAAGCATTGTAATGATTTTTTTAAACAGCCGCTGCAAGTCTCCATTGACGTGAAACAAACCGGTCCCGATCCCGGCGACCTGAAAAAAAAACACCGGGAACTGGAAAATGAGGCCCGTGCCCATCCACTTGTCAATGCGGCGGTCAAAACATTCAACGGTAAAATTCAGGATATCAAAATTCTATAGGAGGAGCACCGGATGAAAAATATGAACAAGCTCATGAAGCAGGCCCAGCAGCTTCAGACCAAAATGACACAGCTCCAGGAGGAAATGGCGGAAAAAACAATCGAGGCCACGGCAGGGGGGGGTATGGTCAAGGTGGTGGCCAACGGAAAACAGCAGATCCTTTCCGTGCAGATTGAAAAAGAGGTCGTGGACCCCGAAGACGTGGAAATGCTCCAGGACCTGATTGCCGCGGCGGTCAACGAAGCCCTCTCCCGTTCCCAGGCCATGGTCAACGAAGAAATGAGCAAACTTACCGGCGGCATGAACATTCCGGGGATGATGTAGGAACTGCATGCAGTATTATCCGGAATCAATGAACCGGCTGATTCGAAGCCTGTGCCGGCTGCCCGGAATCGGTGAAAAATCGGCCGAAAGACTTGCCATGCATTTGCTGCAGGCACCGGAGGCCGAGGTCTCCATGCTGGCAAAAAACATCGGAGAACTGAAAAAGCAGGTCAGCATCTGCAGCAGCTGCTTTTCATTAAGCGATACGGAAAAATGCCGCATATGCCGGGATCCCTCAAGAAACGCATCCCTGGTATGCGTGGTGGAAAGCCCCCCGGACATGGCCGCCATTGAAAAATCGGGCGCTTTTACTGGGATCTATCATATTCTCCAGGGGCTGCTCTCCCCCATGGACGGCATCGGCCCTTCCGACATCCGCATTGCCGAACTGGTGGAAAAAGTCGCCGCCGGAAACCTCCGGGAGATCATCATCGCCACTGCCACCAACATTGAAGGCGAGGCGACGGCTGCATACATTATGAACCAGCTGAAGCCCTTTACCGTCAAAATCACGCGGATTGCATCGGGCGTGCCCATGGGCGGGGAGCTCAAGTACGTCGACCAGGTTACGCTGAAAAAAGCGTTGGAGGCCCGCTATGACATCTGATGCACCCGTATCGGGGGCCGATATCTTTGAATGCCAGAACTGCGGCAGATGCTGCTGCGGATTCGGCGGAACATACGTCACGCCGCAAAACATCGCCGAGATTGCCGACTACCTGGGCCTTGATTCCGAACAGGTACGGAAGGATTTCTGCGCCCCCTCCGGCAAAAAGACCGTGCTGGCCCAGAAGCCGGACGGATATTGCGTATTCTGGGATGAAAAATGCACCATCCACCCGGTAAAACCGCGGATGTGCAGGGCATGGCCCTTCATTGAAAACGTGCTCAGGGCGCCGGAAAACTGGCACATCATGGCGGATTCATGCCCCGGGATAAAACCGGGCGTTTCCGAGTCCACACTGGTCGCATGCGTCCGGCATGAACTCGCCCGGCTGGATGCCCACAACGCCATTCTTCCGTAGCCTCATGCAACACCAGCGGATAAAGTGTATGCAGCCGGCCATGCCGCAAAGGACGCCGTCTCCAGCCATACGGGCCTTCGCATTGGCGTCCATCGACACACAACCCTCTAAACAGAAGCGATTACAATGATAGGTATTTTTGACTCCGGCATCGGCGGGCTGACCGTGGTGAGAGGAATAATGGATGCGATGCCGGGATACGACCTCGTCTATTTCGGAGATACCGCGCGCACCCCCTACGGGACGAAAAGCAGCCGCACCGTCATCGAGTATTGCCTGCAGAATACCGAATTTCTGGTAAAAAACGGCGCAAAAATGATCGTCATGGCCTGCAATACTGCATCGAGTGTTGCCACCGACGCCGTAAGGGCTTCATTTGACGTCCCTGTATTCGAGGTGGTGACCCCGGCGGTGGAGCGCTGCCTTGCAGCCACAAAAAAAGGGGTCATCGGCGTCATCGGGACCCGGGCGACCATTGCCAGCGGCATCTACGAAAAACAAATCATGGAAAAAAATCCGCGGGCAAAGGTCTACTGCACCCCCTGCCCGCTGCTGGTCCCCCTGGTGGAAGAGGGGTGGCTGAAAAAACCCGAAACCAACATGATTGTGAAAAAATACCTTCACCCCCTGAAAGTCAGGCAGATCGACACGCTGATCCTCGGGTGCACCCACTACCCCATCCTGAAAAATGTCATCGCCCGTAAAATCGGAAAACGGGTTGCAATCATCGACTCGTCAAGCGCCATTGCAGAAGGGGTAAAGGCCTTTCTCACGGAACACCCGGATTTTGACGGGAAACTGGCGAAAACCGATACAGCGCGATTCTTCGTTTCCGACATTACCCCCCAGTTCCGGAAAACGGCCAAATGGATCGTAGGGAAAGCGATTGACCTGGAACCGGCGGATACCGATCTTTTATCCTAAAACCCCGGTGGTTCCCTGTGTTTTTTTCACATGGTCCCCCGGTAATTCGGCCCGACAATCAAGAGGCTGTTTGGCAGGGTGGACTGGATGATCTCCAGGGTGCTTCCAAAAAGCAGTTGCCGGACAAGGCCGTGGCCGTATGCGCCCATGATGACCAGGGCGTCGTGCGGGACCATGTAAAGGTTGTCGATGAAATCCTTTTGGGGAAACACATGCCAGTCGGTTACCGTTTGCTCAAACACCCCGGTAAGTGCGTTTTTCCCAATCAGCTTTTCGTAATATCTTTTCCCCCTCCGCCCCTCTTCGGCCGTATAAAGCGATACCGGCATTCCCGATAGCCGGTGCAGGCGCACCGCAAGGCGCACGGCATTGGCCGCGTTGGCGGATCCGCCGAACATCACGGCAATGCGGGTAAACGGCTTGTATACGGGGGGCGGGATCATTACCGGAAAAGCCGCGGCCTTGAATATGCGGCGGATCCTTGGACCGATCGAGCCGGATCCCCGTTTTGCCGAAAGGTCGGATATCGTCTTCGGGCATGTCATGAAATTAAAGCTGACCGGCACATCCGGCAAGGTGGGCGTTGAAAAATGCCGGGGGGTGAAAAATCTCGGGGGCGCCATTTCCAGCTCGACCATGACGGCATTGACATGCGCTTTCGCGGTTTCCGGCGAATGGAGGTAGGAATCATCCAAATCCACCTGTATGACATCGTTTTCCATGTACAGGAGAAACTTTGCATACGCCGGTATGTAGACAACCGGGGTAATATCCATTTTTTTACAGAAATACGCCGTTTGCAAAAGCGTCTCCCTGCCATACGGGGTATTTCTGAAAACATGAAACATCTGCATGAAAAATCACCTTTTCCCGTTATTTACGCCCTGTCCGGGGCCGGCCGCGCCGCAGGGCACGCAGCGAGCGCTTCGTCCGTGCGGGGTCATCCGCATACCCACGCACCGCTTTTAATCCGTTGTCTGCAGCATCAGTTCCTTCCTGTACTTGTCCAGCAGGGTCGCCTTTGACACCATGCCGACAAAACGCTGGTTCGTTACCACGGGCATGCTGAAGCTGCCCGAAAGGTCCATGCGGTAAAGCACTTCGGACAAATCATCGTCAATATCCACGCTCTCCACATCCGTAGTCATGATCTGCTCCAGGAATACGGTGTCGTGCAGCAGGGTATCAAACAAATACGGCCGGATGTCGTCAAGGTGGATCATCCCTGCAAAGGCGCCCGTAACCTCGTCTATCACGGGAAAATAATTCCTGCGGGACTGCTGGACAACTTTTACGAACTCCCCCAGGCTCATGTTTTTCGGCACGCTGATGCAGTCTTTCTCCACTAGCTCGCTGATACGAAGGTCTGCAAGCACCTTGGCATCGGTCCTCGGCCGCAGGTAGTACCCTTTTTCGATAAGATCCCGAAAATAAAAGGATGCTGGCTCAAAATAATGGCAGACTGTCGTGGAAATAACCGAAACCAGGATCAAGGGCAAAATGGTTTCATACCCCCCCGTAATTTCAACGATCAGGAAGATCGCGGTCAGCGGCGCCTGCAGCATTCCACCGATCATCCCCGCCATCCCGAGAAGGGCAAAGCACCCCTCGTTGACCTGCAGCAACCCCGGCCACAGGGCGTCAATCCCCCGGTAATACATCAGCCCGGAAAAGCTGCCCACGACCAGGCACGGGGCAAAAATCCCCCCGGACCCTCCCCAGCCAAGGGTCACGGACGTGGCGGCGATCTTGGCCAGCATCAGGATCAGTACCAATACAAACCCTCCGGTAAAGGAGCCCTCCACCATTTTCTGAATAACGCTGTACCCTTCCCCCAGTACCTGGGGAAGAAAAAGCCCCATCAGGCCGACGATGCAGCCGCCCATGGCGGCGCGAACCCACAGCGGCAAGGGTACCTTTCCTGACACGTGATGAGATTTACGGATCGCCCGTGTCAACAGAATGCAGCCTGCCGCGGTAATAACGGCCAACCCGGCCGCTGCCAGGGTGGTGGATATATCCACGTCGAAGTGCAGATGGGTGAACGGGATCTGGTTCCCCTGGAGCAGCCGGCTGATCTGGGCGCCGGCAACCGATGCCACGGCGATGGGGACAATATTAAGCGCCGTCCATTCCCCCACGATCACTTCGATGGTAAAAACCAGCCCGGCAATGGGCGCGTTGAAAACGCCCGCAACAGCCCCCGCCGAACCGCAGCCGACAAGCGCGATCCGCTGGCGTTCGTTCAGGGAAAAAAACCGGGCGATATTGGAACCGATGGCGGAACCGCTCATCACTACCGGGGCCTCAGGCCCGGCAGATCCGCCGCTGCCGATGGTCAGGCTGCTGGACACAAGGCGTGAAAACATGGAGCGCATGCGCAAGAGCCCGCCGTGTCTTGATACACTGTAGACCACTTCCGGCACGCCGTGGCCTGCGCCTTCCCGTATAATCTTTTCCAGAAAAAGAGAAGACAATGCAGCGCCGATACCGGGCAGCACAAAAGAATACCAGTGAAAACGATAGGATGAAAAAAATCCCTCCATGGCATGCAGGCTGGAATTGAGGCCAACGGCGGCGATGCCGCTGCAGCAGCCGACCAGTGCGCCGAAAATAATCAGCAGCAGTCGGTCATCACCGCCAAGCCATTGCGGTGATTCCCCGATCCAGGTTTTCAATTTGGCATAAAGGCTCACAGCAGAAGAATCGCCCCGTTAACTGGTTGTTACCGGCCGGGCGCCGGCAACTATTGTTGCTCGTCCGGATCCAGCCGGCTTTCAAATCCGGCGACCTCGTTGAAAAAAGCATGCCTGTCCGGCTGGCTTTTCAAAAACGCCAAAAAGGAATCGTCCCTCAAACAAAAAGAGACTCGGGAAAGAAGGTGAAGGTGGTGTTTTGCCGAGGGGGCGACCAGTACGAAGAGCATTCCCACGGGCTTCTTGTCCACGGCATGAAAATCAACGCGGTTTTTGAGAAAACAGGCCGCTATCAGCGAATCCATGTTTTCGTCCTGAATCGGGGTGCGGGGGTGGGGAACCGCCACGCCGCCGCCGATGCCGGTGGACATCATCTTTTCCCGGTCAAGGAGTTTTTCATACAGAAGGTCCCTTGTGCCCTGTGCCTGAATACCGTCTATCCGGTCCACCGCCGCACGAAGAACTTCGCTGACGGAGCTTCCCGGCACATCGTAGTGGACCCCGCCTTTCTTCATGGCGGCAAGAAGCCCGGCCGGCTTTTTTTGTGCCATCGCCGCCGGGTCTGATCCGGACATGACGAACCGCATATTATGGGCCGAGGCCCATTTTTCCAGAATTTCTTTGTTAAAAACACAAACATCCCCCTTTCGCTTCACCGGGATACGCCCCTGCCGTATCCACCGCTCAACAATGCCGGGATCCGTGTTCATGCTCTTTGCAAACTCAAACAGTGACAACTCCATTGATCAACCCCGCTGTCCCGGTTTGCCCCCTCCGCATCCGATAAAAAATACCGCACACCTTTGGCAATCCCTGTTTCCTGAAAGCTTGGTAATAAAAACCTATATTATTACCAAACCGAGGCACAAAAATCAACAAAACAAAAGAGGCCTCCTTATTCCGCTTTTTACTCCGTATACCCCTCGATCCACCAATCGTCCCAGTTGCGGCTGATAATTGCCTCGGCAAGCCGTCTTCCGAGATCGGTTTTCAGTCGGTTGATAACGAAGGGCAGCCATTTTTCCGGCGTTTTTCCCCCGGTATCCGAAAGCGCTTTCAGATCGAGAATGAAAGATATCTGGTCGGCGTCATGGGCAAGTTTTGCCTCTATGGTCTTCTGCGCGTTGAATTCCTCCACGAGCGCCTTGATGTCGTTTCCAAAAGGGAGCCCGGCGGTCGCATCGGCAATGGCTTTTGCTTCATCGGCGATGACATATTTTTTCTGCACATAGTTCAGATCCCCGGTTCTTGCTTCGGCAAGATCATGCACCAGGCACATGGTAATCAAGCGCAGGGAATCGGCTTCCGGTTCCATGCGGGCCATGACATAGGCGAGAAAGGTCGCGGCGAAACAATGCGCGGCGACGCTTTCTTTGCCGATGCCGAGAAAGTGATATCCGGCCCGGGGGATTTCCTTCAGCATTTTTGCCTCAAACAACAGATCCACAATCGCTTTCATGGCGTCTCCTTGCTATGTTATTTCCCCCATCGCGGGGAAGCGGGGTATATTGCAACCGGTACCAAACGGTACCAACCGTTTCAAAACCTGCATTTCCATGGGATCAGGCATACAAATACCCGATCAGCCAGGAAAAAACGACGAGGCCGGCGGCACATAAACCGAAAATCCATTGATTTCGATTATTTATGAGGCCGGAGCCATACAGGGCGTAAGCGCTCCCCACGAGCATCCCCCCCAGAAAACCGAACAGATGGGCGCCAAGATCGACATGGGCTGCCCCCCCGAGGATTCCCAGCAAGGCAATGCCGCCCAGAACCGGAAGCCATGGCCTTGATTTTTCCCCGCCGGATTTACGCCTGCGCACGAACTGGTATGCGGAAAGGATGCCGACAGCGCCGAAAACGGCCGTTGACGCGCCGATGGACAAATGGGAATCCTGGTACATGAAGGCATTGACCATGTTGCCGGACGCACCCGCCAGAAGAACCATCGCGCATCCCACACCCCATCCGGCCACCTGGGATACCGCCGTACCGAAGATGGCCATACCGGCCATGTTCCCGACAAGGTGAACGGAATCCGCATGGAGAAACAGCGCGGTAATGGTCCGGAACCACTCCCCGTCATTGATCCGGGCGGCGGATGCGCCGAAATTTTGCCAAAAATCGGCGGCCGCCCCAGTGCCTTGCACATAAAAATGGATCGCCGCAAGAAAAGCGGCGATCCATATCCCGGCGTACCCGTGATCCGCATCAGGAGGGGCAGCATCCGGAAGGGTATACGTCATGCGATTTTCCATAAAATACTGCTCCACTGTATGGCGGGCCGCATCAAAATGGTGTTCATCCACGAAAATCGCAAAGCCCCTGTGGTGCTTTTTCACGCGGTGGGGGATAAAAGAGGCCTTCAGCACCAGGCTGCAAAGGTCGGCTTCCTTTTGCGAAAGATTTTCATACAGTTCTATCATTTATGCGTTCTTCGCCCGTCTTCTGCGGTTTGCCGGCCAATGAACAGCGCGGCTTTTGCCTTTCTCATGCATGTCCATCCGGGTTCAATAGCATGTATGCCCCTGATATGCAAAACAAGGTTCCCGGCGCCGCATACCCTCTTCTGTGGGCACGACCTGATGGACCGGTAAAGGTTGGTCATCTTCGGCCCTTCCCGGGGTTGACAAAACGGAATTCGAACCCATTTTATGGGCTTACAAGCCGAAAGCCTTTTTCATAAAATATATGTGTTACCATCTTGCCAGCAACATTTAAAAAAACAGAGGAGCGTACGCCTATGACACCGAAACCGGAGACACTCGAATTCCAGACCGAAGTGAAACAACTTCTCAATATTATCGTCAATTCCCTGTATTCAAACCGGGAGATCTTTCTGCGGGAGCTGATTTCAAACGCATCGGACGCCATTGACAAGCTCAATTTCGAAGCGCAGACCAACCCCGACATATTGGGGGACGATACGGCGTTCAAGATCAAGCTTATTCCGGACAAAGAGAACAATACACTCACCGTGTCGGACAACGGCATGGGAATGACCCGCGACGAGGTAAAAGAGAATCTCGGCACGATTGCAAAAAGTGGCACCGCCGCATTTATGAGCGCCCTTGAACAGTCCAAAAAAGAAAACACCCTGTCTGCGGAAATGATTGGCCAGTTCGGTGTCGGTTTTTACAGCGCGTTTATCGTTGCCGACAAGATCACCGTGGTGACGAAAAACCCGTTCGCCGACAAAGCCGTTACATGGGAATCGGCCGGCCAGGGAGAATTCACCATCGAAGAGGCGGAAAAAGCGTCGCGGGGAACCGACATCATTTTGCATTTAAAACCCGTAGAACAAGGCGAGGATGATTTTACCGATCAGTGGACCCTTCGTCGGGTGGTCAAGCAGCACAGCGATTTCGTCCGGTACCCCGTGGTCATGGATGTCGAGAAAGAAGAACCGGAAACCGGAGAAGACGGCAAGCCGTTGCTGGACAAGGACGGCAATCCTGTCGAGGGAAAAACCAAAACGGTCATCCGGGAAGAAACCTTAAATTCCATGAAAGCCATCTGGGCGAGAAACAAGGCCGAAATCAGCGAGGAAGAGTACAAGGATTTTTACTCCCATATCAGCCATGACTGGAATCCCCCACTGGACCGGCTTCATATCAAGCTCGAGGGGACGACGGAATATACGGCGCTCTTGTACATTCCGTCCACCGCCCCCTTTGACCTGTTTCATCCGGAGCGCTCCCACGGGGTGCGGTTATACAGCCGGCGAATCTTTATCATGGACAACTGCAAGGACCTTCTGCCGGAGTACCTGCGCTTTATCCGGGGAGTGGTAGACGCACCGGACCTGAACCTCAATATCAGCCGCGAACTTCTCCAGCAGGACTCCCTTGTCCGCAACATACGCAAGAACCTGGTGAAAAAGATTCTTGAAAAACTGGAAAACATGGATGAGGAGACCTACGGCAAATTCTTTGACGAGTTCGGCGCGGTAATCAAGGAAGGGGCCTACAACGACTGGGAAAACAAGGACCGGCTCACCGGTCTGCTTCGCTACAAAACGACCCGCTCCGAGGACAAATGGCGATCCCTTGAACAATACGTTGCCGATATGCAGCCGGACCAGGAGCATATCTACTACATTACCGGGGACACGTTGTCATCCATTGTAAACAGTCCCCATCTCGAGGCGCTTAAGGAAAAAGATTACGAAGTCCTCCTGATGACCGACCCGGTGGATGAATTCGTCGTGCAGACCCTCACCGAATTCCAGGGGAAAACGCTTAAAAGCGCGGAAAAAGGGGATCTTGACATTGAATCCGGCGATAGCGGGGAAAAAACCGGGTATTCCGACCTGTTCGAAAGCCTCAAGAGCCACCTTGAAGATCGGGTGAAGGATGTCAAGCCGTCGTCGCACCTGAAAAACTCCGTATCGTGCCTGACCGGCGATACGTACGACATGAGTGCATACATGGAAAAAATCCTCAAGGCCACCGGGCAGACCATCCCCAAGACAAAGCGCATACTGGAAATCAACACCCATCATCCCGTGGTGGAAAAAATTAAAACAATCCATGAGCAAAACGCCCAGTCCGACAAATTGAAGGATTACAGCGAACTTCTCTATGACCTGGCGGTTATCGGTGAAGGCGGCAAGGTGGAAAACCCCTCCCGGTTCAACAAGCTTGTGGCCGATCTCATGGCCGAGGCAATTTCCTGACATGATGAAACGGGGACGGAGACCCGTCCGTCCCCGTTTCACAACACGGTTTTCAAAGGTCTTGAAAAAGGGCCGGAAAAAATATTGAAGGTACCGTATTTTTTTGCTATATTTTCCCCAATAGGATATGCATCTGTTGATCAGCACCGCAGTTTACTTTTTTTCCGTAATTGCACCTGGAGGGGCACCGCAGACCGTGCCATTACAAAGGTCCGGCCCCGGTATTATAACGATTACTTTCCGACTGTACAATCAGAACGCTTGGCAGAACACTTGGCAGAACGCTTGGACGCTCTGTTGAAGACAACCCGCTATTGGATGAAAACGGCCGTTCAATGAATGCCAAAAAAAGAAACCGGGTAATGATCGCCGACGATGAGGCGCATGTCCGCAGATACATCGGCGCCATCATGAAGGACATGAACTCCGAAATCGCCGGCGAGGCAAAGGACGGACGGGAAGCCGTGGAAATGTTTGCCCGTCTCAAGCCGAACCTTTTGCTCCTGGACATCAACATGCCGGTAAAATCCGGAAAAACCGCCCTGCAGGAAATCATTTCACGTTTTCCAAGGGCTTTCGTAATTATGCTGACCTCCCTGGCGGATCGGGAAACCATTGAAGACTGCCTTTCCGCGGGTGCTTCGGGATTTATCCGGAAAGACGTCAGCATCGATGAATTCAAAACGGCCATCAAGCAGTCATGGCATGCATACAAAAACGCCCGGCAGGCGGCAAACGCATAAAAGCGACGGGCATGGTTTGTATTGGGGTGGAGGGAGGCTTTTTTGATGCAGGAAAAGAAATACGATCTCAAAGAGGTGCTTGCCGAGATTGAAGAAGATCTCTCTGTGGAGCATAAAGACATGGTGCAGGAGGTGAATATCAGCCAGTCGGTGATCATGAACCTCATGCGCAAACATGGCCGGCTGAACGATCAAAACGACAACTCCCGGGACAATTGATGAAAAGCGCAAGCCCGATGGCCCAAGGCCCCACGCAACGACCCCAAATCAGCAACCCAGAGTTTTTCAGGCTGGTTGAATCCGAAGGCATTATCGACAGGGGCTTTATCAAGGATCTCCTTGAAGAGTTCGACGGCAACGCGCTGGATGTGCTGGCGACAATGATCCAAAGCGGAATCGCACCGAAGCGGAAACTGTGCCAGTTATGGTGCGATTCCATTGGCATTGCGCATGTCGACCTTGAAAAAACGCTTTTCCAGCGCGATGTCGTGCAAAAGGTTCCCGAACGCATTGCCCGCATGTATTGCGCCATCCCCGTCTACCAGATGGGGGATACGATCACTGTAGCGACCGCCACACCCGAGAACCCGGAAATCGGAAAAATTCTAAGAGACGTGACGGGCGGACCGGTGAGCATGGTTTTCGGCCTTCCCCAGGATATTGAAACCTCCATTGAAGCGGAATATGCCGGTGGCAGCGCTGTTTTTGAGTTTTTTAAAAAGCTCTCGTCTTCCCGGCTGCTTCTGGCCCATAAGGAGATCACGGGGCAGGCCCTGGCCAATGCAGGCGGCGAGGCGGTGATAAACCAGCTGCATGTCGCCGTCATCCTGTATGCGGTGACAAAATCGGCGAGCGAAATCCGTTTGTCCGCAGGGCCGGAAAAAGCCCGCATCGACATAACGGTTCCATACAGTGAAAAAATTCATTTCAGCCTTGAAAAAAGCATTTACGAGCCTCTGGTCAAGCGAGTGACCGCCCTTGCAGGGGCCGATCCGGAAGCAACCGGGAGGGTCCTGCACGGACGCATCCTGGTTCCGACCCCCGGAAAAAAAATCGATCTGAAATTTGAAAGCCGGCCGGATGCGCATGGTCCGGCAATCCTTTTGCAGGTAAGCACCCCCCGGCCCTTTCGCAATATCCGGTCGTTTGCCCAGCTCTATCTGTCTCACAGGGTGTTACGCGCAATCAACAGGCTCCTGAAGCAGCCCCGAGGGCATATTCTCATTGCAGGCCCTCCGAAATCCGGAAAAAGCACCCTTGCTTATGCCATGCTGATGGAACGGGCCCGGCGGTTCAAAAAAACCGCCACCATCGAGCAGTCCATCAAGTTTCTCCTTCCCGGAATCGACCAGTATCAGGTCCATCCGGAGGCGGACGCTTCGGCCATGGACCTGCTGGCATCGGCACTCGGGCAGAAAATCGAGACCCTTTACGTGCAGCATATGGAAACCCCCGAGATCTCCGGAAAGATTGCAGAAGCCGTTGATTCCGGTCATTTTGCCCTTTCGGGGACCAAGGCGGACAACACCCTGGACGTTCTCGAAAAGGCCGTTCGCCTCGGGGCGGGAAGCTCCCTGAACGCGATCCTGATCCAGCACCGGGTTGCCCGGTTGTGCGATATCTGTAAAATCAAATACGCCCTTAAACCGGATCACATCCAGGCGCTGTTTGAAACGGACGGGGAGGAGCAGGTATATGCATGGCGCGGAAACGGCTGCCCGTATTGCAGCGATTCCGGCTTTTCCGGTGTGATCGGCATACACGAACTCCTCCTGATCGACGAGCCCGTCCGGGATATGATCAAAAACGGGGCGCCGCCCGAGGAGGTCCGAAAGGCGGTAAGCCCCGAAAGCCGCTATTCCATGCACTACGATGGGATCAAAAAGGTGCTGCGGGGCCTCACGACGTTTGATGAAATTCACCGGCTGCCGATTTCCTGACCGGACGGACCGGGAGGGATCTTTTCTGAAAAGGCAGGGGCGCCTCCCGCTATATCATTTCGACAGATGCCCTGACAACCAGCCTACGCTATTTTCCGGGAGACCCAATAATGAAGATTCTGATCGCCGATGACGACAACACCACGCGGGAAATGCTCCAAAAATATTTTGAAAAACAGGGGTACACGGTTTTTTCGGCAACCAACGGCAAAGAGGCCCTTGAAATCATCAATTCGCAGCAAATCGGCATCGCCATTCTGGACTGGATCATGCCCGAACTAAACGGGCTTGAGACCTGCCGGAATATCCGGGAGCAGCAGACACAAAATTACGTTTACGTGATTTTGCTGACCGTCAAGGAGAACCGGGAGGACCTGCTGACCGGTTTTGATGCCGGAATCGACGAATACCTGCTCAAACCGCTGGACCTGAAGGAACTGCACGCCCGCATCAAGGTCGGCATGCGCATCATCGACCTTGAGCAATCCCTCAAGGCAAAACAGGAAAAACTCGTCCACCTCGTCTCCATACGGAACAAATTTCTGGGCATCGCAGCCCATGATCTTAGAAACCCGGTCATTTCCATACGGGGATTTTCAGAGCTGCTGCTCAAGGGGGAAGACCCTTTGACCGAAGAGCAAAAAGAGTTCATCTCCATCATCCATTACACCAGCAACAATATGCTCGATCTTTTAAACGACCTTCTCGAGCTGTCCCAGATGGAATCCGGAAAATTCGACCTCAAAAAAAAAAGGGCCTCGATCAAGACCCTGGTTGAAGAACGTATTCGGCTCTACCGGCTCCAGGCGGAAAACAAGCGCATCGCCATTGCTTCGGAATTATCAGATATTCCGGATTTCGCGTTCGATTACGGCCGGATCGGGCAGGCCATCGACAACCTGATCAGCAACGCCATAAAATTTTCACCGCCGGGGACAAATCTGTATATTTCACTCGGCGTGAAGGACAACATGGCGCTTTTCAGCGTCCAGGACGAAGGGCCGGGCATTCCGGCCGAAGAGCAGGGGCTTTTGTTCAACGAATTTCAGCGGTTGAGCATACGCCCTACCGGTAGCGAGTCGAGCACCGGACTGGGGCTTGCCATCACCAAAAAAATCATCAGCGCCCATAACGGTGAAATCTCTTTTGAAAGCCATGCCGGCATTGGGTCGAATTTCAGCTTCAAGCTCCCGATGAATTGATTTTGAAAAAAGGAAACGCCATGGACAAGGAAAAAACAATGATGAGCGCCCTTCTGGACTCCATCGAGGACGGCATATACATCATTGATTCCAGCTATACCATCGAATACATGAACCAGCGAATGATCGAACTTTTCGGGGATGGTACGGGAAAAAAATGCCACAAGATAATCAATGACCAGGATACGCTTTGCCCATGGTGCCATGCAGAGGACGTCTTTGAAAACAAACACGTGAAACTCGAAATCTACATTCCCAAGGTCGACAAAACCTTCGACTTGACGGAAAAACCCCTTGAAAATCCCGATGGCACCATTTCGAAAATGTCGTTCTTCCGGGACACCTCGGCCCTCAAGCACCGGGAGGCAAAACTCAGGGAATCCGAAGAAAAGTACCGCAACCTGTTTGAACACGTCTCCGTAGGCATCTATATCAGCAGCAAGGAAGGCAAGTTTCTCGATGCCAACCAGGCGCTTCTGGACATTCTGGAATACGACAGCAAGGAAGAGTTCCTGAAAATCGATATTACCACCGACCTTTACGTCCGCCCCGAAGACCGGCGGAAATTCCAGAAAATGATCGAGCATGACGGCAAAGTCAAAGATTATGAAGTCGAGTTCAAGAAAAAAAACGGTACGCCCATTATCGTCTCGCTTACGTCAAACGTCCGATATGACCACCACGGAAACATTCTGGGGTATCAGGGAATTACCGTCGACCAGACGCAGCGGTACCGCATGGAGCGAAAGCTCAAGGAAGCCCACGATTTCATGAACAAGATCATCCAGAGCTCTCCCAATCCGATCATGGCCGCCGATCTCAAGGGGAACATCATTATATGGAACCGTGCGGCCGAAAAGACGCTGGGCTATTCCGCCGGTGAAACCATCGGAAAAATGCCCATCACCAAAATATATCCCGAGGGCGTGGCCAAAAAAATCATGAAAATGATCCGCTCACCGGAGCACGGCGGGGCGGGCATGCTGCGCGGCTATCCCATGCTATACGTCCGGAAGGATGGGGAGGCCATCGATGGCACCCTTTCAGCTGCCATGATATATGATGACGAGGGGAAAGAGGTCGCCACGGTCGGCTCTTTCGTGGATCTGACCGAAAGGATCGAAATGGAAAGAACCCTCAATCAAACCCAGCAGCAGCTCCTCCAGAGCGAAAAACTGGCCGCAATGGGGCGACTGACGTCCCAGCTTGCCCATGAGCTCAACAATCCGATTTACGGCATCATGAACACCCTGGAGCTTCTCAAGACCGAGATCAAACCCGATAACCGGCGCCGCAAGCTGCTGGACATGTCCCTTTCGGAAACGGTCCGGCTTGCTGACATGCTGCGAAAAATGCTTTCCTTTTCAAAGCCCGACCAGGAAGAAAAAAACTTCGCCGATATCAATACGATCATCGAGGAGATGATTATCCTGCACGAAAAAATGCTTCAGGAGAACAGCATCCGGGTCGCTTACGAACTGGCCGAGGATCTTCCCCATGTATACATTTCCAAAAACCAGATGCGCCAGGTCATTTTGAACATGATTTCCAACGCCCGGGACGCCATGCCCGAAGGCGGCACCCTTCGCTTTCGAACGAGCCGGAAAAATAACCAGGTCGCCATTGAGATCATGGATACCGGCATGGGCATCCCTGAAGAGCACGTCAACCGCATATTCGACAGTTTCTTCACCACCAAGGACAGCGTAAAAGGGGTGGGACTGGGGCTGTCTGTATGCTACGGATTTATCCGGGACCACGGCGGAGATATCAAGGTAAAAAGCAAACCCGAGGAAGGCACGACCTTTACCATCACCCTTCCCATCGACAAACCCGGATCCGAACAGGAAAAGGACGCGACCCATCCTGCCCCGTAAAAACGCACGGACTGGAAGCGGCTACCACCCCTCCCTGCAGGGGCACGGCGGGCCGTCCCCCTGCGATCATCGACTGTCTCCCCCTTTGCCCTCCCTATTGCGGCATCTTCATCTCAAAATCAGGTTCTGGTACCGACTTCGATAAAAAACAAATGGTTTCATGAGTCATGCGCAATCCTTTCCCAAAAGCCCTCCCGCTTTCCCCCCGATACGGGAACGGCGTAGCGTGCCCGTTTCTACAATCACCAACAATACCCCTTTCTTAAAACTATAATAACTATATTTAATATAAATCTATCCATCAGATTATCTCCTGAATTTTTTTATTATAAAATATGTAATTATAAATTAGTTATTTAAAAATTTTTTAAAAATGAAATATTTTTTTATTGACATTATCAATAAACTATAATTACTATAATAACTAAAAATACAACCTCTCGTATGGCAAGGAGGCAACAATGGAAGACGTCTTCACCGTGTTTACCGCAAGCAAATATTGCAATGTCTCTTCAAAAACCATCATCAACTGGATCGACGCCGGACATATCAAAGCGTACCGGACCCCCGGGGGGCACCGCCGCATAAACCGGAAAGACCTTGAGGAATTCATGAAAAAACAGGGAATTCCGATACCGGAAACCGTGGTGGAGGACGACCGGAAAAAAATCCTGGTCGTCGACGACGACCCCATCATCGTCGAAAGCATCGTCCAGTCCCTGGAAGAAGATGAGCACGACTACGAGGTGATTTCCGCAGCGGACGGCTTCGAGGCGGGGCTCCAGGTAAATCATTTCAAGCCCCACCTGTTGATCCTGGACATCATGATGCCGGATATCAAGGGCTACGATGTGTGCAAAAAGATCAAATCCACCCCGGAGACGAAAGATACAAAAATCATCGTTCTTTCCGCTTACCTGGACGAGGAGAAATTTGCCCGGATGAAGGAATACGGTGCGGACGCCTGCTTTTCCAAACCCCTGCCCCTGGCGCAGTTGAAAGAGGAAGTGACGCGACAGCTGGGCCTCAAGGAATAGACGCCGGCCAGGGCGGCGGCAAACATCAGCAAGGAGGTCATCGATGAAACTCAAGGATGCACTCAATAAAAAACAATTCGTGGTCACCACCGAAGTCCAGGCCCCCATCGAGCAGGAAGCCGACGAGATGATCAAAAGCCTCGCCAAGATCCGGGGGCGCGTGGACGGCGTATCCCTTTCCGAGACAGAGCTTCAGGGGGTTGTCGGAGATACCATCAAAACATGCGAAGTACTGAAACAAAACCGATTCGAATCCATCTACCAGACCACCACCCGGGAAAAAAGCCGTATCCAGCTGCAGAAGGACCTTGTATCGGCCAGTCAGGCCGGGATCGACAACCTGCTGGTATTTACGGAGGATTACCGGATTACCGGGGACAGCCTGCAGGAGATGATGTTTTTCCACGTGGATGCGGGCAAACTGCAATCCGTCATCGAGCATATCCGGGACGGGCGAACAGTGGACGGACAGGAAATCGAAGCAAGAGCCGATTTTCTCATCGGGTCCGGCGTAGAGTCCAAGTGGGGCAAAAATGTACCCGATCTGGAACTTCGGGAAATGGAAACCATGACAAACCTGGGTACCGGGTACTTTCTGACCACCCCGGTTTTCGACCTGGAAGGATTTGAAAAATTTCTGAGCCGGACCAACACCTTCGGGGTTCCGGTCATTGCGGAGATCCTCATCCTGCGCACGGCGGGCATGGCCCGTTTTTTGAATCGCCACCTGAAAAGCGGCCTGGTTCCGGATTGGGTCATCCAAAAGCTGGCCACGGCGCAGGACAAGGACAGGGCCAGCATCGAACTTTTTGCCGATACCGTCAAAGGGCTCAAGCAACTGTGCGACGGTGTTCATATCATCACCATCGGCGGGGAGGAAAAACTGAAACATTACCTTGACGCCGCAAAACTCAAGTAATGTTGGGCTGAAGACGAATACAAAAACACCCCCTGGCCCTTTTAACTGACACGAACAAAGGAGCCGCATCCGTGAAAAACATCGTTCTCACCATAAACGGCAAAAAAATCTCTGCCCCGCCGGGCACCTCGATTCTCACCGCTGCCGAAAAAAACGGCATCGCCATTCCCACCCTGTGCAGCCATGCAGAGCTGGCCCCGTATGGCGCCTGCCGGATCTGTCTGGTTGAAGAAGAAAACTCCGGTCGTCTCATGGCCTCCTGCGTAACGCCGGTCGCCCCGGAAATGGCCATCCACACCGATTCCCCGCGGGTGAAAGAGCACCGGAAAAACATTGTCCGGCTCATGATCGCGGAGCACCCGGAATCCTGCATCGTCTGCAACAAGGGGAACCGGTGCGAACTTCGCCGGGTGGCGGCGGAATTGGGCGTGGCCGAAACCCGGCTCTACCCCATGCCCAATCACAAACCGTTTGAGACGCACAACCCGTTTATCGTAAGGGATCTCGCCAAATGCATCCTCTGCGGCAAATGCATCCGCGCCGATCACGAACTGGTCGCTGTCGGCGCCATCGACTACAGCGACCGTGGATTTTCCTCCCGGCCGGTTACGCTCCTTGAAAAGCCCCTGGAAAAGTCGCGGTGCACCTTCTGCGGCACCTGCGTCTCAATGTGCCCTACCGGCGCCCTGTCGACCCATAACACCTTTTTCACCGGAACCCCTGAAACCGAAGAAACCACCATCTGCGGTTTCTGCGGGGCGGGGTGCAGCCTTTCAATGGGCGTGTCCGGCAACCGGGTCGTCGAGATCAATCCATCTCCGGACAAGGATACGGTAAACGGGTCGACCCTTTGCGTAAGGGGGCATTTTGCCCATGATTTTCTGCTTTCCCCCGAACGGCTGCTCCGCCC
The DNA here is from genome assembly GCA_046498365.1 of Desulfosalsimonadaceae bacterium. Lineage (GTDB taxonomy): Bacteria > Desulfobacterota > Desulfobacteria > Desulfobacterales > Desulfosalsimonadaceae > B1SED10-16. The sequence goes on from JAWOAV010000098.1 coordinate 22,451, forward strand.
CCTGGTACGGGAAACCGATGAAGAAGGAAACACCCGGCTTGCCCCTACGGGCTTCGATGCGGCCCTCTCCACCGTCGCGGGCCGGCTGGCCGATATAAAACGCCGGAACGGTGAGGAAAGCATCGGTTTTATCGGTTCTGCAAAGTGCACCAACGAGGAAAACTACCTTTTCCAGAAAATCGCCCGGGTCATTTTCGGCACCAACAATATTACAGCCGAGGGCGCTGCCGGCGGCCACGCCCTGATTCGGGAAGTTGCCGAAAGAACAAAGGGAGCCTGCCGGGTCAGGCGCCTTTCAAGCCTTGAAAACGCCGATGCCATTGTCGCCGTACTATCCGATACCGATCACACGGTACCAGTGGCGGGCTACCATATCAAAAGGGCGGTCAAAAAAGGCGCCCCGCTTGTGGTGATCGATCCGTACCGCTCCGATCTCGCCGCTTTCGGCAGCGTATGGCTTCACCCGGAAAAAGGCGCTAAAAGCGCGGCGTTCGGCGTTGACGCGATAAACGCCCTTACCGCCCGCCTCATCACAGAAGGCGGCGTCGACCGCGCCTTTATGGACCAATACACAAACGACGAGCACGGCTGGCTGCCGGCGATTTCTGCCAAGGACCCGGACGCTCTGGCAAAACAGGCGGGAATCGCCCCCGAAACCGTCACGCAGGCCGCATCCATGCTGAAAGGCCGGAAAATCGCCTTTGTGCCGCCATGCGACCTCCTTGAAAGACAACACGGAAAAGCGCTGCTCGACGCCTTGTTCAACCTGGCATTGATCACCGGTGCCGTAGGGGAGAAAAGCGCCGGCATTTTTATCCCCGCCCTTGAAAACAACGCGGTCGGCGCTCTTGACATGGGATGTGCGCCGGACATGCTCCCCGGCTGGCGAAAGATGTCCGATGCCGCGGAAAAAGAATTGGTGGCGGCCATGTGGGAGGCGGCCATACCGGAGGGGGAGGGAAAAGACATCCACGCCATGATCGAAGCGGCGGAAGCCGGCACGCTCAAAGCCCTCTATATTATGGGCGAAAATCCGCTTCGCTCCCTGCCGGACCCGGAACGGGTGCGTGGGGCGCTTAAAAAGCTCGAGTTCATCGTGGTCCAGGACATTCTCCAGAACAGGACTACCGAACTGGCGCATGTGGTCCTGCCGGGTGCGGCATTTGCCGAAAAACAGGGCTCCTTCACCAACATGGAAGGACGCATCCAGAGCTTCATACCGATTGTCTCCCCGCCCGGCGAAGCGCTTCCGGACTGGGCCATACTGGCCATGCTCGCAAGAAAAGCCGGCTACCCGGAGCACTACACCACCATTGAAAAAATCCGCCAGGAAATCCGGCGTGTCGTCCCCTCATACAGCGCCCTGGGCAGCCACCGCCAGGAATGGGTAAAACAAAACGGCAGCGAAATTCCGAATTCATTCCCTCTTGCCCCCTTTCACACCCCCGGCGCAGGATCGGAACCGGATGAAAATTACCCGTTTATTGCTTACATCGGCAGCCGGCGGTGGCATCTGGGCTCGGGCACCCGGACCGCCCGCTCCGCCCGGATCACCTCTTCGGACAGGATCGGGGAAATCGAAATTGCACCGGCAGACGCTATGGATCTGGGCATGGCCAAGGGCGGCGAAAACGGCGGCAAACCCATCATACGTCTCCTGTCCCCCTTTGGCGCCATCGAACGTGCCGCTGCCGTGAACCCCGCCCTGCCCAAAGGACACATCTTCGTTCCCCAGGGATTTTATGGCAACGACGCCATGCAAATTGCCGATTTTAACGCCTTGAAACCGCCCGGATCCGGGTGGCGAAACGTGCGCGTGCGAATCGAAAAAATGTAAACTAAGGAGCCTTTCAATGGATCCCACGCAATTCGACCATGAAAAACTCTCGGCAATCATCGAAAAATACCAGGAAAAAAAATGGGGGCTGATCCCGCTGCTCCAGGAAATCCAGGAGGAAATCGGCTTTATACCCCCCGAATCCATCGAGCCCATCGCCGATGCCCTCCAGATGTATCCCGCCCAAGTCCAGGGAGTGATCACGTTTTACGCCGGGTTCTCGCTGAAACCCAAGGGGCGCTGTGTGCTCAAGGTCTGCAGGGGCACGGCGTGCCATGTCAAGGGGAGCCGATCCATCCTGCGCATGATCAAAAAAGACCTTTCGCTGGAAGAGGGGGAAACCAGTCCGGATTACCAGTTCACGCTGGAAACCGTGGCTTGCCTGGGCGCCTGCTTCCTGGCCCCTACGATGATGGTCAACCGTGACTACTTCGGCAAGCTCAACCCGACCAAGGTAACCTCCGTACTCGGCGAGTACAGAAAAGAAAGCAAGGAGGCGTGAGCCCCATGAAGAAACTCACATCCATAGGCCAGCTGGAGTGGTTCCGCAACAAAATCCTCGCGGAATCCGGGAGGAAACGAATCGAGGTCCACGTATGCATGACCGGCTGCCGCGCATACGGTGCAGCAGCTGTCCGGGACGCCCTGGCCGAAGCCGTTACGGCCCGCGGCATGGACGAAGAAGTCGAGATCCGGTCGACGGGGTGCCACGGATTCTGCGCCAAAGCCCCGGTCGTCGCGATCGAGCCCCTGGGTGTCCAGTACCAGGAGGTCGATCCGGCGGATGCTGCGGAAATCGTGGACAAAACGCTCAAGCACAACCAGCTCGTTGAGCGGCTCGCCTACCAGGACCCCAAAACCGGGCAATATGTCTATTACCGCAACCAAATCCCTTTCTACCAGAAACAGCTGCGGCGGGTGCTTGCCAACTGCGGGCGCATCGATCCGACGAAAATCGAACAATACATTGCCGCCGGCGGATACAAGGCCCTGGTGAAGGCGCTGTCAAAAATGACCCCGGAAGCCGTCATCGAGGAAATGGTGGCATCAAAGCTTCGGGGGCGGGGCGGGGCCGGCTTTCCCACCGGGATCAAGTGGCGGTTCGCACGGCAGACCGAATCGTGGCCCAAGTACGTGGTATGCAACGCAGACGAAGGGGATCCCGGCGCATTCATGGACCGGGCCATCCTGGAAGGGGATCCCCACGCGGTGATCGAGGGGATGCTCATCGGCGGATATGCCATGGGGGCCGAATACGGCATCCTGTACGTCCGGGAGGAATACCCCATCGCGGTGGAGCACCTCAATATCGCGCTTACGCAATGCGAGGCGCTGGGGCTGACCGGGAAGAACATTTTGAATACCGGCTTTGACTTCGAGCTGTCCATAAAAATGGGGGCGGGCGCTTTCGTGTGCGGCGAGGAAACCGCCCTCATGGCCTCCATCGAGGGGAAGCGCGGCATGCCGCGTCCCAGGCCGCCGTTTCCGGCCCAGGCCGGAGTGGACGGAAAGCCCACCAATATCAACAATGTCGAAACCCTGGCCAATGTCCCTTTAATTATCAAAAACGGGTCCGGGTGGTACACGGAGGTCGGCACCGAAGCCAGCAAGGGGACCAAGATTTTCTCTCTGGCGGGAAAGGTCAACAATACCGGCCTTGTGGAAGTCCCCATCGGCACCACCATCAAGGAAGTGGTATTCGAAATCGGCGGCGGCATTCCCAAAGGGCGCCAGTTCAAGGCCGTACAGATGGGCGGGCCGGCCGGCGGATGCGTCCCTTCCCGTTTCATGAACCTGCCCATCGATTATGACACCATCCAGCGCATCGGCGCCATCATGGGCTCCGGCGGCATGGTGGTCCTGGATGAAAACAACTGCATGGTGGAAATCGCCCGCTTTTTTCTCAATTTCACCCAGAGCGAATCCTGCGGCAAGTGCGCCCCGTGCCGACTGGGGACCACCCAGCTCCTCGAAACGCTCACCGCCATCACCGACGGCCGCGGCCATATCGAAGACATTGACAGCATCAAGTCCATCGGCAATACCATGACCGAGGCGTCCTTGTGCGGGCTTGGCCAGGCCAGTCCCAAACCGGCCCTGTCCACGTTGAAATACTTTGAAGACGAGTACCGGGAGCACATCCACGAGCACCGATGCGCCGGGGCCGTATGCGACTCCATGGTCATTTCCGCCTGCCAGCACGCATGCCCCGCAGGCATTGACGTTCCCAACTACGTGGCCGCCATCGGCCAGGGGAATTACAAGGCAGCCGTGGACATTATCCGGGAAAGAAACCCCTTTCCGGCGGTTTGCGGCCGCATCTGTATCCATCCCTGCGAATTCAAATGCCGGCGCGGCGAACTAGACGATCCGGTCGCCATACGGGCGCTGAAGCGCTTTGCCTCGGACTGGTACTATGAAAAATACGGTGCCAAACGCGCCCCCTTCCCCGTCACCCGCCCGGAAAAGGTGGCCGTGGTGGGGGCCGGTCCGGCGGGGCTCACCTGCGCATACTTCCTAGCCCAGATGGGATACGAAACCACGGTATATGAAGCCCAGTCCGTGGGCGGCGGCATGCTGGGGATCGCGGTTCCGGAGTTCCGGCTGCCACGACAGATCATTGAGCTTGAAATAAACTACATTGAAAACGCCGGCGTCAAGATCCATTACAATTCCCCCATCGACGCCAACCACACCGTAAATGACCTCATGAAGGAAGGATTTTCAGCGGTCTTTATTTCCGCCGGCGCCCAGGCCAGCAAGCGCATCGGCATCCCCGGCGAGGAGGAGGATCTCGAGGGGCTTTACTACGGGCTCAGCTTCCTCCGGGACCTGCGCTTGGACAGCGGTCTCCGTCTGTCCGGCCGCACGGTGGTCATCGGCGGCGGCAACGTGGCCATGGACGTGTCCCGAACCGCCCTGCGGGCCGGTTCGGAAGACGTCCAGCTCTTCTGCCTGGAGGCGCGCGATGAAATGCCCGCATGGGAAAAGGAGGTCGAAGAAACCGCGGAGGAAGGGGTGATTCTCAACCCGTCCTGGTCCCCGTCCCATATCGAGCAGGAGAACGGAAAGATCAAAGGCATCGGCTTTACCCGCTGCGTCAACGTATTTGACCAGGAGGGGCGGTTCAACCCCGAATGCGATTTCGAGGAAACCCAGTTCGTCGAGGCCGACAACATTATCATCTCCATCGGCCAGGCGCCGGACATGTCGTTTTTGCCCGAAGACAGCCAACTCGAAAGAGCACTCTGGGGGTCTTTGGCCGTGGATGAAAACACGCTTTCCACGAACGTTCCCGGCGTGTTCGCCGGCGGCGACTTCACCACGGGCCCGACTTTCGTGATCCGCGCCATCGCCTCGGGGCGGCGGGCGGCCATTGCGATAGACCGGTACCTGGCCGGCGACCGGTCACGGATCCGGATCCTGGACGAAAAATCCCAGTTTATCCAGGATACCGGCCTGGCGCTTGACGAGGAAGAGGGGGAAACACAGGATAAGCCCCGTATCCAGATCGAAATGGAGGACGTTGAAACGCGGATTTCCGATTTCCGGGAGGTCGAGCGTGGATTGAATGCCGAGGAGGCCCACTTTGAAGCAAGGCGGTGCCTGAGGTGCGATCTTGAAAAAGAGAGGAGTGAATAATGATACGGTCCATCACCCAACAAAAGCCCATCGAGGAAATTGAGCGCCTGCTTGAAGGGATGGGCAGAATCTTTATTATCGGCTGCGGAACGTGCACCACGCTGACCCGCACCGGCGGTGCTCCCGAGGTCGAAGAAATGAGCAGAACCCTGTCTGAAAAAGGCAAGGTGGTTACCGGCACGACGGTCGTACCCGTGGCCTGCGACAACCTGACCCCCCATATTCTGAACGACCACGGAAGCCGCATGAACCAGGCCGACGCGCTTTTGGTCATGTCGTGCGCCTTCGGGGTGCAGACCATCGGCAGCCAGCTGGGCGCCATGGTCATTCCGGCACAGGACACGCTTTTTATTGGCAAGGAGAAGGCCGGCGGCGGCTTCAACGAAATCTGCATCCAGTGCGGCACCTGCATCATCGGCGAAACCGGCGGCATATGCCCGGTCACAACCTGCCACAAAGGGCTGGTCAACGGCCCGTGCGGCGGAACCAATGGCGGCAAGTGCGAAATCGATTCGAACAAGGACTGCGCCTGGACGCTGATCTACAACCGACTAAACGAACAAGGTCGCCTGGATGCCATGCGGAAATACCAGAAGCCCAGAAACCACCTGGGCGAACCGAAACCCGGAAAATACGATATTCCGGCATAAAAACGCACACGGGTGTATTTTTCATATCTTTTGATGAGGAAAGGATGATCTCATGACGTCCGCATTCAAAAAAGCGCTCGATTCCGGGAAGTTCGTCGTAACCTCGGAAGTGGCGCCGCTGAAAGGCACCAACACGGAAAAGTTCCTCCATCACGTGGAACTCCTCAAGGACAAGGTCGACGCCATGAACGTGACCGATCACCAGAGTTCGGTCATGCGCTTCCCTTCCCTGGGGGGCGCGCTTTTGGTCAAGGAACACGGCGGGGAACCGATACTCCAGATGACCTGCCGGGACCGCAACCGCCTGGCCCTGCAGGCGGACCTGCTTTTCGCCCACAGCCGCGGCATCAACAATGTCCTCTGTCTTACCGGAGACTCCGTGATGCTGGGGGACCACAAGGAGGCCAAGGGCGTCTTCGACCTCGAGTCCAGCCAGCTTCTCAAAACCATCCGCACCATGGAGCGCGGCAAGGACCTGGCGGGTAACGACCTGGACGGCGACATCAAGATGTGCGCCGGGGCCATAGTCACACCGGAGGCGGACCCCATCGAACCGCAGCTGATCAAGTTCGAAAAGAAAATCGAGGCGGGCGCCGAGTTCATTCAGACGCAGGCCGTCTACGACATGGACAATTTCAAGTCGTTCATGGACTATGCCCGCGGCTTCGACGTCAAGATTTTGGCGGGCGTCATCCTGCTGACATCCGCCGGGATGGCCCGATTCATGAACAAGAACGTTGCGGGCGTAATGGTCCCCCAGACCCTGATCGACGAGATGGCCGCCGCACCCAAGGGGGGAGCCCTCAAAAAAGGGATCGAGATCGCGGGGCGGATGATCCGGCGGATCAAGGAGGAGCAGATCTGTGACGGCGTCCACATCATGGCCATCGGCAAGGAAGACGTGGTGCCCGACATCATGGCGGCCGCCGGCCTGTAGGTCGGCGGCCGGGTCAAAGAGCCAAACGGGGCGCCAGCGGGAGGCCGGGGGCGGGATGTCGGCTTGGTTATATTTTCCCGGAAACCCCGAAGGCCTCCAGGACCAGCCACGTCTTTACATCAAATGCAATGTCCCGCCTCGCGCATAATTCCCTTGCGTCTGCAGCGGACACAAAAACGGCTTCGATATCCTCGGCACTGCCGGCGGCGTGATCGGAAGGGGTTCCAACGCAGTCCGCGTACACCATGGCCACGGATTCATCGGTGAGGCCCGAGGACGAGTAAATGGGCGGGCTGACCCGGTGAACCCGGGTCAGCACCAGGCCGGTCTCCTCGAAAAGCTCCCTTTCTGCGCACCCTTCTAGGCTTTCCCCCTCGTCCACAAGACCTGCGGGGAACCCGTACAGCCAGCCGGCCAGCGGAATCCGGAACTCCTTTATAATGACAAGCCTGCCGGAGGTTTCATGAAACGCTACGATGACAACCGCATCAGGCGCATCGAAGCGGCCGGTTTCCGCCTTTGGCGGATCGCTGCGGGAGGCGTACGACCACGTTTTTTCCCGGCCGATTTTATCCCGGTAGCGCATTTCATAAAGATTGACGAATTTTTCGTTTGTCATCCGACCGACGGTGAGGATTTCTATCTTTCGGTTCTTTTGCCCCTCAGAATGCTGCATAACAATCCGCCTTTCTTCATTTTGCCCGCATACGGGCGGAGCGAATGATTACCATCGATGATTTCAGGGTGTTTTACGGTTGTCAAACGGACATTTTTTCATTACATTACAAAAATACGTAAACTCGCTGATGGATGCAGTAAATGTAAATATAAATGAACCGGAGGGAAAAATGAAGGTTAAAGCGATACTGGGGATACTGACATTACTCTCGCTCTGCAGTGCGGCGTACGCCCAGAACGAAACAAAAGGGGATATCCGGCTCTTTCAAAGCTTTTTCGAAGACGCGCACATTACTCCAGACCCCTACATCGACACCGAGTTCGATTACAGCTACTACGATACGGATAGGAGTGATTTTGATCTGTACCAGCTTGGCGTGCGCGGCGGCATGGCGATCCATCCCCAAACGGAGCTTCACGCCCGGCTGGGAATGGTTCATGCCGACCCTGACGGAGACTCGGAAACCAGTATTTCGGACCTGTATCTCGGCGGCCGTCACCTGTTCTTTGACGAGGAAACCAAAATATCCGCAGGCGGTTATATCACGCTGCCCACCGGCCGGGAGAAAACCGGGGAAGACAATTTTGACCTGGGCGCATATTCCGCTCTCCGCCACCCCCTGAACAGCGAGGTTGTCCTGACTGGCACGATCGGCATGTTATATACGGAAAAATACGACAAGGACCACGAAACCGTCCTGCGCCTTGCCGGCGGCGCTATTTACCAGCATAACGAAGATTTGTCTTTTGTCGGCGAGGGGGTCGTCAAAAGCAGGTATGACTACATGCTCCTTTCCGGCGGCGTCGATTACAAGTTCGACCGAAAAAGCAGCATCCGGGGAGCCATGGGCGTCGGCGTGGACGACGATGCGCCGGATTTCCAGTTATTGCTCAGCTTCTTTTTCATGTTTTAACGGCCGCAGAATTGACCGGGCGCCCCCCGGTATGCACCAATGATCCGATCTGCCTGCGCACGCGGTGGTCCGGGCTGGCCATGAAAAAGAATATGCTTCTACCGAGAAGCCCCTTACCGCTTGAAGGCCAGTATTCCGATACCGACCACCGCAGAAACCCCGCCGGCAATCAAAAACCACATGGTGGCGTCCGTAAAGCGTCCGGTAATGGCCTCCGTGATCTGGTCGTCCACCGCCTGGGAAGATTGATAGCCGAAAAAAAGAAGAACGATCCCGACCGCAAGAAGCACGATGCCGATAATTTGATTGCTGTTCATTTTGATTCCTTCCGTCGTTTCAGTGGTTGCGCCTGCAAAACGGGAAAGCAGCCAGCCTCGGGTGAAATCCGGCAACGGCTTGATGCCGGAAAATGCCCAACAGAAAACGCCTCCCGGTTGAAGAGCGTTTATTTCCTTTCATTTATTAATGATAACGGGATACGGCTGAATTGCAAATCAGGGCTGTATTGTCAGGAAATATTGCCGGTGAAGAAATGCGGCATCTATGAAATTTTTGTGGTATTTTTGTGGTAATTGTTGCGCGGGTGCGCCGCGGCTGAAAAAACAAAGGGGGGAGCAGCGAAGAAGAGTGCTGGTGAGATACGCGGCACAACGCCATTGTATGGCATGAAGAGCACGTTTGCCGGACCTGTGCCGGTCAAACCTTTTGTTTGTTGGTACGCCCGGAGGGATTCGAACCCCCGACCTACGGATTCGAAGTCCGGCGCTCTATCCAGCTGAGCTACGGGCGCAGGGCGGAAAAAGAGAAAAGGTTTAATGGGGTGAGTGATGGGACTTGAACCCACGGCCACCAGGGCCACAACCTGGCGCTCTACCAACTGAGCTACACCCACCATAACCTTTGAGAAATTGTAGATACCAAATCGATCCATCTTTTGCAACAGGATTTTTACCCCTGCCGGACAAATCTGCCCCTCGGGCCCACTTGTTGCAAGGACCCGCAGCGAAACTTATTATTGACCCGATATATGCTTTTGAGTAAAATAATATGTTTATAACCTGTTCGAGCAGTTCTCAATATCTGTCAAATCCTGGAGCCTGTCATGCATGAAGTTTCAATGTTTCTTCTGCGGGTATGCCTTGGGGGGGTGTTCGCATATGTAATCGCACGAATATTCAGGCCCGAAGCCGACCTCGGTTTTATTGTCGGGATGACCGCCTTTCTTGTTATCATGGCATATCTGCTGGAATATTTGCGAACAAGAAACAAGTAACCAACCGGAAGGGGTAGCCATACCATTGAAGCAGATCATTTTGGGCACTGCAGGGCATATCGACCACGGAAAGACCAGCCTCGTAAAAGCCATATCCGGCACGGACACCGACCGCCTGATCGAGGAAAAACGCCGCGGCATCACCATCGAGCTTGGGTTTGCCGCCATCGACCTTCCCAGCGGCCTGCATATCGGGGTTGTAGACGTTCCCGGCCATGAAAAATTCGTCAAAAACATGGTGGCCGGCGCAACAGGCATCGACGTGGTGGCCATGATCATTGCCGCCGACGAAGGGGTCATGCCGCAAACCCGCGAGCATATGGAAATCTGTTCCCTGCTTGGCATCCATTACGGTTTTGTGGTGCTGACAAAGATCGATATGGTCGATGCGGAATGGCTGGAGCTTGTAAAGGAAGACGTCACCGATTTCATGGACAAAACGTTTCTGGAAGACTCGCCCATCGTATCCGTTTCATCGATTACCGGCGAAGGCATCGACGAAATGATTGCGGTCCTTGATGAATATTGCTCCGCCCTGCCGGAGCGCACCTCCACCGGATTGTTCCGCCTGCCTGTCGACCGGGTGTTTTCCATGAAGGGATTCGGCACGGTGATCACAGGCACCCTGGTTTCCGGGAAGATCGCCAACGGAGAGGCGGTGATGATCTATCCCTCCGGCATCACATCCAAAATCCGGGGGCTTCAGGTACACGACAAAACCGTGGAGGCATCCGAGGCAGGGCTTCGCACGGCGGTCAACTTCCAGGGCATTGACCGGCATACCGTCAATCGGGGGGACGTCCTCGCCCGGCCCGGCACCCTGATATCCTCCTACATGATCGACGTTCACCTTCAGCTGCTTGAAAGCAACGAGCGCCCGCTCAAAAACAGGGCGCGCGTCCGCCTTCACATCGGCACCAGCCAGGTACCGTGCAACGTGATCCTGCTCGACCGTGAAAAACTGAAGCCCGGCGAAAGCGCGCCGGCGCAGCTTCGTATGGAAGAACCGCTGACCTGCATGCGGGATGACCGCTTCGTGATCCGAAGCTACTCTCCCGTTCGGACCCTTGGCGGCGGCGGTGTATTGAATCCCGCCCCGCCGAAGCACAAACGGTTTCGCAAGGATGTGGCAGACCGCATGGAACGCCTTCGAAACCCTTCTCCCGGGGAACTGACCGCCCTGCACATCGAAATTGCCGGCTACAGGGAAGTCTCCTTCCGGGAACTGATCGTTCTTACCAACCTCTCGGACAAAATGCTGGAAAACATCCTGCAGAAACTGACGAGTCAGAAAACCGCCATTCAGACCGAACGAACCGAGCGCCGGTTCATCCACGCCAATACGTTTGACGCTTTCAAGACCGGCGTCATCGATATCCTGACCCGTTATCACAAGAAAAACCCGTTAAAGGGAGGGATGTCAAAAGGGGAGCTGCGCAGCAAGTTCCCGGACATGAAAACCGACCGGCTGTTCAACCAGCTTCTCGGCCTGATGATCAAGGCGGGAGAAGTAGAACAGGTGGAAGACAGCATCCGCCTTGCCGGGCACAAAGTAACCCTCCAGACCGACATGACGGAACTAAAAGAAAAGATCATGAATCAATACACGGCGGCCGGGCTTCAACCCCCCACTTTCAAGGATCTGTGCAACCGCATCGGATCGGATCCTGCGCAGACCCGGAAAGTGCTCATGCACCTGGTGGAAGACGGAAAACTGGTAAAAGTCAAAGAGGACCTTTTTTTCCATAAAACTGCCGTTACCGATTTGCAAAACCGCCTGATCGCGTTTCTCACGGAGCACGAGGATATTGACACACCCCGATTCAAAGAATTGACCGGAACATCGAGAAAATATACGATTCCGCTTCTGGAGCATTTTGATGCCGCAAACATCACTCTCAGGGTCGGCGATGTGCGGAAGCTCAGGAGAAAACCTGTATAAATTCCCCCGCGATGCTCTCCTGAAGCAGCATCCCCTCCAGGCTCAGGCGGCATTTGTCCGCATCCGCGATTAGGTAGCGCTTTTCGGCAAAACGGTCGATAACCGCTGCAAACATATCACAAAAATCCGCCTGGAACCGGCGGTTGAACTCGACGTAGCAAATGCCGTCGGCCTTTCGCAGTCCCAGATATACCGCCTCCATCATCTGCTGCCGCACATCCAGGGTCTCGGAGGATTCCACCGGTGATTTCCCCATTTCCATTCGTCGGATATACCGGCGCACCGAGCGGACATTCGCCTTGCGCACCGGCGGGGCATAGGAGTGGGCGGCGGGGCCCAGGCCCAGATACGGCCGGTTATTCCAGTAGCCGGCGTTGTGCAGCGAGCGCAGATGTGGGGATTTGGCAAAATTGGATATTTCGTAATGATCATAGCCGTTTTGCCCAAGCATGCGGGCGGTGGCCAAAAAAAGCGCCGCCTGCACCCAATCGCCAGGCGCCTTGAATTGTCCGGCTTTCCGGGCATTGTCCATGGCGGTGCCCGGCTCAAAGGTCAGCATGTAGCACGATATATGCGCTGGCCCGTAAGATACCGTTGTTTCTATATCTTTTTGCCACTTTTCAGGCGTTTGACCGGGAAGTCCGTAGATGAGATCGATCCCGATGTTGTCAAACTCGCCTTTTTCCGCCAACTGCAGCGCTTTCAGGGCATCCTCGCCGCTGTGAATCCGCCCCAGAAAAGACAGGTTGGCGTCATCAAAGGATTGAACCCCGATGTTGATCCGGTTGATCCCTCCCTTTCGAAGCGCTGTCAGCTGGTCTTTGGAAAGCGTTGCGGGATTGGCCTCGATGGTGATTTCAGCAACATCCGAGATGAAAAACGTTTCGTAAAGGGCGCCCATGATGCGCAAAAGAGCCCGGG
>JAWOAV010000216.1:0-2946 GCA_046498365.1 Desulfosalsimonadaceae bacterium
GGATATTTCCTCCTCCATCTTTATAACGCAATAGAAAAGAGAGGTTCCTACATGACGTTACTACATGTCGACACGGAAAAATGCAGACGCGACGGAATCTGCGCCGCGGTTTGCCCGGCAAAGATCATTGTCCTGCCATCCGAAACCGACTACCCGAAAATGGTCGAAGATGGGGAGCAAAGCTGCATCCGGTGCGGCCACTGCGTCGCCGTATGCCCCCACGGGGCCATGAACCATGAAAGCATGGCCGCGGCCGACTGCCCCCCTGTCCGGAAAGAATGGCTCCTGGGGCCGGAGCAGACCGAACATTTTCTGCGGAATCGCCGTTCCACAAGGGTTTACAAGGACAAACCGGTTGACCGGGAAACCCTGGTCCGTCTCGTTGAGATCGCGAGATACGCGCCGTCGGGGCGCAACACCCAGCCCGTGAAGTGGAAGATCGTCCAGGAGAAAGAAGATGTCAAACGCCTCTCGGGGCATGTCATCGACTGGATGCGCCAGCTGATTGACGAAAAGTCCCCGTTTGCGGAGGCCATGCAGATGGAGCGGATTGTCCAGGGATGGGAATACGGCATGGACCCCGTCACCCGGGATGCGCCCCACCTCGTTATCGCCCACGGGCACAAGGGCGATCCAACGGCCCAGGCAGCCGCCACCATCGCCCTGGCCTATTTGGAACTGGCGGCTACCGGCTTTGACCTGGGCGCCTGCTGGGCCGGCTATTTTACCGCAGCGGCCCTGTTCTGGCCGCCGATGCAGGAAGCACTGGCGCTGCCGGAAAATCATACCTGCTGCGGGGCGCTCATGGTCGGCCACCCGAAGTTCAAATACCACCGGCTGCCCCTTCGAAAAGAGCCCGAAATCAGCTGGTTTTAGGCTATCCCCGCTACACCCGGAAGGCTGATCCAGATCCGCTTCATAGGAAGAACAGGGGAATTAGCTTTTTTTAAACTGGGCCGTCTCTGTCGAGTCCGCCATCGCTCCGGTTGTGGCCTTGCCGCCGGTAATGGTGTTGGTCACTCTGTCAAAATAGCCCGTTCCCACGAATGCCTGGTGGGTAATCGCACGATACCCTTCTTTTTCTCCGTCGTCGAATTCTTTTTGTTGAAACCGGGAATATGCGAGCATCCCTTCATTCCGGTAGCTGCGCGCCAGGTTGAACATCCCCAGGTTCAGGGAATGAAATCCGGCCAGGGTGACAAACTGGAACTTGTATCCCATGGCCCCAAGCTCCCGCTGGAACTTCGTAATGGTGGCCTCATCCATGTATGCCTTCCAGTTGAAGGACGGGGAGCAGTTATAGCATAGCAACTTGTCCGGGTACTCGGACCGGATGCCCTCGGCGAATTTTTTGGCCTGGGAGAGATCGGGCACGGAGGTCTCGCACCAGATCATGTCCGCGTACGGGGCATAGGCCCGCCCCCTGGCAATGGCGGATTCCACACCCGGCCGGATCCAGTGATACCCCTCCTCGGAACGCTCCTCGTTGATGATAAAGGGATGGTCCCGTTCATCGATGTCGCTAGTTAAGAGCTTTGCCGCATCCGCGTCCGTGCGGGCGATCAGAACGGTCGGCACCCCGCAGATATCCGCGGCCAAGCGGGTGGCGATCAGCTTGGTGATAAATTCACGGGTGGGAACCAAAACTTTCCCCCCCATGTGGCCGCACTTCTTGGCCGAAGCCAGCTGATCCTCGAAATGAACCCCTGCGGCCCCGGCTTCGATCATGTTCTTCATCAGTTCAAAGGCGTTCAACGGCCCGCCGAAACCGGCCTCGGCATCGGCGACAACGGGCGCAAACCAGTACGGCCCCCCTTCCCGGCAGTCAAGGACCTGGATCTGGTCCGCCCGCTTGAAGGCGTTATTGATCCGCCGGACCACGGAAGGCACGCTGGTAGACGGATACAGGCTCTGGTCCGGGTACATCTCCCCGGCCAGGTTATTGTCGGCCGCGACCTGCCAGCCGCTTATGTAAATGGCCTTGAGGCCGGCCTCCACCTGCTGGACGGCCTGATTGCCCGTCAATGCCCCCAGTGCGGGGATATATTCCTCCGTGTTCAGCAGCCGCCAAAGCCGAAGCGCCCCTGCCATGGCATAGGAATACGCCACCTGAAGGGTACCCCGCAGATTGAGCACATCGCTTGCCGTGTATGGCCGTACAATCCCTTTCCATCGGGGATCGGTTTTCCAGTTTTGCTCGAGTGCGGTAATTTCATCGTTGCTGATAAAATGACAGGAAAGCCTTTCTTCGAGTGTTGCCGCTTTTTCATCGATTGTCTTTGTCATGTGCATCCCCCACGGTTTGATGGCTTCCGGGCAATTACGGTATATATTCATACGCCCGAATCGTTAAATATTCCTCCAGCTCGGGATTGGCAATTATCTCTGTCAGCAGCTCGGCCGCTTTTTCATAATTGCCGGAGACAAACGCGGTTTCTCCCGCGTTGTTTTTTATCGTTTCAAGCTCCTCTTTTTTAATTTTCTCAAAAAGGCCCATGGTGATATCCCGGCCGTCTTCAAGCCTCCCACTTTGTTATTCGGGTGTATCCTCCTGCTCTTTTTTCAAAACGTGGTGCTAAATCTGTAAAAATTTTTAGAGATGCATCTTTTCCAATAAGAGCACTGAGTCTTCTTCTGTCAGAAAGTGTTCCTTTTTTTCCGTAAGTAATCAGTCTTTCTACGTAGGGTCTTATCTCTTTGGCCTTCATCTCTGTTGTTTTAATTCGTTCATTTCTAACTAAGGCTCTTGCTAGTGATTTTAAGAGTGCATTCCTTTGATTTCTTGGCCTATTAAACGATCTGATTTTATTATGATGTTTCATGATTTTAGGGATTTACTCTTCTTTCAATGAAAGGTTGTGTTTTTCTAGTATCTCTTCAGTTTCTTTGATGCCTTTTTCTCCTAAACCTTCTAGGGCTAAAAGATCATCTTTAGATTTTCTTATT
>JAWOAV010000223.1:0-2578 GCA_046498365.1 Desulfosalsimonadaceae bacterium
GTCGCCGGCAACGGACATAAACGGCATGAGCCAGACTTTCTCCACATCGTTTTCTCTAAGCCTTGCAAGGATCTCCGCCATGCCGGGAAAGCCTGAAATCGTGCCGATGAAAATATTTTCGTCCGTGCGCTGGAGCTGCCACATGAGCGCTGCGTAAGACGCGTTTGCCGGGTGTGTGGAGCCGTGACCGACCAGGACGACCGCTTCGCCGGCCTGTCTTTCATCGGGGATGGCGGATTTTACCGCTCCGGCGGTTTTGTCCATGTCGGTCTGTCCGGCCATCAGCGGCATGCCCACGTGTATACGGGAAATCCCTTTGTCCATGGTTTCATATGCCCGGGCAACGGATGCCAGGTAGTGGAATTCATGCCCCGGGATCATGTGCAGGGACTGAACCACTACATGCGAAAACCCCTCATCAGCCATCTTTGCCAGGGCCTGCTCCGGTGAATCCAGTGTCTTTCCCTTCTCCTGCATGATGCTGCGGACCATCCGCGACGTATATGCCCAGCGGACCGCTGTGTCCGGGAACGCCGCGCGCACATTTTCCTCAATATTATCAAAGGCTTTTTGCGCCTGTGGGTAACTCGATCCGAAGGTGACCAGTAAAATGCCCGTTTTATCCGTCGTTTCTTGGTGATGCGCGTGGGCCGCAGCAAAAGAAGTCCAAGCGGCAGCAATAAAAAGCGAAATGAAGAGTACGCGTATGCCTTGTTTCATGTCTTTTTCCTTTCTGCAAAAACAAAAAAAGCCCTCTATAAACCGTAAATGGTTCATAGAGGGCTGCACCCAGTTTTCTTGGCCCTTTATATGTCGCGTTACAACCGGCGTTTCCACGCGCACGGTCATATCCTATGCTCAAGGCAGGTCTTCTGGCTCTCGGATCATCCTATTTTCCGCGCCTTCCCACCGGTTTTTCCCCGACAGTGACTTTCTTGCGGATTTCGTCCCCGATCACAGCGGCGGGACCGCTCCCGATTCACACGGGATTCCCTTTACAAACGGCCGTCTGATCGCCGGCCGTTCTGGCGTCCAAACGGACACCTTGAACATTACGGGTTATTTACCCGGGATAATGCCCTTTGTCAACCCCCTTGTCCGGTCCTTTGTTCGGTCCTTTGTTCGGGCGCATAAAAAATCCTTGACTTTTCGCTATTTTGAATGCATCTCAAAAAGTGAGAGGTGTTCAAAAACAATAACCAATCGCAACGAAAGGGCCCCTATGACGACGGATTTGCGCGGAAAAACCGCAATCATTACCGGTGCGGGCAAGAGAACGGGAATCGGGTATGCCATCGCCGTAAAGCTGGCATCCTGCGGGGCGAACATCGTGATTGCAGACATTGGAAAGCCGCAGGCGGAAGAAGGGCAGGTGAGCACGGCCACGTCAGAGGAGATGAAGGCAATCGAGGCGGAGATCGCCGAACGCTTCGGCGTGAAAGCGGCCGCGGTGGTCTTGGACGTCACGGATACGGATTGCGTCAATCGAATGGTGGCGGAGGTGACCCGTCGCTTTGATGAAATCCACATTCTGGTTAACAACGCCGGCGCCTCCTTCGGCGTTCCCAGCGCCGTGGAAAACTATGACGAAGCCGCCTGGATGAAGACCATCGATGTCAACCTGCACGGTGTTTTTCGCGTTTCCAGGGCTGTTTTGCCGGTCATGAAGAAAACCGGCGGGAGCATCATCAACATGGCGTCCCGGGCGGGAAAGGTGCCGCCGCTTTTCAACGCCGCCTACGGGGCAGCCAAGGCCGGCGTGATCATGCTGACCAAGACCATGGCAAAGGAGCTCGCCGGGGCTTCCATCCGGGTCAATGCCATCTGCCCGGGACAGATCATGACGGATATCGAAAAATGGCGCTTTGAGCTGGAGGCGACGGTTTTTGGCACGACAGTGGAAGAGCGGGAAATGGAAATGTGCAAAACCATTCCCCTGGGCAGAATCGGCGAGCCGGCCGAGGTGGCGGAACTTGCGGCTTTTCTGGCATCAAGCGCGTCGTCGTACATGACAGGCCAGGCCGTCAATATTACCGGCGGCCAGTTGATGGAGCTCTGAGCGCCTGCAAAATGAACTGGTTTGTATGGTAAACGAAAGGATATTGTCATGGGCTCCAGGGAACGGCGGGCCAGGGAAAAGGAAAACCGAAAAGAACAAATCCTGGATGCGGCAAGAAAGCTTCTCCTCAAAGACGGGCTGGCAAAGACATCGGTCAACCGGATTGCAAAGAAGGCCGAGCTGTCGGTGGGGTCCATTTATTCGTATTTTACGAACAAGGAGGAGATTTTTGCCGTTCTCCAGCGGGAAGGACTTGAAATGCTGCATGCCGACATCCTGTCGGCCACAAAGAATATCGGAGACCCTGAAGAAAACCTGAAAACATGTGCGAGGGTCTATCTGCAGTTTAGCGAGGCGCACAACGACTATTTCGACGTGATCAACTATTTTTTGTCCTCGCCGCGGGTATTTTTCTCCAACGGGGTCAAAAAAAGTATCGATGCGGAAGGCGCAAAAATCCTCAAGACCATGGAAGCCATTGTGTGTGAGGGCATACGGCAAAACGTCTTTGAAGAACCC
>JAWOAV010000029.1:0-7632 GCA_046498365.1 Desulfosalsimonadaceae bacterium
AGGCGCGTCGCCTGGAGGCTTACGCAAGTGTCCGGGTGGCAGTTGCAGATCACGCCGGTGCTGCCCCCGGTTGCCACCTTTAAAAACGCCTGGGTGATGTGCCCGGTTTTGCGAAACCGGTCGATAATGGCGAGGGCTTCTTCCTGGGAGACTTTTCGGGGATTGTACTTTCCGCAATGCTCCAGCCAGAACGAGGCCACGCCTCTGCCCACGGCAATACAGGAATTGAGATCCTCCGGGGCGGCCCCCGTGGCTTTTTTACAGGGGCAGTCCATGACCGCGATAAATCCGGGCTCCTGGAAGATGATCCGGGTGGCGTATGCGTAGGGAATGATTCGCTTGTTGTCGGCCGAATCAATGTGAACGTCCTCGTTCAGCGCAAAAATCTTGCGGGTATCTTCATAGGAAAGGACCTTGGAGTGGTACCGGTTAAAAACCATTTTCCCCGCCGGCACCAGGGGTCTGCACCAGGTCAGGTATTTCAGGCAGCGCACGAACAGGCCCAATACCCTGACATAGGGATAATAAAACAGAAAATACAAATAGTTGTGGACAAAACGGTCCACCCGCCAGCCGTGCTTGCAGAGCATGATCCGCGTTGATTGCTTCATCCGGGACGCTTTCTTTTGCAATGGTCGATGGTTGGCTTGCCCTGCGGATTTCAATCCGCCTGCTGTTTTTTATGGTCAGGGCCTTTGTAGATCCTGCGAACCTGCAAATCCGATACCACGCGGCCGACTGCCGGAAAGACCCTTTCAAATCCGGTGAGGATACGCGTGGCGACTCCCGGGGTGATCTCGTAGCGGTTTTTCAAAAGACCGCTGATGATTTCGTCAGCCACGGCGTCGGCAGTCAGAATCGGTATGGTGCCGGCCACTTTCCTGTTTTCTTCGGTGCGGCATTCGTTGAGTGCGTCCACCATGGGGGATTCGAACTCCGCCGGGTAGACGATATGAATGGAGACGTTCTGATGCTTGAGCTCGGCCCGGAGCGAGCTGGTCAGGCCCCGGACCGCATGTTTTGAAGCACAATAGGCGGTATATCCGAAAACGCCCGTCAACCCGGCCACGGAACAGATATTGACGATTTTACCGCCCCCCTTCTCCTTATAATAGGGCAAAACCGCCTGGATGCAGTAAAGCGTGCCGAAAAAGTTAATATTCATCACCTCGCGAAAGGTATCGGCCGTCTGGCACTCAAAATACCCTTCCCGGAGAACCCCGGCGGAATTGATCAGCACGTCCGGCGGCCCTGCCTTGTCCGCCACGTCCGAAAACACCTTTTCCACCGCGCGGCTGTCCGCAACGTCGCAGGGAAAGATGTCGATTTCCGCCCCAGACGCGCCGCTGGCAATCAACTCCTGCCTTGCGTCGGCCAGTTTTCCGGGATCACGGGCAAGCAGTACAAGGCGGGCTTTTTGCGCAAGCAGCCGCTGGGCAAGGGCCTTGCCGAGCCCGGAAGACCCGCCGGTAATGATGACCACTTTTTCGGCAAACATGTTTTCTCCGATTTGCGGTTGTTCTGTCCACCGGGCAGGGAGATGGAAAATTGCGGCTTCGCCGGGTTGCTCGATGTCCATCGTTTACGGGAAACACGATGCATACATATCAGAGTCCGCAAAAAATGTCCATGCGAACCATTGCTTCCAATGCGGCAAAAATTGGCGGCAGGCGCCATGGATACAATGATTTGCAATGATTTAATTGACACTGTCCGCTGTAGCGTGGTAATGTAAAGAATTTTAATGGTATTAATATATAATAATATTGACATCTTGACTGAAGAACTAAAAATCGAAGTAATCGTGCGCAACTCTCTGGGGCTCCATGCCAGACCTGCGGCCCTGATCGCAAAGCTGGCAATGAAAGCCAATTCCGGCATATGGCTGACTGTGGACAGCGAAACCGTTGATGCATCCAGTATCATCGACATCCTTTCCCTGGCGTGCACGGACGGCGCCCGTGTTACCATAGCAGCTGAAAACGAATCAGACATTGAGATACTCAGAGAAATCCGATCGCTTTTCGACAAGGGCTTTGATGAATAACCACGAAAACGAAGCATCCGGCGAATTCATATTAACCGGCATCAGCGGCTCCCCGGGCATCTGCATCGGAAAGGCCTACCTGGTGGACAGGGAGGGTGTGGATGTCATTGAAAAATATTTCGTCGGCCAGCACGAGGTCAACGCGGAGATCAACCGTTTCAAAAGCGCCGTAAAAAAGGCCCGGAACGAATTGTCCGCCATTATCGAAGATATTCCCGAAGAATTGCGGGAAAACACCTATATCCTGGAAACCCACCTGCTTTTACACAAAGACAAGATGCTCTATGACCGGACCATGGGGATCATCAAAAAAGACCAGGTCAATGCCGAGTGGGCGCTGAAAAGGGCCACGTCCATGGCCGTCAGTATGTTCAAGCAGATTTCAGATCCGTATCTCGGGGCGAGAGCAGCGGATATCGAGCACGTGTCGGACCGGATCATGCGGCAGCTTACCGGCATCGGCGACGTCAACATTTCAAATATCGACAAACGGGTTATCCTCGTTGCGACCCACCTCACCCCGGCAGAAACGAGCCAGATCCAGCTCAACCGCATCATGGGGTTTGTCACGGACAGGGGGGGGAAAGCCTCCCATACAAGCATCGTTGCCCGCGCACTGGATATTCCGTCGGTATTAGGCCTTGAAACCGCGACTTCCGCAATTAAAAACGACGATGTGATCATCGTCGACGGCAACAAGGGGACCGTTATCGTCAACCCCTCCGAAGAGACACTTATTGACTATTCGGACCTCCGGCGCCGATATGCCCTGCACCGGGCCGATATCGTCCGGACGGGGGATCTGCCTGCCGAATCCACGGACGGTCTTGTTTTCCGCGTCATGGGGAACATCGAACTGCCCGAGGAAATCGTCGGGGTCAGGGACAACGGCGGAGAAGGCATCGGGCTGTTCAGGACAGAATTCCTCTACATCGCCCGAACCAATTTTCCGGAAGAACAGGAATTGTTCGAACAATACCGGGAAACGGTCGAGCTTATGGCTCCCCACCCCGTAACCATCCGCACGCTGGATATCAACGGGGACAAGGAAATCCCCTCCATGCCGACCCCTGAGGAGGTCAATCCAGCGCTCGGGCTTCGGGCGATCCGGTTTTGCCTCCGCAAGCCCGACATATTCACCACCCAGCTCCGCGCTATCCTGCGTGCAGCGGCGCACGGTAACGTTCGACTGCTGCTGCCGATGATTTCGGGATGCGAGGAAATATCGGAGTCCATAAGGCTTCTCGACAAGGCGGCGGAGTCCCTTGAAAATGAGGGCATCGAATACAACAGGGACATTGAAATCGGCATCATGATCGAAGTGCCTTCCGCAGCCATCCTGGCCGATGCAATGGCGGAAATGGTCGATTTCTTCAGCATCGGCACCAACGATCTGATCCAGTACACCCTGGCACTGGACCGGGCGAACCCTCACGTGGCGCATCTTTACAGCCCCCTGCACCCTGCGGTGATCCGACTGATAAGGCATATCGTGGACAGTGCCCGGGAAAAAAACAAGCCCACATACATTTGCGGGGAAATGGCGGCCGACCCGATCAACCTGCCCGTCATCCTGGGCCTGGGCATCGAGGAGTTGAGCATGGCGCCGCAGTCGATCCCGGAGATCAAGAACATGATCCGGCGGATCAGCGTCGCCGATACCGGCCGGTTGATGGTGGATGTGCTGAAAAAGAATACCATCTCCGAAATACATGAGTTGATCAAAAACCGCTTCGGGGATATACTCTACAGCGATATTTACGCATCATAATGGGCTTCTCCAAAAGCCGCCACAGGAATCAGGCACATACCCGGCATAAGCAGACATGACATCCGAACACGTCAAAACCGTCACCGTAAACCGAAAGGCCCGCCACGATTTCCATATCATCGAGGAAATCGAGGCGGGCATCGTCCTCAAGGGGACCGAGGTCAAATCCCTGCGCCAGGGGAAGGCCAACCTCAAGGACGCCTACGGCAGATTCGACAAAAAAGGGGAGCTTTACCTTTACCAGATGAACATCAGTCCGTATCCATTCGCCTATTATGACAACCACGAACCGGAGCGCCCGCGAAAACTGCTGCTGCACAAGTCCGAGATGAAACGCCTTTACGGGAAAATCAGGGAGAAAGGGTTTGCCCTGGTTCCGCTCCGGGTATATTTCAAGCAGGGCAAGGCCAAGGTGGGGATCGCCCTGGCCCGCGGAAAACGCCTCTACGACAAACGGGAAGCCATAAAGGAGCGGGAGAACCGGCGCGAATTGGACCGGGCCATAAAAAAATACAAGTAAAGGGGCTTTTCCCCGACAAACCCGACCTGTTGTCAACAAATAGAATTGTCCACTTTTGATTCCCGCTGAAAGGGATCCCGGCGTTTTACGAAAAGATTGCCGGGTTAAACGCTTGTCCAACAATCCTCTCTATCCCGCTTTCCTCATAACGATCAATTCAACGGCGAAAGCGCCTGCTGCACACCCCCAGCACCCTGGCAGCAAGCTTCTATGTGAATCGTCTTCTGGCCAAATACTGTAAAAACTCCATAAGTGACCCTAACAAACCGGACAGATTACTTGTTACGGACAAAAATTTTTGGTATGCTGTTATCGGTGTTCTTACAAATAAACAACGTTTATAGCATAAGCTCAAAATTCCGTAGTCTTCGCGCCGGCGTTCTACGCCATAGGTATCCGGCATTCCGAATGATGCAATGTACTGTCTTTTAAATCAGCATGAAAATGCGGCCAGGAATAAACAGAAGCGGACAGCGTCAAAATGGAATCCCAAGTGGGCAGGCATAGTTCTCCATGTGTTTGCTTTTGTTTTATTTCTAAGGGAGGAGGTTCTATGAAGTTGTGGCACTTTTTCCGGGCCGTACTGCTGGTTGGTTTGCTTGCGGCAAGTGCATCGGCCACGACCGTAACCGGCAGGTCAAGTACCATGATAGAGTGGTACGATGATCCTGACGGCAATGGCGCCCTTCCCGCCTATCAGTACCTCATGGTAAACGCCCGCGATATTTCCGACACAGATGTGAATTTTCGTTTCTACGGCAGGCTGGGAACCGATCTGAAAGACAATGTGGACGTGGACAACCGCCTCTATTACGGCTATGCGGAAAAACGCGGCATCAACGACAGGTTCGACATCAAGCTGGGGCGCCATCTGGTTTTTAATACGGCCGGGTCCACCCTTATGGATGGACTCAGCGTGGATTATGCTGACGGCGGACCCTATACCGCCAATCTGTTTGGCGGCGGCGATGTAAAGTACTACGAAAGCTACGATCAAAAAGATATCGTTGCCGGCGGAAAGGTGGCAGGCAGGTTGATGGAGGACAGCCTCAAGCTCGGCCTCTCCTATATTCAGAAATGGGAAGACAGCGCCGCAACCCATCAGTTATTCGGTTTTGACGCTTTTTACGATCACGGCATTTATTTCGAAGCATACAGCGAATACCAGTTCAACTACCTTTCCAATACCATGAGCTACCTGTTATTGGGTGTGAATTACCATGAAAATCCCGACTGGCAAATGCGTGTCGAATACCTTTACTCAAAGCCGGTCTTCTCCGCCACATCCATTTATTCCGTCTTTGCTGTTTCCGAATACCAGGAAATCATGGGGCAGATGAACTATCGTTTAGGGACGGGCATGTTCGCCTTCGGTCGATTCACTCATGAAATCTACGAGGAAGTTTCCAACGCCAACGTGATGGAAGCCGGAATAGAGAAAATTCGCACCGATCGTTTCTCCGGTTCCTTTTCGGGAGTAGTTCGCGCGCATGAAGAAGGACAAGACCTTTACGGCATCCGCGGCAGGGCAGCCTACCTGTTGACCCATCGTTTCCAGGTTGGCGGCGGAGCCAGCATCGACGTGCTGGAGCGTCATCTGGTGGTCTTTGACGGACAGGAAACCACGATGGAAGGCAAGTACGAAGAAACCAGCCATCGCATATGGGCAGATGCAACCATGTACATAAGCCGCCAATCGTCGCTGGAGGCCCGTATATCGCGCATCCAAAGCGACCGGTGGAATGAGTATTACTACGGCAACATTCGATTTCATTACCATTTTTAGCACAAGGAGTATAACCCATGGACCGAATGAGCCGCATCGCATTCATGCTGATTATCTGCATTGTGCTCGTGGGGTTGTCCGTTGCCGCTGCACTGCATGGCGCCATTATGTTCAACCATGACCTGCACCCGGAATATATGGGATTTGAGTGCGCTGTCTGCCACGGTGAAAATCTGGAGCGGATCACTCCGGAGCCGGAATCCTGTCTGGATTGCCACGACCAGGAATTTATCGACCAAGTCGCGTATCCCGGCAAAAAAACCCACGGTCCGGCATGGTCTCTGAATCATGGCACCTATGTCAAGAGCGGGGTCAGGCACTGCATGGCCTGTCACCAGGATTATACCGATAAGGCAAGGCAGGGTGGCAATCCGCAGAATACGACCTGCTACGAGTGTCACAGCCCAAGTGGTAAAGACAGCGAATTCGGACCGTTTGGCAGCAGTCTGCATAACGTCCATACCTCGGATTTTTACGTGACACACCCCCTGGCCGCCCGCACAGACCAGCAGTTATGCGCAGACTGCCACACCGAGAGCCGCTTCTGCAGCGACTGTCATAATGATTTTAATCGAAACGACCTTGCCCTGGATTCTCATCGCCGCAGCTGGAGCGATCTCACCGTTATCTTTAACCGGGATACCGCCCAGATACACGAAACATTTGACGAAACCCAGTGTCAGGCCTGTCACCGGGATGAAAAAAACACCATCGTGATTCCCACCGACCGCTGGGCCCGCGGCCACGCTATCGAAGCCCGTAAAAATCTGGCCACTTGTCAGGCATGCCACCCCACGGGCAATACCTGTACCAAGTGCCACAGCGCCCGCACCGGTTTAGGCGTCAATCCACATCCCAAGGGATGGAGCGGCAGTATGAGTGGACGATTGGAGCGCGCAAGCAAGGGCAGAACCTGTGCAAAATGCCACTGACGCAGTCAATTCAGATTTTTTGATGCATAAGTAGTTTGCTTGATACGTAATAAGGAGAGGCGCTATGAAATACCCGAAAATCCTTTTAATTGCAGTGATGGTTGCCACAGCCGCTTTTACTGGATGCGGCAGTGATAGCGGCTCAAGCGGCAGCAGCACAATTCCGGGGCAGCCGGGTCCTGAAGTGGGCGCCCAGTATGTTGGCGACGTCAACTGCATCAATTGCCATGCGGACCAGACCCGCGAGTGGCTGAAAGCACACGGCAATCTGGACAGGGAAACACTGGTTCACAATCCCAGTTACCCCTTGCCCGACGAATTCTGCGAAGCCTGCCACGACCGTTCCAGCCTTACCGACCCCGATGCCGAAGGCAAGGGATGGAGCCTGATCGGTTCTTCGGGACCTGCGAGGCCGGTTGTCAGCTGCGAGGCATGCCACGGTGCAGGCGGTTACCACTTTGGCATGGGACCTCTGCCTCGTCCCATTCCCGGTACGGATACCTGCGTCACCTGCCACAACGCTGATGTGCCCGATGACGGGATGCATAGATCCACTCATATTGCTGAACTATACAT
>JAWOAV010000083.1:0-8078 GCA_046498365.1 Desulfosalsimonadaceae bacterium
CATCAAGGGCAAGTGGAGCAGCACGCCGATCAGCCTCGAACCGTGGCAGGTATTCATCCTGACCACCGTGTTCGGTTGGGTTGATCGCAACGGCAACCGCCGGTTCAACACCACCTATCTCGAACTGCCGCGCAAGCAGGGCAAGTCGACGCTATCCAGTGGCGTGGCGCTCTACCTGCTGGCGGCCGACGAGGAAGGCGGGGCCGAGGTCTACAGCGCGGCGACCACACGCGACCAGGCGAAGATCGTTTGGCAGGACGCCAAGCGCATGGCCGAGAAGTCGGCCGGTCTGCGCAAGCGGTTCGGCGTGGAGACCAGCGCGCACACCGTCTACGTCGAGCCGACCGCCTCGGTTTTCAAGGCATTGAGCCGAGACCAGGGCGGCAACCTCGACGGCCTGAACGTACACGGCGGGATCATCGACGAGCTTCACGCCCACAAGACCCGCGAGGTCTGGGACGTGATCGAGACCGGCACGGGTGCGCGTGAGCAACCACTGATGTGGAGCATCACCACCGCCGGATTCAACCGGGCGGGGATCTGCTACGAGCAGCGCAGCTACGTCACCAAGCTACTCGACGGCGTGAGCGAGGACGAGAGCTACTTCGGGATCATCTACACGGTCGACGAGGACGATCTCGCCGACATGGATCGGCTGCTTGGCAGCCCGGAAGTGTGGGCCAAGGCCAACCCGAACTATGGCGTCTCGGTCAACCCGGACGACCTAGAGCGCAAGGCGCGCAAGGCCCGCGAGATGGCCTCGGCGCAGAACAACTTTTTGACCAAACACCTGAACGTCTGGGTGAACGCAGACACCGCCTGGATGGACATGCGCCTCTGGGAGCAGCGGGCGGCCGACATCAGCCTCGACGAGTTCGACGGATGCAAGGTCTGGATGGCTGCCGACCTCGCATCGAAGGTCGACATCGCCTCGCTTGCCCTGCTGTTCGAGCGTGAGGGCAAGTTCTACGCCTTTACGCGCAACTATCTGAACGAGGACGCCTGCGAGGACGGCCGCAACAGCCAGTACGGCGGCTGGGCGCGCACCGATCACCTCGTCACCACGCCGGGCAACGTCACGGACTACGCGGTGATCGAGGACGACATTCGCGAATACGCCACGCGCTTCGACGTGCAGGACGTGTCGTTCGACCCCTGGCAGGCGCAGTACATCATGCAGCGCCTCATGGGCGACGGCCTGCCGGTTGTCGAGTACCGACAGACGGTGCAGAACATGAGCGGCCCGATGAAGGAACTCGAGGCGTGGGTGCTCAGCGGGCAGCTACAGCACGACGGCGACCCGGTACTGACTTGGATGATGTCCAACGTGGTCGCCCACACGGACGCAAAAGAGAACATCTACCCGCGCAAAGAGCGGCCGGAAAACAAGATCGACGGCGTCGTGGCTTTGACCATGGCCGTGGGGCGAGCAATGACAGGCCAAGACAATGAGAAAAACTACCTCGAAACCGACGACCTGATGGTGCTCTGATGGGGAACGATACCTCAAGGGCGATATCCGGGGACTGGAGGCGATTTTACAGAAAACCGTTGAAATGTACCTGGATTCCGGCGCCAGGGACAGGCTTACATTTACGGATATTTTCCATCGGCTCCTGTTTCCGAAAGACTGGCATCCCAACGCCGCCTATATCAAGCGGGTCGCCAATCACACCGTAGCACTGCTGGAAACCGAAGAGAGCGCCCGCCCCCTGGAAAAACTGTTCGACCTGTGCCACGAATGCATAAGGACATTCATCCTGTTTGGTGAATACCCGCTTGCAAGCTGGATGTATACCGCGACGGCAGCCCGTTTTACCGCAGTATACCCGGACAGCGCCGCTTCTTCTCCCCTCACCCGGGATGCCGCAGATATCCATGTGCTCGGCAGACCGCTCGGGCAAGGGGTGAAAGAGGCCATCACCGAAGATTTGCATTCGGGGGAACGGGCCCGGCAGCAGGAGGTGGTCCAGTTGTTGAGCGAAATGGGCCCGTGCATGATTCCCTTTCTGATCGATTTGATCATGGAGTCAAAAAACCTGCGGACACGGCGCCTTGGAGCGGAGCTGCTCCGCAAGCAGGAAAAGGCAGGGGGGGAAATGCTCAAAAACGCCTTGCTAAAGGCATGGCGACCAGAACAAAAATCCCGGATTCTCGACGTCATCGATACCGTGACAACCGATCTTGCAGACGAGTTGGCACATGTTTTTTCGGATCCGGATGACAATGTCCGGCGCAGCGCGTTTAAACTCATCGAGCGCCTCAACACCACCGAGGCCCTGGCCCTGGCTGAAAATGCCGCCAGAAGCGGGGATACCCGCTTGTCCCTGCCGGCCATCAACACGCTCGTTAAACTGAAGCCGGATTCTCTCGTCCAGATTCTTTCCTCCATCTTACGGGAATCGGACGATCCGGAAATTCTTGTGATAAGCTGCCGCGCAATGGGGCAAACCGGTGATGCCGCTTATATTGAGCCGCTTGCGGAGATTCTGTTTCCCAAACGCCGGCTTTTCCGCCGGAAAAAATACGATGCCCCGGTGCGGGTGGCAGCGGCCTTTGCA
Source organism: Desulfosalsimonadaceae bacterium (assembly GCA_046498365.1). Classification (GTDB taxonomy): domain Bacteria; phylum Desulfobacterota; class Desulfobacteria; order Desulfobacterales; family Desulfosalsimonadaceae; genus B1SED10-16. The sequence goes on from JAWOAV010000083.1 coordinate 2,562, forward strand.
GCCGCCCAGATTCCCGGGGAAAAAGCCGCTTCCGTCATGGCGCGGCTGAAAAAAGACCCGGATGAACGAATCCGCCAGGTTGTCAACCGCTATGACCCACAGTAGCCGCCCCTCTGCTCCAGCTTGCACTGCAACGCCTTGTCGCCGGTCCACATCTTGAAAAATCTCATTGACATGTAACGGCATTATCTGTTTATATAAACACTTTATATCCTGTATAATCGTTTTCACCTGCAGTTTCGTAACGATTCAAAAAAATTGAAAAAATCACCTGGAGGACCCTCGAATGTCGCTTTCAGACAATAGATTATCGGCGAACCGCGGAAAAACATACCCGGCTGCGCATGTTTTGCGTATCATCCTCTTTTTGGCCTTTGCCGGCATTTATACCGCAATTGCCGCGTCTCCGGCTTTTGCGCAAGAAGAAATGGATGGCGATAATGAAGCGGAGACTGCAGCGGAGACTGCAGCGGACGGGGAGCCGATTCAGGTGCACAGCATCGAACCCGTGTACGTGGAAAGGGGAGAGACGAACTACATGGTGACCCTCCGCATGCACGTAACGAACAACGGGGATAGTGAAAGCGTATCCATTGACGTGGCCGGAAAAGACGATTCGGGCTTTATTTTGCAGAATGTCCGGTTTACCGGCACGGTAGCGCCCGGGAAAAGCAGGATGCTGATGGAACGGTTCCAGATACGAGGGGAAACCTACGAAAAAATCAGCGTCTGGGAGCCCAGGCAGTAGATTGCCTGCTACTTGATAACCCGCAAATGCCCGGATTGCCTAAGTTTTTCCCAGAATATCCGCAGAATGACCATTGAAGCGCCCTTTGCGTCCATCTCTGCATCCGGATCTGCATCTGAAAGGCCGGCAATTTTTTCGCAATTCTCGATAAGCGCCCGGTTGCCCGAATCAAGACCGAACTCCCGTCTCAACAAATCGGTAAAATCCCGCAGCCTTTCTTTTTTTGCACTGGCAATGCGGATTTTATCCATGGCAGGCAGGTGATCCATCAAATGTTCCACTGCCTGCTCCACTGTATGGGGGACCCCGCCCTCTGTCTCCGCAAAACCTTTCCCCGAAGGAAACGGCCGCACTGCGCCGGGCATTGAATCGGCGATGATATCGATATGAAAAACGGTTTCCAGGAGGTTGCGGGTTGTTTTATAAATAGCCGGATCCTTGCTTTCACGGGGGCCCGCCACATTTAAGACTTCGATGTCATTGGCGGCCATCCATTCATGAATATCAATGGCGGCGTCAAAGGCGATCAGCCTGCCCATATCCACATGAAACACCGGTTTTCCCTGCTTTTCCGCAAGAGCCCGCGTCAAGAGCGATCCGCCGGTCAACTCACCGTGGCTGATGATCAGCGTACCGTCGGCGTCCATTACATTTCTGGCCGTACGGTCGGGATAATCCCCACCGGGCAGCTCGACGACATTGTATTGCATCGGAAGTATCCCGTCTTCGGCCCTGCGCCCCTCCGGGACCCATCCGCCGTGCTCGATGCCGTATTCAATGGCAAAATCAAGCGCCGCCCTGTCCGCCCCCGTCTGCCCGCCGGATACGATTTTTTGTATGGTCATGATGGTGGATGCTCTCTTAAAAATTCCATCGACAAGACGCAGCATGCTCGTTTCACGAAATTGCTGCAGCCCTGGGTTTTAAAAAAAGGTGATAAAAAAGATCGCAATACCGATTCAACCGTATCATCCCCGCCTCGGACTCGGCAAACCGCCAGAACCCGTAAAGCTTTGTCAGCCGGATCAGCTTGTCGCTGTATTTGTCCCACGTGAATTTTTCCCTCACGCGCTGGATGCCGTTTTCCGAGATCTTTTTCCAGTGTTCGGGGTCTTTTTCACATGCGGATACGAATTCCAAGATATCCCCGGCCATCATTTCCGGCTTGCTGGTATTCATCAGGTACCCGCTTTTCCGATTGATGATAATTTCCGAAGGCCCGCCGAATATCGGTCCAAAGGTCGGCAACCCGCACTGCATCGCCTCCAGTATGGTGAGGCCGAACGCCTCGAAAAGGGCGGGCTGAACGAACATGCCCCCCTTGTCCGCGACAAGGCGATAGACCGCCCCGGTTTCCTGCTTGGGCACGGACGGCAGCCAGCGGATGCTTCCGTGGAGCTGATATTTTTCGATCAGCGAATACATTTTTTCGATTTCATTTCTTTCTTCCACGTCGTCGGATTCTTCCATGTGGATCGTACCGGCGGCCACCACCAGGTTGCAGTGCTTCCGGAGCTCCGGTTCCATGCCGAACGCCTCCACGAGCCCCGTGATATTCTTGATCCGGTCCAGCCTTGCCATGGTGAAAACGGGCGGCTTTTCCGGGTCGTCCAGGTGGCCGTATATATCGGTCGACGCATCGCGAAAAAGGCGGTTCTCCCAAAACTGGTTCCGGCTTTCCGGGCGCTTGTCCGTCTGGTAATAGGGAAAATAATTGGCCTCGTCAACGCCCGGGGGGACCACGTTGAATTTCGGGGAAAACAGGTTGATGCCGTTGATCACCTGATAAAGCCCCGGCATGGTGTAATACTGGTAGGATTCATACTGACCCATCCGGTCGTCCGTTCCGGCGATTTCCTGGTACGTGCTGGTGACGATGAAATCCGAACGGTTCATGGAAAGGAGATCCGCCGTATACTGGCAGGAAAAGTGATAATCCCGCTCCATATTGTGCCAGTAAAGATCGGAAAACAGGTACTTCGTCTTTTCCAGGGCATGGGCGATGGTGCACTGGACAACCTTTAAACGGTCCGACAAAAGCGTCGCCACCAGGTTGCCGTCCGAATAATTGCCGACAATGAGGTCAGGGCGCCCCTCCAACTGCGCCAGCAGTTCATTTTCGCACTCCGCGGCAAACCGGTCCAGGTATGGCCATATTTTAAATCTTGAAATCCAGTCCTGGACGACACCTCCGTCCTCGTCATGAAAGGGGATCCGCAGGATATACGAATAATCGGTGCCGATAATGTCTTCCCGCGCCTGGTTGCAGGTGGTATCACCGGCGTTGGGGATAAGCCGCGTCAGCACGATGATGCGCGGCTCAACGTCTATGCCCGCCAGTTCGAATTCCGAAACAAGGTACTTTTCCAGGGCGCGCACCTGGTCGAGGATATAGATGACCTGACCGCCCGTATCCGGTTTTCCCAGTACGTTTTCCTGGCCGAACCAGCCGTGGGGGGACAATATGGCAACCTTGGAAATCATCGGCACCCGGGAAATAAATTCCTCGAGGGTTTCGCTCCGGGGTTCCTCAAAGAGGCTCTTGAGCAGTTCCATGGTTTCGGTGATCCGCCGGGCATTGTACCCCCACCCCGGCTCGAATCCGTTCAGCCGCATTTCCCGTTCAAACACCGCGCAGGGCGTTTCCGGATCATACGTTTTCAGCATATCGATCGTTTTTTCCAGCGCTTCCAGGCAATCCTGCCGGTCATGCAGTATCGCCTGGTTCACCAGAAGCTGCTGGCCGTTTATTCGGTGCAGCTTTATAAACGCAAACAGCTTGTCCCCCCATTCCTCGGCCTTCTGAAACATCGTTGAGGACAAATGTTTGTTTAAAAAGCTGATCCCTTTACCCACGTTTTTGATTGTTCGTACGTTGGGCGAATAGTCGTAAAACGGCATGAAATCGATTTCAAGGGTGTCCCGGTTGGCGGCCGGACGGTTGCCCAGCACGTATGCGTCCTTGTAGTCGAGATAGCGGCTGATGCTGATCTCCTGCATCTGATCGCAGCTCGCGCCCATCCGGTATATGCGGATTTTCCCCCGTTCATAGCGGTGCATGATCAAGGCGAGGTTGTCGATGATCAGCAGTTCATTTACTTTTTTAAAAAACTGGGCGGTCTTCGATCTTTCCATGAATTCTGACGATTTGTCATGTTCCCGGCACCACTGGCGCCACTTGAGCCACATATCGTTTCGGAGGAAAAATTTACCCTCCTCGGTAAACCGGCCGTACATGAAATCGGCAAAATCCCTGTGCTCCTCATCGCTAATGATCTTGGGCAGGACATTGACCATTTTTTAACTCCTTTGGATCCTTGTGCAATTCTTTGCATTTATCAATAGCTATGATGATCAGAAGGACCTCGCAGGGGCACCCCTTGCGGGTGCCCTGATTCCGGGCACCCGCAAGGGGTGCCCCTACGGGCCATATTCTGTGAAAATATTTATCGTGTCTATACAAGAATGCAAAAATTAGTAACTGCAGGGCCGCCCTTACAGGCACCCTCTTTTCCGTGTCGGTATCGGCGTCGGAATCGGGGCGGCGCTTGACGCTTCTTTTACAATTGACGACTTCGCAAAAAGTCCAATATCTGCGTTGCGCACAATCTTTGAAGAATCTCATCACGCCAAAGGCGTGACTCAATTATTCAAAAATAGTCCGCGCCTTGATCTTGTCACGCCATGGCGTGATTCAAAGCCGTCTAATCAAGACTTTTTACGAAGCCGTCACAATTTATTGATAATAACACGTATCGCCGGAAATCGCCAGCGCCGCACCGGATGCGCTACGGGCTGATTCCCTCCGCATCCGCATCAAAAAAACGAAGCTGCGACGTTCCTTTCTCAACCGCAAGGCTTGCCACATAATCCGGGCCCGGGTCAACAGTAAAAAGGCGCCATTGCAAACGATCTTTTTCATTCCAGGCGGTGTGAAGCAGTGCAGGCGGGTCTTCCGGCCGCACGGACACCGCAAACCGGTCGAGGGGGATGGACAGACCGACGCCTTTTGCCTTCAGAAGCGCCTCCTTTCGGGTCCAGCAGACGAAAAAAGCCTTCCGGCGATTCTTCTCCGACAGGCTGGCGATTGCTTCGGCCTCTTCGGGGGCAAAAAAACGCCTTGCTATCTGCAGCTCGCGGCAGGGTCGCCCCAGGTATTCGACATCGATGCCGACATCCCGGTTTTCCGCAACCGCATACATGGCAATGCCGTGGGAGTGGGACAGATTAAACCGCAAGCCGCACCGATGCAGCGGATTTTCCAGCCGCGGCTTTCCATGGGAGCAGGTTGAAAAACGGATTTTTTGCGGCCCGATACCGAGGTAGGCGCCCAGGATCTGCCGTAAAATTCCGCGCGCGGCAATATAGCGGCCGCGATGGACGGGATACAAAAACCGCTCCGCCCTGGACTGTTCATCCGCCGACAGTAAATTGAACAGAACGGAAATCCGGTCCGCCGCCAGATCCGTCCGGGCGCGCCATATATCCACGCAGCCGGGCGCCATCCCGCGCCCGGCGATATCTCCCGGCGCAGACCACACCGGATCAGCCGATGCCATTGACCTGTCTCCTGTTTTACACCCGGTAACCCCCCCGGTCGGTACTTCGTATTTCCCGCGCACCAGCATTCACCGCTGCCATAATGTCATCCACATCCAGATGCAAAAGCCGGCCGTTTTCAACCAGCCGTTTTCCGTCGACCAGCACGTGCACGACATCTGCGCCCCTGGCGGCATAAACGATATGCGACTGGGGATGATACAGCGGGA
>JAWOAV010000122.1:0-5160 GCA_046498365.1 Desulfosalsimonadaceae bacterium
TGCACCGCCACCCGCCCGGTAATCAGCCGGAAAGATTGTTTGTCGGGTATTTCAGGGACGGGGGCATAGTCCGGAAAGGATGCAAAACCGGCATCTTCCAGAAGACTCGATTTGAATTCGATTTTTCCGGAAGGCGTTTTCAGTTTCAGGCCGTTTTCACGGTCCCAGCGGATCGGCTCTTTGCTGAAGGCGACGAACCCCTTTTCCAGAAAGTCATGGCGGGTAAAACCGCTTCCCTCGAGCTGCCAGTCCACGAGCGCCTCAACGGAATCATATGGAAAATAGGTGCCGATACCCAGTCGGTCGCCAAGTTTTTTCAGGATCATAGGCGCTTCCATTGTGTCGTAGCGGGGCGGCACGGCCTGGGTTCGCAAAAAAAGCTGCGGCTTCATGCCGTTTGCCGCCTGAACGCAGTCGGTGCGCTCCAAATACAGCGATTCCGGCAGGATGACATCGGATATGCCGGCGATTTCGCTGAAATTGATATCGATGGAGATGATCAGGTCGAGTTGTTCAAATGCCTTGCGGGTGTGGTTCGCGTCCGGCATGGACGCAACGAGGTCGAGCCGGTTCGCGATAAGCGCCTTGATGGGGTATGGATCGGCGTTCAGAATGGCGTCCGGCAGCATCTGGGGCAGACCGTGCGCCGGGTCCGGCAATGGGTAGGCGGCAGCGCCGCACCGGTCGAACCGGGGGGCGGCCGGTTTCCCCAACGGCTGTTCCGTTAGCTTGCGAATGCCGTTTCTACCTGCTTCTCCCGGCCCTTTTTTGAAGAAAAGTCCTCCCGGGGCTTCAATGTTGCCCATGAGCGTGTTGAGTATCAGGATAGCGCGGCGCTGGTAGATCTCGTTCTGATAATGGGCCCCCCGGTAACCATAGTGAAAAAGGGTTGCCGGTTTGTTTTTCCCGGCTTCCCGGGCAAGTGCCCTAATCCGCTCGGCTCCGATGCCGGTTTCTTCGGCAGCCCATTCGGGCGTATACGGCGCAATGAATTTCCGCAGATCGTCAAGCCCCAGGACCCATCGGTTGACAAACTCCCGGTCATAAAGCGCTTCTTCCAGGATCACATGGATCAGTGCGTAGTTCAGCGCCAGGTCGGTCCCGGGACGGATCATCATGTAGTTGTGGGCTTTGGTGGCGGTAACGCTGACGCGTGGATCGACATAGGTGAGTTTTGCCCCGCCTTCGATGGCCCCCATGAGCGCGCGTGTTGCCTTGAGATCGATGGCCTCGAGCATGTTGCGGCCATACAGGATGATCTGTTTGGCGTTCTTGACGTCCGGGCCCATCTGGGCATCCGTATATCCGAATAGGGACCGGAACGCGGTGTTGACAGAGCCCTTACACAGGGCGTCGTGGGTAAAATGGTTGGGGGAGCCGAGCGCTTTCATGAAGGTTTTGCTCACATGCGTCCCCAGATTGGCGCGTTCACCGAAAACCACGCTTTCAGGGCCGTCATGCTTGATAATGGCGGAGAGCTTTTCCGCCACGTAATCCAGGGCCTCGTCCCAGCTTACTTTCCGCCATTTGCCGGAACCCCGCTCCCCCTCGCGGATCAGCGGCGTCTGGACCCTTTCTGTATCATTGAGCAGAGAAATCCCTGCCGCCCCCCGGGGGCACAGGCTTTTCCCCAGTCCGTCCACGTTGTCGTTTCCTTCAATCCATTTGACCTGCCCGTTTTTCACCAGGACCCGGATCGGGCACCGGACCGAGCACATGAAACATAGGCTGAATACTGATGTCTCTTCCATGAATACCGTTATCCGTTCTTTGCGTTTTTGGGTTACGGGTTCATTCGCCCGTCGGACGCCTTCGTTTTTCTCTTGAATCAATTGTTCGTCAACGGAAATACATTTGCAAAATGTATACCATAAGAATATATATCATCCAATATTCGCTTCCATTGTCCGACGGAGTTGACCTGTTTACGCATGGAAGCCGGAAAACCGGAAGCTCTGTTTTTTCGGGCAGCGGTTTTCTTTTTTTCCGGATCCATTTAAATGTGGTAAGAAGCAGCAAGCATTGCAAGGCGCTTTGCCTCCCAGGCGAGCGCCTGGCAGATATCCGAACTCCTATCGGGGAATCAACGAGGGGGGCGTAAGGGTCGCCAGCGGTCGCTCCTGTATTGGAAGTGCCTGATCAAACCCGTAAATACCGGCAAAAAGAAGCGTATCCCAGAGCCGTTATCATGCAATAAAAAACTTGCATTGATATAAAAAACTTGCATTACTATAAAGATCTATAATATATGGCACTTTGGATGGGTGCAAGAAAATATTGCACCATTTTCCTTGCGATTATCCGGCTGTAATCCAGGGGACGAAAGCAGCGCTGAACGCACGCAATTTTTGTCGGGGCAAGGGCTGCAAGCAAAAAAAGCTGCCAGGGCAGGTGCAGGCCCTTTTGCAGGGAGCCCGTAAGCGGCCTTCCTGCGCATCTTTATTAGCCCCTGGTGGAAATGGCACAACAGTTGCATTACTTGTTTCCATTTTATATTTCTGAAGCCGGCCCGTTGTGCGGGCTCGCTCGATTCTGTTCTCAAGCGTATCGCCGCTATTCTGTTTTTTAAAGGAGAAATACAAAAGGAGGCAATGTATGCACAAAAAACTTTTACTGGCTTGCCTTGCCGCATTGGTTTTGTTTTTGGCCATGCAGGGCACCGTCCTGGCGGAAACCCCCGATGTGGTGCAGGACCCGCACGCCCTGTCGGAAGCCATTCAGGCGGCCCATGACCAGGGCATCCTGAACAAGGAGGACCCCGAAGGCTACCTGGGGATCCCGGGGGCGCCGCAGATCAACCTGCTTCTTGCTTTTTTCTGGGCCTGCCTGGTGGGCTGGGTTTTTTCCACCGTGGGCGCGTTTGGGGGGATTCTGGCTGGTGTCGGGCACATTACCATCTACGGTTTGGGTGATTACGCGGACACCTTCAAGGGAACCTCAGCGGAGCTGAACACCGCGGTAACAGACACAATCCGGGTCGGCAACCAGTTCCTTGTGGGCTTCAGCGCCCTGGTCTCTACCATCAACTACTATAAACTGGGCCGGCTGGTCGCGCCGGTGGGGATCGCCCTGGCTGCAGGATCCATTCTGGGCAGCTATCTGGTGCCTACCCTGACCGCCGGTCGCATTTCATTTGCCGGGTATGTTGGATTTTTCGGCATATTCGTTCTTGTTCTGGGCTGCTACATGCTTTACCAGACCACGCCGCGGGGGCAGAAGAACCGGCAAAAGGCCAAGGCCGCCGCGGACGCCTTTGAAGCGACCATGAAGCGGAAAAGAAGCGGCGAAGCCGTTGATACCAGTGAACTGGGCGTAAAGGTCACCTCCCTGAGTGCCAAAAAAATGAGTTTTACCTTTTACGGGGTCGAATTTTCTTTTAATCCCCTGTTTCCGGTGCTGGGCGGTTTCGTGATCGCTGCCATTGCGTCCTTTCTGGGCGTCGGCGGCGGATTCATGCTGGTCCCATTTATCACCGCAATCGCAGGCCTGCCCATGTACCTGGCTGCCGGAACATCGGCCCTGGCTGTTTTGGTCGGCATGATCACGTCGATCCTGAGCTACCTGGCCGCGGGCGTCCTGGTCCACTGGCCCCTGATCGGAACCCAGCTGGTCGGTATTTTCGTCGGATCCATGGTGGGGCCGCGTACATCCCAGTACATTCCGGATAAAGTCCTTACCAGGATTTTCATTGTGCTGGCATTTTACGTGGGGCTCAACTACATTGCCCGCGGTTTTATTGGCAAGGATATCATCTCCCTTATCACGGGCGGATAGAGGATGTTTTTGCTGCATATTTTGAAACAACATCAGAATTGTATTGCTTGACATACTGTAGGGCGGCTCTACCCGTGGTAAAGCCGTCCTGCAGCTTTGATTGGGTTTTTACGCAACCCTTGCAAAAAAACGCTGGAACCGTTTATGACCTGGTGGGATAACGCATACACATGGCTGGACCTGGTGCTTATCACCCCGTACCGGATTTTCGATAATCCGGTAGCCGGTTTTTATTTCGGGACCATGGTCCTTTGCATCTGGTGCATTCTATGGGGGGAGATCACCTTCCGCATCGCGTCCGGGTTCAACAGGGAATATCTTCAGCGGCTGCGGGCATCCATGACCCGAATGCACAACCTTTCGGTCAAGGCCCTTGTGCTCAAGGACAAGGAAAATTACCAGCTGTGCAACAAGGAGGCGAACGAGGCCTTCGGCAAATATTTTTTCAACATGATCACCCTGGGCGCGGCCGTCTTATGGCCCATACCCTTTGCGCTCGCATGGATGAATAACCGGTTCGGCCATATTCAACTGGAAATTCTGTTTACCATGCCCTTGCTGGGGGAGAGCGTCACCTTCTCCGCTGTAATGATTCCCATGTATATCTTGTGCCGGATCCTGTGGGCCGGACTCAAGCGCTGGATATCCGGTTTTATGTCCGGTTTTATGACCGGGCCGGATGCCGGGTCGAATGCGCCGGAGTGCGAAGAAATGATCAGCATGAAGGAAGTCGACCGTCTCGGCGGCGTGCCCGCGCGGTTCTGGAAAAACAGCCCCCCCGGCGAGTGAACCGGAGAGAAAAAATGCGAAACATGGCGTTGTGCGGCAAACCTTTGTTTATTGCTTTGGCAGGGGTTCTTTTCCTGCTCTTGGCCGTGCCGCACCCGGTGATGGCCATCCAGCCTCACGGCGATCCGGAAGGGATAGTCGTGCACCAGTTCTCCCATGTTTTTTTCATTTTTTCCATGGCCATATTGATCTACTGGCTTCACAACCGGAAATTATCTGTGCAGCCGGGATGGCGCGAGATCCGGTACGCGGCACTGTTTCTGATTCTGTGGTCCATGGACGCATTTATCGCACACATGCTGGATGAACAACCGGGATGGATTTCGACAAACCGCATGGACACCTGGACCATGCGTATTGAAGCATCGGGGGGCGGGGTGGCGCTGGCGTGGTTGTATTATATCGTCAAGTTCGATCATCTGCTTTGCGTACCGGCGTTGTTTTTTTTGTATCGGGGGCTGGCCCGTCTTTCATCGCAGAAAGATTCGGGCGGAGAGCCGGACGCGGATGCAAAAAGGGAGGATCCTGCATGACGATTACCTGGATTCCCATTATTTTCGTGGATGTCATTGGCGCAATGCTCATGATCGTTTTTTC
>JAWOAV010000040.1:0-5228 GCA_046498365.1 Desulfosalsimonadaceae bacterium
GCCGGAAGTGCTGGCGCTGATAGGATAGGGCGGCACCGTATAGGCGGGGACAATGGTCTGTTTGTGTGTAAATAAAAATGATCTATGCGGGGACGGTGGTTTCATCACAGAGGACACAGAGGAGACACAGAGATTCACAGAGAACACCTGGGTTTCCTCTGTGAATCTCTGTGTCTCCTCTGTGTCTTCTGTGATGAAACCACCGTCCCCGCATAGAGCCTTTTCCCGCAACAGACCATTGTCCCCGCCTATACGGTGCCGCCCTATCCTATCAGCGCCAGCACTTCCGGCAGCAGCTCCCGGGTCGTGGACATGGCCTCGCTGCCGTAAATCGTGGGAACGCCCTTCCAATCCCCGAAAACCCCCCCCGCTTCCGACAGAATAGGCGGGAACGGCGCGCAATCCCACACGCTCATGATCGGATCCAGCATCAATTCCACACGCCCCGTCGCCACCAGGCAATGGCCGTATGCATCCCCCCATCCCGCGCGGAACCAGGTCGCTTTCTGCACTCTTTCCCAGGCCTCCGCACGGTTGAACATGGCAAAACTTCCCGCATCGGTAAAGGCCACGGTTGCCCGGTCAAGGGTTTTCCCCGCAGATACGTGAACCAGCCGGCCGTTCAGCCGGCACCCAAGCCCGGTCCCGGCGGCGACCATTTCATCGAGCGCCGGGAAATAGGCAACGCCGACTTCCACACGCCCTTCAATTTCAAGACCGATGAGCACCCCGTACAGCGGCACCCCGTGAATAAAACTCTTGGTTCCGTCGATGGGATCGATGATCCACCGGTGGCTATTTGAATCGTCGCCCGATGCGCCGTATTCCTCCCCGATAATGGCATGGCCGGGGTATTTCTGCTCGATCCGCCGACGGATAAGCCTCTCCGCCTCGCGGTCGGCCGCGGTCACCGGCGTGTCGTCGGCCTTGAAATCAGGGCTTGTTTCGCCGCGAAAATAGCCTAAAGTGATCCGTCCGGCAAGATATGCGGTCTCAACGGCAAAATCGAGAAAGGATTGGTATGATTGGCGTACAAAATTCATGGGGGCTTGTTCCCTTCAAAAAATACAATATTTTATAAAAAATGCGCTGCCGGCTGTCATGGCTGCGGCGGATGCTTGACATATGGATCAATTTACGTTTTAGTATCTCTGACGGCTTCGTAAAAAGCCCAATATCTGCGTTGCGCACAATTTCTGAAGAATCTCACGTACGGCGAAGTACGATCAATTCTTCAAAAACTGCACGCGCCTTGATCTTGAACATTTTACAAAGCCGTCTGAAAACGACTTTTTACGAGTTCATCAATATTCCCGTCGCGTACGAACCATTTTTACGATTCGCTGCGGTTCAAGGGCAATGGGTTGCAAGGCTTGCCCCAATGTCATTATATTCATTATTCGATAAAACCCCAATCTGTCAAGAAATCCATTAAAACCCGGCTTTCCGGGCAAAAAGACTGGTCAGGAACGATTGAAATGTCAATGGAACAAATCGATAAAAACTGGGACCTCGTTGTCATCGGGGGGGGCATCACCGGAGCGGGCGTACTGCGGGAAGCGGTTCGTATGGGGCTGAAAACCCTTCTGGTGGAAAAAAACGATTTTACCTATGGGACGTCCAGCCGATCCTCCAAGCTGGTTCACGGCGGGCTTCGGTACCTCAAGGAGGGACGGCTTCACCTTACATACGAATCCGTGCGCCAACGCCAGCGTCTCCTCGAGGAGGCTCCGGGCCTGGTCGACGAAATCAGCTTTCTTATGCCGGTGTACAAAAAAAGGGGGCCGGGCAGGCTGCCGCTGACCGCAGGCCTGATCCTGTACGACCTGATGGCCGGAAAGCGGTATCATTCCTACCTTGACCGCAACTCTTTTTCAGAGATGGTACCGGGGATCGACCCAACAGACCTTTCCGGCGGGTTTCGCTTCATGGACGCGCAGACGGACGACGCACGCCTGGTGCTCCGCCTTATCAACGAATCCATCGAAAACGGCGCCAACGCAGTGAACTATACCGCGGCGACCCGCATCCTCCGCAATGAAAACCACGAAGTTACCGGCGTTTCGCTGACCGATACCGAAACCGGAACGCACACGGATGTGTCCACCCCTGCCGTCATCAACGCCACCGGCGCATGGGCGGAGATGCTTCACCCGGTCCATGAAAGCGACATGCACCTGCGCCCGCTCAGGGGAAGCCACCTGGTGATTCCCGCCGAGCGCCTCCCCCTTTCCCAGGCCGTGACCCTCATACACCCGGACGACGGACGCCCCCTGTTTATCATCCCCTGGGAAGGCGCCCTGATCCTGGGCACCACGGACATCGACCACGGAAAGGACATCGATACCGAGGTCACGGCGACCCTCAAGGAAGCCCGCTACATGATCGATTGCCTGAATGCGTATTTTCCGGAGGCAGACATCGGCCTTACAGACTGCGCGGCATCCTTTGCCGGCATCCGTCCGATCCTCACAAACAAAAAGGGGGCCCTTGACCCCTCAAAGGAATCCCGGGAGCACGTAATCTGGACGGACAAGGGGCTTGTCACCGTTACGGGGGGCAAGTTGACCACGTTCCGCATCCTTGCCGGCGACGCCCTCGAGGCCGCCTCCCCCTGGCTGCCGGAATCATCGACGCTGCGCCTCAAGGCGCCGGTTTTTACTCAAACCCCGCACATACCCGAAGCGGGTGAAAAGGGCCTGTCCGCCGATACATGGCGCAGGCTCTTCGGGCGATACGGCAAAAAAGCCATCTCCATTGCTGCAAACGCCCGACCGGAGGATCTCGTTCTTGTTCCGGGAACGCATACCCTGTGGGCGGAGATTCCGGCAGCAGCAAAGACCGAGCGCATCCGCCACTTGACGGACCTCCTCCTGCGAAGGGTCCGCATGGGGATGCTCCTGAAAGAAGGGGGGAGGCAGCACCTGGAAAGAATCCGGGAGCTGTGCGAACCGGTTTTGCCGTGGGACGCCGACCGGTGGGACGAGGAGATTCAGATGTACATGGATTACGTGGATACGGCCCTTCGTGTTCCGAGTGCGTAGGTTCGGTAATCGACAACCCCTTTGTAAAGGAAAACAACCCCATGGCCGCCAGAGACCTCCTCCTTTCCATCGACAACGGCACCCAAAGCCTGAAGGCGATGACTTTCGACGCGGAAGGCCAAATGACCGCCATCGTCAAAATCCCCTTTGAACCTTACTTTTCGGACCAACCGGGATGGGCGGAACAGGATCCGGAACGCTACTGGAAAACCCTCTGCCAGGCCTGCCGCGGCCTCTGGGCGGACAAAGGAATCGATGCGTCCCGCATTGCCGGCGTCTGCGTCACCACCCAGCGCGGCACCGTCGTCAACGTGGACAAATCCGGCAAAACCCTGCGCCCGGCGATTTTATGGCTTGACCAGCGCCGAACCGAAGGTCTTCCGCCGATCGGCGGATTATGGGGCCTGATTTTCAAGGTGGCCGGGGCGAGCAGAATCGTCGCCAATTTTCAACGGGAAGCCGAGGCCAACTGGATCCGGACCCACCAGCCGGAGATATGGGAGCAAACGCACAAGTACCTGCTCCTTTCCGGTTTTCTCAACTACCGCCTCACCGGCGACTTCGTCGATTCCACGGCCAGCCAGGTGGGCTACATCCCTTTTGACTTCAAGCACCTGGACTGGGCCAAACCCTCGGACTGGAAATGGCAGGGGGTCAGCGTCCCCCCGGAAATGCTCCCGCGCCTGTTCCAACCGGGCACTGTCATGGGGGAGATCTGCGGAGCCGCTTCCCGGGAAACCGGCATCCCCGAGGGGCTCCCCGTCATTGCCGGGGCCGCGGACAAGGCGTGCGAGGTCATCGGTTCCGGAAGCCTCACTCCGGATATTGGGTGCATCAGCTACGGCACCACCGCCACCATCAACGTCACCCACAGCAAGTACGTGGAACCGGTGTTTCTGATCCCCCCCTACCCTTCCTCCGTACCCGGTCAATATTCCATGGAAATTCAGATATTCAGGGGGTATTGGATGGTAAGTTGGTTTAAGAACGAGTTCGGGCACAAGGAGATGGAAAAGGCCGAGCAGCTGGGAACGGAGGTGGAAGTCCTGTTCGACCGGCTTATCGACGACATCCCCCCAGGGTGCACGGGGTTGATGCTCCAGCCGTACTGGACGCCAGGCCTTGTTTTCCCTGGCCCGGAAGCCAAGGGGAGCATTATCGGTTTCGGGGACATCCATACCAGGGGGCACATTTACCGGGCCATCCTGGAAGGGCTCGCCTACGCGCTGCGCGAAGGCAGGGAGCGCATTGAAAAACGCACAAAAATACCCATCACCCAGCTGCGGGTGTCCGGGGGGGGCTCCCAGAGCAGAAATGCCATGCAGGTCACGGCCGATATTTTCAACCTGCCCACCGCCCGCCCCCATCTCTACGAAACCTCCGGCCTCGGGGCCGCCATCAACGCGGCCGTCGGGCTGGGGCTGTACCCGGATTACGACCGGGCCATCACCGCCATGACCCACATGGGGGACAGCTTCGAACCCATCGCGGAAAACCACAAACTCTATGATGATCTCTACCGGCAGGTATATCTGAAGATGTACAACCGCCTGAAACCGCTGTACCAGTCCATCCGGGACATTACCGGGTATCCGGCCTGAAATTAAAGCACTTGGCAATTATACAGCGCTATTTTAGGGTCTTCCGTCATGATAGGATAGCTGTCGGTAATACTTTGCGCGATAAGCATACGATCGAAAGGGTCTTTATGGTGAAAAGGCAGGTCTTTTAGCAATAATGCGGCGTTTGCGCTGAAATCAAGCATTGCGAAACCGCTTTTCCGGGCCACCTCCACCGGATTAAAATCAATTTGCAGTTTTTTAATCGAGGCCTTTATCATGAGTTCCGCAATACTTGCAGCGCTGATATATATTGTATTTGACAGATCCTCCAACACCGCGCGTTTTTCATTCCTTATTCGGGCAGGATCAGATAACGCCCAAAGAAAAATATGCGTATCAAGGATGACATTCATCATTCACTACCGTAAAACATTGAATTTATATCCGCATCCTCATCCATTATGTTATCCGGCACCGTAAACTTTCCCGCCAGCAGTCCGAGCTTTCTTTTCCCTTCCGGCTTATGAATGACCAGATCGACAAGCGGAAGATTATTTTTGGCTATAACGACCTTTTCTCCACGGTAAACCAGAGCAACCAGCTTGGAAAGGTTGGTTTTTGC
>JAWOAV010000175.1:0-37501 GCA_046498365.1 Desulfosalsimonadaceae bacterium
ATTCTTGACGGGTTGAGAATGTTTGACGACGGTTTGATCCCGGAAATCGGCGCCCCGTCGCATGCCGAAGAGGGGGGGCAGCAAAAAGGAAAGACGGAAAACGACCTGCCCTTGATCAAAGGGCCGGTGATTGACTACGTGTACGTGGTCGATGAAGAAGAATTTCCGGATGGAACCGACGTTGTCGCCCAGGACAAGTTCGGCAACTGGTTCTGGGTGATCCTGGCGGGGAAAATGGAAGTAATACGAATACTGCCTGAGGGAGGGGCGCCGATCGTTCGATTGGCCGACGGCGCCTATATCGGCAGCATCGTCTCGTTCTTACGGGAGGGAAACGTCAGAAGCGCTACTGTCAAGGCGATCGGCAATGTTCAGCTGGGCGTTCTGGATTCCGAGTTGATTTCAAGGGAATATTCAGCAATGACCGACGACCTGCAGAGCATACTGATATCGATTGACAAACGGCTCCGCCAGGTGACCGATGTCTGTGCAATGGCGGTCCTGCAGCAAAACGTCATGACTGACAGGCACAAGAAAATGAAACTGTTGATGTCCTCCAATAAAAATGAAAACAAATGTCTGCGTATAACGGCCGGTGAAGTCTATGTCATCCGCAGCTCACCGGCAGGGGATATTCATCTGTGCACGCTTTCCCAGGGAGATTTTGTCGGAGCCATTCCCTTTTTAAATACGTCGCACGAGCCGTATTCCGCAAATGTATACGCATCAAGAGATTTTAATGCGGAAGCGTTTGACCTCGGCAAGGTGAGAAGAGAATACGATCGGCTGTCCCAGACGTTCAAGAACATGATCGACTACCTCTCGACGAGCATTTCGGTTACGACCGGCCGGGTTTTAGATCTCACAAGGACCAAAAGCGCAAACGCACCCGAATCATAGCATTCATTCAGGACATCAGGAGGTCGACGCAATGGAAAAAGTGAACCAGCGGGAGGAAAAACGATACGATGCGATTCATCTTTTGAACTATATCTGCCTGGATTCGGAAAACAGGCAACTCGGCCAGGGAATGGCCCGGACATTAAATCTCAGTGAAACCGGGGTAAAAATAGAAACCCACCAACCGATTGAAACCCGTGACATCGTGTTTCTGGCCATCGGCATCGGGGAAGACATATTTGACATCAAGGGGAAAGTCGTGTATTGCAACCGGGGGCCTGAAGGCCGGTTTGAATCGGGCGTCGAATTCTATGAGCTTGATTTTGAATCGTTCGGGAAGCTGAAGCGATTTATCAAGGCACTTGAAGAAAAAATGGCGTGACGACATCCTGGCTTTCGTTTCCCGCGAGAACTATAGTGCCATTGTTCAGGGATTAAGACTTTTTACAGAATGAATAGATTTTCACAGAGAGGGCGTTAATGAATATTGTACAGGAAACACAATTCAAAGACCTGCCTTTTTTCAAACGGGGAAAGGTGAGGGACATATACGATCTCGGCGAAAACCTGCTTCTTGTCGCAACTGACAGGATTTCTGCATATGATGTTATTATGAGGCAGGCCGTGCCGGAAAAGGGGAAGATGCTGACCCGAATATCTCTTTTCTGGTTTGACGTAATGTCCTCCATAATACCCAATCACGTCGTGGAAAGCAGCGTGTCGCAGTATCCAGGCAACTGCAGGGCATATGCCGACCAACTGGAAGGCCGAAGCATGCTGGTCAAAAAAGTGGAACCACTGCCGGTGGAGTGTATCGTACGGGGGTACCTGTCCGGTTCCGGTTGGCAAACCTACCGAAAAGACGGTACCGTCTGCGGCATTACCCTTCCCAAAGGGCTTCGGGAATCGGACAAACTGCCGGAGCCGATTTTTACACCGTCCACCAAGGGGGAGCCGGGGGAGCATGATGAAAACATTTCTTTTGAGGAAACGGTGGGGTTGATCGGAAATGAACGGGCAGAACAAATCCGGGACATCAGCCTTGCCATTTATAAAAAAGGCGCTGCGCTCGCCGATGCAAAAGGGATCATCATTGCCGATACCAAGTTTGAGTTCGGTCTTGACGATGACGGCAATCTCATATTGATCGATGAAATTCTGACACCCGATTCCTCCCGCTTCTGGCCGAAGGAAGGCTATGCGCCCGGTGGACCGCAGCCCAGTTTTGATAAACAGTATCTGAGGGATTATCTCAATTCCATCGATTGGAACAAAGAGCCTCCGCCCCCCGACCTTCCCGAAGAGGTCATTGAAAATACGCGCCTGAAATACAAGGAAGCTGTGGACATTCTGGTGAGTTGATGGTGAAAACCATCGAAAAATCAGTGGATCTGAATGCCATTGACCTGAATGACGATCTTTACCGTATTTCCGGGACATCCGGCACGGATGCGATTGCTGAATCCATACGGGACATCGGGCTTATCAATTTCCCCATACTTGAGGAAAAAGCGCCGGAAACCTATCGCATTATCTGCGGATTTAAAAGAGTGATTGCCTGCCGCCGTCTCTTGGTATCGTCAATCCCTTGCCGGGTGGTACATAGCGCATGCGGTAAAATCGAATGCCTGAAGCTTGCTGTCACGGATAACAAAATGACAGCAGGGCCGGGCCTTATTGAAGAAGCCCGTGCCCTGACAAAGCTGCGATCTCTGTGCGAATCCGATGACGAGTTGCTCCGGATTGCCAGGATCCTTGGCATGAATGCCAACATGTCCCTTGTGGAAAAATACGGCATGCTATGCCGGCTTCCGGAACATCTGCTGCAGCTTGTTGAAGAGGATGTGACTTCCATGAAAGTCGCAATCGAGCTTTTTATGCTCGACAGCAACACGGCCGATGCCATTGCCGGCCTTTTTGAATCCCTCCGGCCGACCGCAAGCCATCAAAAAGAATTGATTTCCAGCCTCCGGGCAATATCGGCGCTGCGCGGCACGCCCGTTGCGGAGCTGCTTGCCGCACAGCCGCTTTCCGGGATTATTACAAAAGAAAACCTGGACCGGAAAGCGCGGATTCAATTATTGAGATCTGAAATTCGAAAGATGCGGTATCCCCATATAACCCGTTTTGAAGCCTTTTTTCTGCAAAACCTGAAAAATATGGGGCTCCCGAAGGGGGTATCGCTTCATGCGCCGCGGGATTTTGAGAGCCCTGTCTATACGTTTGCAGTTGATTTCAAGAATACGGATGAACTCATGAACAAAGCGGATCTCTTGAAAGAACTCTCCGGAAGAAAAGAACTTACATCCATATTGAAACGTGAAATTGAAGATACGTAAGGTTTATATTGACAGGACGGTTGCGGATTTTCCCGAAACCGAAGAGATCTGCAGGCGGATTGGCGGGCCGGTCGAATATATTTGGGATGCGCAAAACGTTTTTCGCCATATCAACGCGTATAAAGATCCCATAACCGCGGGGAAACATTTTTTGCTGCTCACCCGCAACAGGGGGGATTTTATCCGAACCTGCCCCGGTACCACCCATTATACCTGCTGCAATTACCAGATTCTCCATATCGGATCCTTCTGCAGCATGGACTGCGCCTACTGCATCCTGCAGGCATATTTTCACCCCCCGCTGCTGACATTTTTCGTCAATCACACCGACATGAACAATGCGCTTCAAAACCTTTTCTTGTCATCGGGCATGTATCGGGTGGGTACCGGGGAGTTTACGGACTCCCTCATATGGGAAGACTTGTATCCCCTGGCGCCCGAGCTGATCCGGAAGTTTGCCGGCAGAAATAATGCCGTGCTGGAGATAAAAACCAAAACTTCGTCTGTGGACCACCTTTTGGGCCTTGAACACCAGTACAACACGATCATGAGCTGGTCCTTGAATACGCAACGGGTTATCAAAACACAGGAGCGCGGTACCGCCGCATTGGAAAAACGGATAAAGGCCGCTGCCGCCTGCCAGGAAAACGGATATCCGGTTGCTTTTCATTTTGATCCCATGATCTGGTACGAAGGGTGCGAAGCCGATTACGACCAGGTCGTAGAGGCACTTTTCCGCCGGATCGATCCAGCCGGCATCGTATGGATCAGCCTCGGCTCTTTTCGGTTCATGCCGCAGCTCAATGAAATTATTGAAAAGCGTTTCCCACGGTCCCGCATCGTACACGGTGAATTCATCCGCGGGCTGGACGGAAAAATGCGCTATTTCAAGCCCCTGCGAATCCGCATGTACCAGTCCATTGTCGATAAACTCAGGCGTTTCGCGCCGGATGTGACCCTCTACTTCTGCATGGAAGACGATGAGGTCTGGGGCAGGGTACTCGGCCATGTCCCCTCCGATTACGGTGGACTTCCGAAAATACTGGATAAAAGCGCTATCCGGCATTGCCGGCTGGCATAATCCCGTTTTCGCCTGGGCCGTTCTAATCCCATTGACATACAATTGTTGCAGGGATTATAGTCATTTTACGTACCGGGATAAAAAATCGTAACCACCCTTATACAGGAGATGAAGATGAATACGTGCAAACCTTTTTCATTTTTTGCAGTCCTTTTTTTTCTCGTCTTTTCAGGCCTTGTCATGACGGGCGTGGCAGGGGCGCAAAAGGATGCCGAAGATTTTACGTACTGGTTTGAAAAAGGCGCCCTTTTTTCGGTCTACGGGAACCAGGACGCTGCCATTGACGCATTTCAAAAAGCCGTTGAAATCGAACCGGAGAGTGCAGAGGCGTATTTTAACATGGGCGTCGCGTATGCCGAAAAGGGGAATTACGAAAACGCCATTCGTTACGTCAACGAGGCCCTGCGCATAAATCCCGAGCAGGGCATGTACCATTACGGCCGGGGATGGATCCATATTCGTGCTGGTAACCGGGATAAGGGATTGTTGGATATGGAGGAAGCGGCCAAACACCGGAACCCCGATGCAAAACAGTACCTGAAGGAAATCGCGCCGCGCTCGGCAGCCCGCTAAGGAATGCAATGCAGGGGCCCGGGTAAAAACATTCTCCTTTTTCGCAATCATTCGGTTTACAAAATGATATAATTATAGTATTTTAAATATAGCAAAATCTCTATATGCGTCGCTTTACTGCTGGTGGTGCTGAAGCATCAAAAAAATACGCTTCGCCTATTTTATCCGACATCTAAACATGATGACTGATTCTACTGATCGCCGGAATGACACGCCCCTATACAACAGTCGAATAATACTGCCATATATTCAACTGCTGAGAAAGAAATATCCCCACGTCGACGCGCAGCGATTGCTCTCCCGTGCCGGTATGAAGCCTTATGAAGTCAACGACCAGGGGCATTGGTTCACGCAGAACCAGATAGATCGTTTTTATGAAGAAATCGTCCGGCTTACGGGCAATCCCAACATTGCCCGGGAAGCCGGACGGCATGCCGCATCACCGGAAAGCGTTGGGGTTATGTGGCAGTATGTTCTCGGCCTCCTTTCGCCGGCGTCCGCGTACGAAAAAATTGGAAAAACAAGCGCCAATTTTACCCGGTCATCCCGATATGAATCCAGGAAGCTATCCTCAAACAAGGTTGAGATTCTTGTCACGCCGTATTCCAACATCACGGAAAAACCGTTTCAATGTGAAAACCGGATCGGCTTTTTTGAAGCCATTTTGACTTTGTTTAACAACAAAATCCCGGAAATCGATCATCCGGAATGTTTTTTTAAAGGGGACGGCGCCTGCCGATATATTATTTCCTGGGAACGCTCATTTACAGATTATTTCAGGCTGCTGAAAAATTACCTTTTTATCCTGTTTTTTTTAATTATCGTTGTGTCTGCAATTTTTTTTCCTTTGCAGATCGTCGTCTATATCGCTGTAGCCTGCCTTTCGATTTTTCTTGGATTGTCCTATTTCAATGAAACCGTCAATAAAAACTACTTGACCAGAACCCTCTCCAAGATCCGGAATATCAGCGAAAGCCTTGTGGAACAGATCGACCTCAATTATAACAATACCCGTGTCACCCGGGAAATCGGCCAGGTGGTAAACCGGTATTATGCCATCGATGATGTGCTTTCGGAAATTGTCCGTATCCTTGAAAAACGGTTGGATTATGATCGCGGCATGATTATGCTTGCCGACAAAGACAGGCGTGTTTTGTCCTTCAAAGCCGGATACGGATATACCAACCAGCAGTATCAATTTTTAAAAAATATCCGCTTCAACCTGGATAACCCCAAGTCCAAGGGGATTTTCATTGTGTCGCTCAAAACCCAAAAACCGTTTCTGATAAACGACATCAATGAGATAGAAGAAACCCTTTCCCGGCGGAGCCTCGAATTCGCAGAACGCATTGGCGCCCGTGCATTTATTTGCTGCCCCGTTATTTGTGACAATGAAAGCCTTGGAATTCTGGCGGTGGATAATATCAATACCAAAAGAACGCTTGTCCAAAGCGATATAAGTCTGCTGATGGGGATCTCCAATGTTATCGGCATCAGCATCCGGCACACGGAACACATCGAATCCCGTGAAAAACAGTTGAAATCCGTTCTGCAGGTCTTGATTTCAACCATTGACGCCCGGGACCCGATTACCAGCGGCCACTCCGAGCGTGTTTCCGAATATTCCGTCGGCATTTGCGCCGAACTCGGGATCGAGCGGGAGTATACAGAAATGGTACGAATCGCCGCATTGCTTCACGATTACGGGAAAATCGGCATTCCGGATTCACTGCTGAAAAAAAAGGACCGGTTTACCGAGAATGAACTGGAACATATTAAATGCCATGCGGAAAAGACAACGGAAATTCTTGAGAAAATCGAGTTTGATGGATATTTGAAAGACGTTCCCATGGTGGCTGGCGCCCACCATGAAAAGATCGATGGAAGCGGATACCCCAAAGGGTTAACGGCTGACGAGATCCCCCTTGGTGCGCGCATTATCGCGGTTGCGGATTATTTCGAAGCATTGACGGCAAACCGGTATTACAAAATGCCCATGGCTCCGGATAAAGCCATTGAGATGCTGGTACAGCATTCGGGGACGCATTTCGAAGGGGAAATTATAGAGGCCTTTATCCGCTATTATTATTCACTCCAATCAAGCGGTAATGATGCTTTTACGATAGGGGCGGGAAAAACCATATCCGGTTCCGGTTGATGCAGGCCTGTGGCAGCGCAACACTTATTCTGCCGGTTTACGCCCCCTGCAGCAGATTACGGGAGTATAGGTGAACCGCCTCGGGTCTTTGAAAAAGCTGTCAAACTCCTTGTAGAACGCATCAAAATCCCCCCCATATGCGCTGAAATCAAATCCGGACCGTTTTCCGGCAACGAGCACTTTTTTCTTCCAGTTAAAATAATCGATATCATTAATTTTGCCGAAAATCAGGTGATGGGGGTCTAACCGCACATCGATATTTGTAAAATGCAGATCATACAAGTAGGAATAAAGCTTTCTCCCGACCTGGGGATCAAAATCGTGGTGTTTTGCTAGGTGATTGATCAGCCCGTTCAGCGTTGCGGAAAGCCGCGGCGGTGCATCATAATGGTTCAGGCAATTCTGATCAAGATCGATAAGGCAAAGGATGCCTTCGGGGTGAAGCATGCCCGTAAGCCGCCGGACAATCTCGAAACTTTGGGTGCGGTGATATTCAAGAATGAAGCGTACCCATATCAAGTCGAATTTGCCGAGCACGCTCATATCGTCATGAATATTCATGCGATAAAAGGAAATGCCTTTCTTCGTGTACCTCTTTTGGGCATGGTCAATGCGATCCTTTGAAAAATCAACGCCGATTGTCTGCCCCCCCGGCTGAACCATCTGATGCAGAATGCTTGTCGTTTTTCCCGGGCCGCAGCCAATATCGGCAATCCGCATACCAGGCAGTATTCCGGACCATCTCGCCTGCTTTTCGATAACATCCGTTTTGGTTTTTACTTCCATCCGAATGGATTCGGCATCGTTTTCCATTAAATATGCTGTGTTTGGCATAATTGGTATTCCCGGTTGATGGTATGCGTTTTTATTTCACCCTCTGATTGTCGGTCATCGATCAGTCAAAACAGACTACTGTAATATTTCAGGCACTCATCCGAATATTCCATGCTCAGCGCCCATAGCTGATATATACGATTATAGGAAATGCCTTGGTCATGAACATAATCGGCCGGATAGACAAGCACCGGAAACTTCGGGCGCGGATAGTGCTTTGCAGTCAGAGAGAGCGCCTTGTGTATAATCTCCGGCTCAAGCCCTTCTTTTTCTACGATAAACAAGCTGACGCAGTTGGTCAGATCCGAGAGGTTCAATGCAATATCAGAGATATTGACCATAATGACGGCCTTAAGGCAATTGTCTTTCTTTAACGCGTAAACCCTGCGTTCCCGGGTCAATCCGTGCTCCTGATACTGGGTTGCCAGGTTTTTTCGCTCGACCATTTCATCGTCGGGAAGCATATCCAGTACATTGAGCATGAGACCGCCGGAAACCTGGGTATAAAAATTGTCCAGGGCTGTAAGATCGGCGGTCTCCGGCTTGTCAAGCGTCCACGGCTTTGGCAGGTGGGCTTCGCCGTGCTTTGCCCTGAAAAGAATATACGCAAAACTGTCAATGGAGCATGCTTTCGGGTTCTGGACATCCCGGGCGATGCCCCCGAAAAAATGATTCGGGAAACGCATTTCAGGACGGAAATAGCATAGCAGATAATCCATATTGCTCGATGCGAGCCGATGGGAGTTTAGCGTAAAATCACTTATCTGGTTTAGTATCTCAATGCCTGCACCAATGTGCTTGGACGTTTTCGCCGCAAGATGGTGAATGAGCCATGATTTTTCGTAAAAGCGCAGCATTGCCAGGTGAGCGAGAATTTCCCCCTTTTTCTGCCACGTAAAGTGCCTTGAAATGCCGGATTGGGTTGAATAAAGGGTATTATACGTTTTTTTTATCTGGTCGCTGCACCCGTTGAGAAATGCATATTTTTTGGGATAAATAAAACCGGTTTCGAAAAAAAATTCCCAAAGTTTTTCCGTATCAACGGTGTTGCAGATGTATATGTTTTGATTTTCTGCATTGTGCAACATTGAAAGCAGCTTGATGTGGTCGTTGGCATTTACGTCCAGAAAGGCAATGCCGCATTTGGCCAGCGGTTTTTCATCTTTATTCAAAAACGTCCGCCGGTAAAGCACCTGTGCCTGGCATACAAAGGAAAAGCTGTTTGAAAAATTTACCGTCAAAGCGGGCAGAACAAGGCCGGGGAGGAGTACGGAATTTTCTTCGTCATCTTCCACGGCAAGCCCTGAACCGGAAACGTCCAGCACTTTCAGATTCACCATGCTTCCGGTAACAGGGTGATCAAACTGGATGTCCGGAGAAGGTTTCAGATAGATCCGCTTGCTGCGGTGGACCCGGGGAGAAAAACGCTGGATCGGCTTTCTGGAAGGTGCAAGAATGATGTCCTGGCTGCGCGCTTTTTCCGTGTGCCGCAATATTCTGCATTCCCCTGAATAAACCGGCGTTTCGCCTGACATGAGTACCGCGTTGATCGGATAGCTCGTATTGATCCAGTTTACAGAGGTTTCATTGCTGCCGTTAAGGGCGACGCGAAAGGAGGATGTGCTGAAGTCTTTGAGCGTGCCGGAAAAGATCACGCCGCTCTGAATCAGCTTTACCGTCAGGGGCATGCAGGAATAACGGGTTGTTTTTCGACATGTATGCTGCACGGCCCTGTCCGGAAGCGCAAGGCATATGCCCTTGTCGCTGACCGCTCGAACGGTTGCAGGAACGCTGATCACTTGTTCATCGGTGATCAGTTCAAACTGGTTAAAATGATATGCGCTGGAAATGCCCTTCCATTTTTCTGGTTTTTCCCATAAACATACCACGTATCTGCCGAAGCTGGGCTGGGGCAGGGCATCAATGCTTATATAGAGGTTGTCCGGGGCCTTCTTGAATTGAATCCGTACGGATTTGTTTTTAAAATGGAGGTAATTTAACTTGTTAACAAGCCTTTTTTTGGAGATGGCGTTTTCTTTTCTGGCAGGATGGATCTTCTGTGCGTCATCATTTAAATTGCCGACCAGCACGAGTTTTTTGGGAGAATTCCCGGTTTCGTGGGGAGTGACCGTGTCTGTTTTTTGGGGCTCCTGGATGTAGTCCATCTTAAAGGAAAAATTCCCTTGATGTTACTAAATGTTGCCTGGCCGGAAGTCGTCTTTACACAAATGCGAATTCAAGCGGTTGGCCAGGCTGAAAAAGGCATTGTAAGCCCCGCCTTGTTTTGCAATATGCCCGCTGATCGGACGAAGAAGTCTTGTTTTGCCAAAACATTCGGATATAGTGTATAGAAAAAGTAGATTATTTTAGCAACAATGTCAAGAAAAACTTTCCGTAAATTAGTGTTTTGCTTAAAAAAAATGAAAATGACTTGAATCAGACCCGCGAATCGTGGATAATCTTGATTACAATCGGCCCTCCGTATCCAATCGGATCGCTGAAAACCTTTGTGGTTCTTGATGATTCATGCAGTATTCGAAAAGGACGTTTGCAGAGATTTTTTCACTCTTGACGTTTTGTATTCAATTCTGGAGAGGACATGCAGATCGCAACCACGCACAAGAGCACGGATTTTGACGGTTTGGCCTCACTGGTCGCCGCAACCCTTGTTTATCCCGATGCCATTCCGGTTCTTCCGAAAGCACACAACCCCAATATTAAAGCCTTTTTGTCTATCCACAAGGACCTGTTCGATCTCAAAAGCGTTGAGGACATTGAACTTGACAAGGTCACCTCGCTTATCGTTGTTGATACCAATCAATGGGAGAGACTGGATCGAATGGATGCCCTGAAAAACAACGATGAACTAGAGGTGATCGTATGGGATCATCATGAAAACGAAGGCAATCTTTCACCCGTGTGGAAATGCGAGGAACCCCTCGGCGCCAACATTACCCTGATGATGCGAAAAATCATTGAAAAAGGGATTCCGCTTTCCCCCATACAGGCGACATTGTTTCTATGCGGGCTTTACGAAGACACAGGAAGCCTTACATTTCCGTCTACTACAGCCGAAGACGCCCGTGCAGCCGCTTTCCTGATTGAAAACAACGCGGACCTGGGCATCTTAAGAACGATTTTGCAGCCCGCATACGGCCAGAAACAGAAGGAAATTCTCTTCGAAATGCTGAAGACCGCTGAAAGAAGCGTTATCAACAATTGGAAAACAAGCATCACGATCACAGAAATCGAAGGCCATGTCAACAACCTGTCCCTGGTGGTTCACATGTACAGGGATATTCTGAATGTGGACGTGGCGTTCGGGATTTTTTCGAACGCGGAAAACGACAAATGCATCGTTATCGGGCGGAGCGGGACACCGGAGGTGAATATCGGCTCCGTCATGAGGAGCATGGGCGGGGGCGGGCATCCGGGCGCAGGCTCGGCAATGCTGAAAGCGGTCAACCCCATGGCGCTCAAAGAATGGATCATTGAACTGCTCAAAGGGAACCAGGAAAGTTCCATCAGCATCTTTGATCTGATGTCCTATCCTGTCAATTCCGTATCATCGGGCACGCCCATGTCAGAGGTGTCAAGGATACTGGAAGAAAAGGGGTGCACAGGTCTTCCGGTAATCGATGACGGAAAGCTGGTCGGCGTCATTTCAAGACGGGATTTCAGAAAAGTAAAAAAGAAGGCAAAGCTGAAATCCCCTGTAAAGGCCTTTATGAGCACGCAACTGGTAACGATAACCCCGGAAAAAAGTCCGATGCACGCGGCGCGGTTGATGGTCAAGTATGATGTGGGGCGGCTGCCCGTAATCGAGGAGGGCAGGGTTATCGGGATTGTTTCACGGACCGATGCAATGCGTTTCTTTTATGATACCATACCGGAATAATGACGACTTCGCAAAAATCTTTTGCCCCAATATTTTCATTAGCGTTGAAATGTAAATGGGGCTATCCCCCTTTTTTTCATTGCTTTTCTCTGTGAATCTCTGTGGTAAAAACCACCCTCCCCGCATTTTCTACCCCAATTGATCTTTTTTTGAGATGGCTTGTAGCATTTATATTGTCATATAAAATCAAAGCATTTTGAATATTTGTTGAACCAATTTCTCAATGCCTTCCGCAACATCCGCAATACCAGGGCCAAGCATGTATGCCGGTGTTGAAACCAGCCTGTTTTTTTCGTCGACATGGATCATGGCAACGGAACAGACATTGTGCCCGCCGCCCATCGCCTCGATCGCGTCGGCCGTGCCAAGGTCATTTCCGATGCTTACCTGCGGGTGCCTGTCTTTGAGGACGCCGGCAAGTACAACCGGGGAAATGCAGATGGCGCCAACGGGTTTTTTCGCCTCTGCCATTTCTGTAATCAGCCGGTGCACTTCCGGGTGAATATCCGCATCCTTGCCCTTGATAGCAAAATTGCTGAGGTTTTTGGCGGCACCGAAACCACCGGGCAAAATCAGGGCATCCATGTCCGCGGCGCGTATATCCTTTAGATTGCTGATTTCTCCGCGTGCAATACGGGCGGATTCCACAAGGACATTTCTTTTTTCATCAGAGGCTTCTCCTGTGAGATGATTGACAACATGGTATTGATCGATGTCGGGCGCCATGCAAAGGTATTTTCCCCCTTTTCTTGCAATTGCCAGCAGGGTTATTACGGCCTCTTGAATTTCAGATCCATCATAAACACCGCATCCGGATAGCAAAACACCGATTTTTTTCATGTTCGCCCCTTTTTTTCGGGTTGAATGTGTATGATTTTCTTCGTTCGACGGTTGAAACGCTGCTCGGTTATACCTCGCCGCGATCTTGAACCGAAATTCGAATGTTTGGATGGGTAATAGTAAAACAGGAATGTTTCAGGGAGTAATCCGCTCCAGCACTTTGCCGCTGCCATCCGTCAAGAAAATCAGAAAATCATTGTTGCGTGCGTCTTCACACAAAACGTCAAACAAAACGGCCTGCACTTCGTACTTCCGGTTGTGTCGTCGGGGCATGTTTACAAGACAGGACAGTGCATCTTCCTTGGTTTCGAATGCCGGTATATAGGATACGTTGGAATCCGTATCATGCAGTCCCACAAATTTTTCTTCCCCCCCCGGGTCTTCCACCGCGACATAAATCCATCTGTCTTTTTCGTCTATATTCGTCATTTATTCACCTTTCACAATATTACACGCGATGCTGTTTTGCCAACGGTCCAATTTGCCCTGCGGAATAAAGGTCGCTTTCACAGGGATAATTATATATCATTCACCACTGCTGTCCAAAACAATTTAAAAATTTATAAGATAAAAAAAAGAAATTGCCGGGCTCCAGCACTTTGCCCGCATACTGTTATTGACACGTCAACATCTTTTGGTTTATTTGTTCTATATGCAATTGTTCGACATTCTTGATAAAAGAGCTGATTAATCAATTGGTTAACACAATTATACAATCAGGATACCCCATAAGGGGGGTCCGGCGGAACAGGCAGGGACAGAAAGGCATGGAGATAATATTGTTTTCTCTTCATGCTTTTTACGTTGCACCGGCCGACGAAGGCCCGGCGTTTTGACAACCACCACCAGACACGGTGAAACACGCGCGCATCAATTGCCAAGCCGCATCGGTTTGATCGCCGATTCTCACGGGAGCGCGTTGTCCCTCGTGAAGGCAATTGATGCGCTGGCCGGCAGAAACGCTGAAGAACTCATCCATCTCGGCGATTTTTTTGATTCCATATATACCAGAAACATATCCGAAGTGCTATCCCTTCTGCAAGAGAACCGCATTCGGACCGTTAAAGGGAACAATGATTACCAGGTTGAAAAAATGCTGGATAGCGGTGCGTTGCATCACTCCGAAAACCCAAAGGACTCATGCCTTGCTTTTTTGAAAGAAACACCGTTATTATATGGCTGCGGAAATGCATGTTTTTCGCATTCAATGCCATTTGACACAATACGCTCGTTTTATGAGCCCATTGATATCGGTACAACCGATCGGGCCGCAGAGGTTTTTAAAAACACGTCCTGTCAAATCCTTTATTGCGGACATTCCCACAGACCCGTTTTTTTCAGATACAGCCGTGGGAAGGTGAGCCGTGAGAAGGTCGCGGCCGGAGAGCGGATCGGCATTCATCCCCGGGAACGATTTATTTTTATCGTGGGGTCCGCCGAAAACGGTGAGTGCGGTTTATATAACACCGTGGAGTCTTTCTATGAACGGATTGTTTTTAAGTGATTGATCTTTTTTGCTGGTGATTTGCAAGATTGCCGTCACCGGATTTGTAAGGATACTTTGACCAGAGGAAGCCGGAAGAACGTCATGACAGCTACTTTACACACACTTGGTATATGTATAGGCGCCTCCACCGTATCGATTGTAGAGGTTGCGGCGCCCGCCGGACAGGGAAATACAGACGTTTCGAATTTTCCGCCTACCATTATCGCCCAGCTTTCCCGCTCCCATGGAGGGGATCCCAGGAAAACGCTTCTGGAAATACTGGGGCAGGTGGATTTGAACGGTATTGATCGAATCGTCGCCACGGGCCGCCGATTTCGAAATTTTGTCAACCTTTCGACCATTTCAGAGCCTGAAGCCGTGGAGTTGGCATACAAGTATGCAAAACCGGAGGACAAATCGTCCCCTGCAATTGTTTCGTGCGGCGGCGAGACGTTCATGGTGTATGCGCTCGATGATTACGGCCGCATCTCCAATGTTCTGACGGGAAACAAATGTGCTTCCGGAACAGGCGAATTTTTCATCCAGCAGGTCCGGCGGATGGGAATAACACTCGACGATGCCGCGCACTGGTCCTCTTCCGAAAAGCCTTACGAGGTCTCCGGCCGCTGCTCAGTCTTCTGCAAATCCGACTGTACTCATGCCATCAACAAGGGCGTTCCCAGATCCCGGGTTACCGCGGGGCTCTGTCGGATGATGGCCAACAAGGTCCTGGAACTCGTCAAAAACATCCCCAATAAAAATATAATGATCGTCGGTGGCTCCACACGAAACCACATGATGATCGAATACCTGAAACAATCTCTCCCCGGTCTGATCATTCCGGATTGCGCCACCTATTTCGAAGCAATGGGCGCCGCCCTCTGGGGCCTTGACAATGAAACAAAACCCTTTCCGGGTTTTGATCACTTGATCGTACAGGGGATCGCCTCCTTTGATACCCTTGATGCACTGAAAAATTATGAACACATGGTCGACTTCAAGACTATGAAGAAAGGGAGCCCCGCAGCAGGGGATACCTGTATCCTCGGACTGGATGTTGGGTCGACCACGACCAAGGCGATTCTTTTACGCGTCGATGACAATGCCATTGTCGCATCCGTGTACCTCTATACCAACGGCGATCCTGTCGGAGCCTCACGCCAATGCTACGCAGCGCTTCTTGAACAGGTAAAAGGGTTTGCCGATCCCCGTTCCATTTCCATCACCGGTCTCGGCGTCTGCGGTTCCGGTCGCCAGATAGCCGGTCTTCATGCATTGACCAAGGGGGTCATAAACGAGATCATCGCCCACGCCGCCGCAGCCGTTCACTTTGATCCGGACGTGGACACGCTTTTTGAAATCGGCGGGCAGGACGCCAAATATACGTATATCACAAACGGCGTGCCGTCGGACTATGCCATGAATGAGGCATGCTCCGCCGGAACCGGCTCTTTTTTGGCGGAATCCGCATATGAAACACTGAACCTGCCGGTTGAAAAAATTGCAGACGTCGCTGTTACGGGGGACGCGCCGCCGAATTTCAACGACCAGTGCGCCGCTTTTATCGCTTCAGATATCAAGACAGCCATACACGAAGGGGTTAACCATGAAAACGTGGTAGCTGGACTGGTCTACTCGATCTGCATGAATTACACCAATCGGGTCAAGGGCAACCGTCCCGTGGGGGAAAAAGTGTTCATGCAGGGGGGCGTCTGCTACAACCGCGCTGTTCCCCTGGCCATGGCGGCGCTTTCCGGCAAACCGATCATCGTACCCCCGGAGCCCGGACTCATGGGCGCATACGGTGTGGCCCTGGAAATCAAAAAACGGATCAGCATCGGCTTGATTGAAAAGGAGCAATTCGACCTGGAAGTGCTTGCCAATCGCGAAGCCAACTATAAAAACACTTTTATCTGCAAAGGCGGCAGGGAAAAATGCGACCGCGGCTGTGAAATCGCCGTTATCGAGTTGGAAGGCCAAAACTATGCCTTTGGTGGTGCATGCAACCGGTATTACAATATCCGGAACAACATCCGATATGACATCGCGAACCTCGATCTTGTAAATGCCAGGGAGCGCATGGTATTTGAACAGTTTGCACCGGAGGCAGGCAGCGGACCCCCGGTAAGGGGGAGGGTGGGGATCAACCGCAGTTTCCTGGTCGACACCTATTATCCGTTTTACGCCACCTTTTTCAGAGAAATCGGATTTGAACCGGTTTTACCGGATACGGTATCGTCGGAGGGGAAGGACAAGCGCAATGCCGCTTTCTGCCATCCGGCGGAAATCGCCCATGGATACTTCTACTCCCTTCTCCAGACCGAACCCCGGGTAGATTACATCTTCCTTCCCCAGGTAAGGGGGATTCCCACAACCAATAACCACCCGGAATCCCAAACCTGTCCGTTTGTGCAGGCGGAACCCTATTATCTGACCACGACCTACCGCAAATTACTTTCCGAACTGGAAAGCAGGGGAACGGTCGTCATAAAGCCCTATATCAACATGATAAACGGACTTGCGGCCGCAGGCCCCTCCATGATCAAAACTGCTTTGGAAATGGGCGTTCCCGCTTCTGTTGCAAACAAGGCACTGAAAAAAGCCCTTGCTCGTCAGCAGGCATGCTTCGACGCCATGCAGGATCTCGGCCGGCAGGCCCTTTCCCGGCTGGCGGAACACCCCGAAAATATGGCCGTGGTCGTGTTCGGGCGCCCCTATAATGCGTTCGTTGAATCCGCCAACATGGGGATTCCGCACAAAATTGCCTCCCGCGGCGTCCAGGTGATCCCCCTGGATTTTCTTCCCATAGACGATGAGCCGTCCAAGCGGCACATGTATTGGGGGATGGGGCAGAAAATCCTCCAGGCGGCCCGATATGTCAAGCGTCACAAACAGCTCTTCGGCACATATATAACCAATTTCTCCTGCGGTCCTGATTCCTTTATTATCGGTTATTTCCGGAGCATTATGGGGCTGAAGCCGTCTTTGACCCTTGAACTTGACAGCCATACCGCCGATGCCGGCATTGAAACCCGGATTGAAGCCTTTCTGGATATCGTGTCCGAGTACCGGCAGTTGTTGATCGGCAAAATGCCCGCCGCCCCCACCGGTTCGTTCAAGCCCGCCCGCACCGTTGTGGAGAAAGACAAACCAAAAGTGATCACTTCCTCCGGTTCGGTTTTGCCCATGACGGATCCACGGGTGAAATTTCTGATTCCCTCCATGGGGCGGCTCGGTACGGAACTGTTTGCGGCTGTATTCCGGGATGCCGGTTTTAACGTTGTCCACTCTCCGCCCGCTGACGAATCGGTGCTGAAAACCGGTCGCGCCAATACATCCTGCAAGGAATGCCTGCCCTTGATCCTGACCACCGGTAAACTGCTCAATTACGTGTATAATGAAAAACGCGACAATGAGGTGCTGGTCTATTTCATGGCCTCTGCATCCGGCCCCTGCCGTTTCGGCCAATATGCGATTTTCATGGAAGACCTGATCAAACGTCTGCAGATTCCGGATGTGGCTATTTTTTCCCTCACATCGGACAATTCCTATTACGGCATTGAAGGCAGTTTCAACTATTACAAGGCATGGTGGGCGATCATTATATCCGATTTCATGGAAGACGCACGCTCCATGATCCTGGCCAATGCAAAAGACACCTCCCAGGCAATGGAGATTTTCGAAGCGCAATGGCATCTGATTGTCAATGAAATGGAAAGGGGGGATTTCAGGTCGATACGCGATCAATTGGACAAAACAGCCGCCCTTTTGGGGGATATCCCCATGAAACGCCCTCCGTCCGAGGTGCCGACCATCTTGCTTACCGGAGAGATTTTTGTCCGAAGGGACGGGCTTTCCCGTCAGTACCTGACGGAACGCCTGGCTGAAAAAGGCTTTGCCGTAATGTGTTCGCCGGTTTCGGAGTGGATTCATTACCTGGAATACAACGCCGGAATAAACGGCGAGGATCACAAGATGAGCTGGAAAGAGAAGGTCAAATTTTACCTGCGTCAGAAGCTGATGCAACGGTATGAAAAAAAATTGTACAGCACGTTTTCCCGGTCGAAACTGGTCCATTCCAAGACCGCTGATGTAAAAACCGTTGTCGAAAATGCAAAACCCTATGTTTCCCCAAAATTCAGCGGAGAGGCCATTTTAACCGTCGGCAGCGCGCTGACCGAGGTCGCTTCGGAAGTTGCCGGCGTCATTATTATCGGTCCGTTCGGATGCATGCCGAACCGCATATCGGAAGCCATCCTCTCGGAAATCATGACGCGGACCGACAAGCTTCGGACGAAAAACGGCAGCAACGGTCTTGATAAAGTGCTTTTTGATATAGAGCGATTGCCGTTTCTTGCCATTGAAACAGATGGTTCGCCCTATCCCCAGCTCATAGAGGCAAAGCTGGAAGCTTTCTGCCTTCATGCCGAACGTCTTCATGAAAGGATGGTTGCAAATCGGCACTGATACTGCCAGCCCGCGGTCCCGGCAGTCCTTGTTCCGGCCTTTCGTTTGGAGGCGAAGAGGCCCCCTTTCCCGCACCGCTTTCCAAAAAACCCCCAGCGTCGCGGCGGACAATATTATTTGTGCCCCACATTATTTGTGCCCCACAGGAATCATGTATACCGGGTGTGTGTGTTTGTCGATTTTCAGGATTTTCCGCATCACCTCGTCGTCAAATGCGCCGATAGGGACATGCCCAAGACCCATTGCTTCGGCCTGCAGCAGGAGGTTCTGGGCGGCATGGCCGGCTTCGATCAGAACATATTGCATTCCCCTTTTGCCGTATTTGTTCATGGTCCTGGGAAACACACCGGTAAACAGAAAAACAGCAGGCGCCCTTTTGACGGCGGACTGCTGCAATGCCGCCTCCCAAAGGCTTGAACGGTGATCCCCGCCAATGATGATTTCAAGGTCATGGGATTCCGCTCGGTAATGATACAGCCCCGGAGGCAGTTTTTCCACGTTGCCGGAAGCCACGTAAATCTCAAGAGGATAAAGGGCTCCGGCGGAGGGCGCCGTTCGAAAACCGCTTTTATCCGTAATCCCCTGTGCGGCCCAGAGCATCTGGGCGACATCCTGCAGTGTGAGTGGTTTTTCTGAAAAGGACCTTGTGGAACGCCGGCTTGACAACGCTTCCTCAACAGAAACAGCGCTCTCCTTAACCGGTTCGGGAAGTTCAACAATGCCGGAATCGGTCTCTTGTCTCATGGCAGACCCCTTTTCGGTTGTCCATATCGATCCCGCGACCAGGATCGATATGGTAAGGGAAACAATCAATACCCCCTTTTTCATCGGTTTTCTCCTTGCTTTCCGCATGTATTTGTCCGCTCTTCGCAGACGGGATTTATCCGATAAAAGATGCGTTGACGATTACCCGGCAGGTGCCGCGCAAAAAAATTTTGCAACTGTATAGGGTTTATTTAATAGTTTGCAGTCATAAAAAGTTTCTTTAATTGACCGGTCGCCCGGGTGTTCCCCATGGTCGCAGATCCACCCTGTACCCAGCTGCAGCAAGACGGCACAGGACGGCTGCAAGGTCGTAAACGCCGCTGTTTTTTCCGGATGAGGCATCCATGGAAAAGGCATGAAAGTCGAATCCTTTAAGTATTGAATGCACAAGACCGGTTAATACATTCTTCGGACCGACCTCGACAAAGACACGGATCCCGTCGGAATGCATATTCATGATTTGATCCATGAAGTTGACCGGACTTTCCAGATGTTTTCCGAAAAGATGGGCGGCCTCTTTTTCGTCTGCCGGATAGGGAAGGGCGGTCTTGTTCGAATAGACGGGAATGGATCCAGGCAGCATCCCGATCTCCTGGATTTTTTCGCGAAAACCGTTTGCAGCATTGGAAACGAGGCGGCTGTGGAAAGCCGCTGCCACCGGCAAAAGCATGGCCCGGATCCGGTTTTCCCGGCAGATTTGCACCATTTTTTCAATTTCATCGCTGCTTCCGGACAATACCCCCTGTTCCGGAGAGTTCTTGTTGGCAAGTACCACATCTACGCCGGTTGTTTTGACGAGCTGCAAAATGGTGTCCGGGTGCGCTTTTACGGCAAGCATCTGCCCCTTGTCCGTACCGCCGGCATCGGCCATCAGGCGTCCCCGCAGCACGGAAAGGCGGAGAAAATCTTTTTCAGAGAGGCGCTTTCCGGCGCAAAGCGCACTTAATTCGCCGTAGCTGTGCCCGGCTGCGGCCTCCGGAAACACACGGTACAGGGAGAGGATGTTTTTCATGATCAGGCTCATAGTCCCGATAGCGGGCTGTGCAACGTCCGTTTGCCGGAGAAGGGCTTCCATCCGACTTTTATCCGCCTTGTCTCCGGGCGCCTCCGGGTAGATATAGGAAGCCAGCGGCTGTTTATGGTCAAACAGCGATTCCATGCGGTCAATGACTGACTGCGCCCGGGGGAAGGTCTCCACCAGATCACGCCCCATGGCGATATACTGGCTCCCCTGCCCTGGAAAAAGGAAGGCGATTTTCCCCGGCGCTTTGCCCTCGCCGTAAAATAAGCCCGCGAACTGAACAGGATCCATTTCCGCGGGGCAATCGAGGAAAATGGCGGCTTTTCGCAAACAATCCGGAAAGAGGGTGCCGGCATTCACAACCATGGCAAGCCTTGAGAAATCATCCGGGTTGAACCCGTCTCTGGATCGTCTGGCAAGAACAGCAGGGTCTTGCGTTGTTCCGTTTTTTTCATATTCTGAAAGCATTTCAGCAAGCACGGCTTTTACGGCGTTCCGGTTGCCTCCCGAAAAAGCGAAAATCTCCGTATCTTTTGAAACGTTGGTTTTCATCCAAGCAACTCCTTAATCAGGATTAAGGCCGAACATATCGTTGGCAGATAAAATTATGCATGTCATCAGGACCGTCTGCCGGAATTGCCGCTTTCCGGTAATTCATAAACAAACTGTTTTATATATTCAAAATATTTCATCCCTGCCAGGGCGAAAATATTGTTATGGTCCGCACCGAGAATAATTTTCATGGCTTTTCCGGGGCCGGGTGCGGATTCGTAGAGCTGTTTTCCGTGCGCTAAGGGTATGATATGGTCATTTTCAGCGTGTATGACCAGGACCGGCCCCTTGAATTTCATGATGCTGTCGGCATTGGAAAACAACATATCGTCATCCATATGCAAGTCTTGCGGCCAAATCCCCAGCCGTTCGAGCAGATCTTTAACCCCGGCAAATCCGCTCTCAACAATAAGCCCGGAGACCGCGTCCTGCCGGTTGACAGCCACCTCGATGGCCGGGGCGCTGCCAAGGGATCGTCCCATGATCCATAAGGGTCCGGTGTGGCCTTTATGGTCCAGAAGATCTATGACATGATCCAACGTGGCATATGCATCGGAAAGCATCGACGTGATTGTAGGAACGCCGGTACTGATGCCGTATCCCCGGTAATCGGCGACGACGAAATTCAATCCGCCAGACAGATACAACGGGCCTACGGGGTCGTAATCGTGCGCGATTTCACCATTGCCGTGGAAAAACAAAAGCGTTGGATATTCTTTTGCCCCGAGATGAAGCCGGCAGCCGATGGCAGCGCCGTCAGTCACTTCGATGACAATTTCCTCTATCCGGCCGTCCCGTTGCATGCCGGATGCCTTGCGTGGATGAAAAAGAAATTCGTGTATATCGGGACGATCCAGAAAAACGGCCTTTGACAGTGTGTCTGTTTTCAGTTCCATGCATTATGCTCCTCCGTTCGTTTTGCCTTGGGTTTTTCGATACGTACCTTTGTTTGTGTGGCGCCTGCCACCGCGGAAAAAACCTTGAAATCATCAAAGTTTTTATGTAGACAGAGGAAGGCAGGTCCGGTTCTTAAATTATACAAAAATCGTTATGTGTAAAAGGATTTTTATGTTCTTTCACGCTCCAGGGGCGGCAACGGAGACAAACGACAAGGGCTTTACGCTTATCGAATTAATGGTCGTTATCGTCATACTCAGTATTCTGGCCGTTTACATGGCGCCCAGACTGGTCGGCCGGGATGACCAGGCGCGGCAGCTGCGCGCCAAGGTGGATATTGAAGCCCTTGAAACCGCCTTGAAATTATACCGCCTGGACACCGGCAGATACCCCACGACGCAGCAGGGGATGGAAGCGCTGGTTGAACAGCCCGAGGGCGTCGCCAATTGGCGGGAAGGCGGATATCTCGAGAAAAAACGACTTCTCAAGGATCCATGGGGCAACGACTATGTCTATCTCAGTCCGGGAACCAATGGTGATTTCGACATTATTTCCTACGGAGCGGACGGTCAACCCGGAGGAGAAGGGGTAGATGCCGACATTAAAAGCTGGGAACTTGAGTAGAACCGATCTCAAAATTATCTTTCGGCCCAATATCTTCGTTGGCGTCTTATTTCAAATCATCGAAATACGCAAGGTTGTCTGCGGTTTGAAACAAGTCGCCGCCGCGATCTTGAACCGAAATCGGAATTTTGAGAGGGGTGCTATAACCCGTTGCCCTGAATCTCTCAGAGCCTTGTCCTGCTGCATTTCTTCGCCGTATGAGATGCCCGGAGGAAATACGGCCGGGCATGATTTGCCATTATTTTGATCATCCCGGACTGGTTACGCGTCAAATGGTAAAAAACCCGCACGCCTTCACCCTTGTTGAGATAATCGTCGTCATCAGCCTGATCAGCATTCTCCTGTTATTTGCCGCCCCAAAAATGGACGGCCTGCTGTTGGATGACGACGCCAGAAAGGTCTCCAAATGGATCATCCTGAACGTCGTCGACCTTAAAGACAAAAGCGTGCAGATGCAGAAACGATTTGTCCTCACCATCGACATGGACGGCAATGCCTTCCGTATCAGCGATGCATCCGGCGACATGCCGGACGAATCCTTCCCGGACGGTGAAATCCATGCCGAAGCAGCGGAAAAAACTTTTGACCTGCCCCCGGGATACCGGGTAAACTCGGTCCTGTTTTCACAAGGACGACACATCGCCGGCGGTGCCGTCGATGTCGCTTTTTATCCGGAAGGGTATTCCGATCGGGCGATCATTCACCTGACAGACCGGCAAAACCGGAAAAAATCCTACACCATTGAAGCGTTTCTGCCGCATGTTACCATCCATGATGATCATGTCCAGTTTTAGGCCTGCATCCGATTTTAGGCCTGCATCCGAGAACCGATTTCGACGGGGCTTTACATTGCTGGAAGTCCTTGTAGCCCTCTCGGTAATCGCTATCGTGCTGGTGGGTGCGCTTCGCCTGCAAGGCCAATCTGTGACCATGAATGAAATCACGCGCTTTTATTCAACCGCGCCGTTTTTGGCCCAGGACAAAATGGCCGAAATCCGCCTTGACCCCCAGCGATTTGCGGGGAGCGAATCCGGTAATTACGAGGATATTTTCCCCGGCCTGCAGTGGATGATTCTCCTGGAAGAAATGGAAATCAGCAACCCGGAGGGGAAAACCCTGCCATTAATGCAAGCCACGGTAACGATCCAATCGGAATCGCTCAAAACTGCTTATACGGTGCAGGAGCATTTTTATTTTGATACGGAAGGCAGGTGATTGCCATGAAAAAAAGGCCTTCCGGCAAATCGTCCTTTCGCGATCCATACGGGTTTACACTGATAGAAATACTGATCTCCATATCCATATTTGCGGTACTGGCCACCATGGTATACAGTTCCCTCAACGCGGTTTTGTCCAAAAATGACGCCATCAAGGAAAGCGTTTCGGCTTTTGAAATGGCAAAATCCACGTTAAACCGGATGACCATCGATTTGAAAGCTACATTCGTTTTGCAATATCCGGAATACCAGGTTCCCGGGATCAACGACCCGCCGGATTCCTACCGGTTTTACGGAGAAGAGTCATTTGCCGGTGCGCAACGGACTTCCCGGATCGAATTTGCTGCCTCCGGACACCTTCCGATTTCATCAAACGTTGTTTCCGGTCTGGCGCGGATCCGGTACTACGCAGACGAAGGGCGTGACCGCAAGGAGGATACGCTGGTCATCAAACGGTCGGACATCCCTTTTCCATATGACATCTCCGAACAGGGACAGGGGGCGGGGCAGGATACAAGCGATGATCCCGTTATCTGCGAGCATGTTACAT
The DNA here is from genome assembly GCA_046498365.1 of Desulfosalsimonadaceae bacterium. Lineage (GTDB taxonomy): Bacteria > Desulfobacterota > Desulfobacteria > Desulfobacterales > Desulfosalsimonadaceae > B1SED10-16. Next base: position 24,203 of record JAWOAV010000175.1, read on the forward strand.
CCTTTGCTTTGACCTATATCGACGAAGAAGGACAGACCCATGAAACATGGGATTCGGATTCAGAAAGGTATCGTTTCGCCACCCCGCGCGCGGTTATTATTGAACTTGCAATTGCCGGAGAAAACCAGGTCCATGAATTTATGACCCGGGTTGCGATCCCGGTATACAGGAAACGCCTTGAAAATATCCGCCGGTAACAACAGGGGAATCGCCCTGATCATCACATTGACGGCAATTACGATCATCATTGCCGTGGCCCTGGAATTGAACCGCCAGATGCGAAAATCCGTAATGTCCGCGGCAACGACCAAAAATCAAATGTCTCTTTCGCACATGGTCCATTCCGGAGTGTCGGTCGGCATGGCAGCCCTGTCCATGGACAAAACCGACAGCGCCAACGTGTCCGTTCAGGACGATTGGGCGGATTCGGAAATGATCGAACACTACCTGGCGCAATTGCCGCTTGAAAACGGTAATATCCGGCTGGAGATCACCGATGAACGAAGCCGTTTGCAATTGAACGCCCTTGTCTCATTCCCGGAGGGTCGGGATTTCAACCCCCATCAGCTCCGGTTGTGGCAGCGCTTTTTCACGCTTATGTTCGCCGGTGCGCAGGAAGAATCCGCTGGTTTTAACTTTGACACGGGCAATATTACACCCGAAATGATTATCAACCCCGTAAAAGACTGGCTTGATTCCGGAGACGACGATGCGATCACTGGATTGACGGGGGCGGAAGAGGACCATTATCGTATGCTTGACCAACCGTATAGCTGCCGGAACGGCCCTTTCAAGCATGCCCTGGAGCTCATTCGGGTAAAAAATATTACCAGGGAGATGTTTTACAGTTTCGATATTGGCAATTATGTGACAGTATACGGCATGACACCTTCCGGTGAAGACGGCCACCGTTTTACGTATGACGGTAAAATCAACATCAACACGGCTGAAATGCCGGTTGTCGCCGCTCTTTTGCCGGAGGGATATGAATTTCTGGCTGAAGAGATCGTTGCCTATCGCGAGGAGAGCGCAGACGACGAGTACATTCATGACCTGACGGATCCGAACTGGTACAAATCCGTACCAGGGGCCGAAGAAATTGAGATTCAACCGGATTTGATAACGACCCAAAGCGACCATTTCCGCATTGTATGCAGCGCCGAACAGGACGGCATCATCGTGCAGGCCACCGTCATTGTCCTGCGGGAAAAGGATGAAGATTCGGGCAGGTGGCACTGCAGACCCTTGAGCTGGAGCTACCAGGACATATGAGCAGGAGCATTCTTTCCATTGACATCCGGGATGAGGCCATATCTGCGCTTCGCATTTCCTCTACCCTGAAAGGGAACCGGATTGAATCGCAGTTTCATATCCCTTTGAACCAGGCGCCCCCGGATACCGAAAATCGTCTCCTCTGGGCGTTTTCCCAAATGGCGGATGCAATGGACACATCCGGATGTGCCTGTATCCTTTCGGTTCCGCCTTCCGCAGTCATATACCGGAATGTCACGGTACCCTTTAAGGAACGTCGAAAAATCGGGCAATTGCTTCCTTTTGAGCTTGAATCGAGCCTGCCGCGGGCGGTTGAAGAATTTACCATTGATTTTGACATTGTCCGCAAGTCCGACTATACGGATATCATTGCCGCTGCGGTGAAAACGGAAACCATTGATGATATCCTCGGGATGACAAACCGCTTCGGCATCTATCCGGGATATATCACCATCAGCCCTGTTGCCGAGGCCATGAGTCTTATCCGGTTCGGTGTCTCCAGGGCCGAAAATCTCTTTTTTATCAGCATCGACGACAGCTGCGCTACCGCCTGTATTCTCCTGTCAGGAAAACTCTACCTTTCCAGGACGTTCAAGCTGCCGGGGAAAGCCCGTCGGTATTTGAAAAAAGAAGTACTGAGAATCATTGCGGCGTTTGAAACCATCTATGATACCGAGTGCCGCTTTGATGAGATCGTGGTATCCAACGTATGCTCGGGCGTATCAGACGATGAGATCCCGGATATCACCTTGGACCTGGAAGAAATATTTGAACGCAAGGTCAAATCCATCGACATGTTCAGGGACGTCAACCTGAAGATCATCGCAGGACTACCTGACAACCAGCTTGATCAGCGATTGTTCAATGCCGCTTTGGGACTGGCAGGCATTGAAATCGGCGGGATCGCACCGTTTAATTTCAGCCGCGACGCTAATTTTATTCAGAAATACTGGCTGGACAATAAAACTGAGTGCATTACCGCCGGGACCCTCCTGGTTTTTGTGTTTATCCTGATTATGGCCAATGCCATTTTCCAGGTGCGGTCTCTGGAGGGACGGGTCAACAAACTGGACAATGAAATCGTCAATATTTTCCGGTCTACGCTCCCCGGAGAAACGCGGATCGTCGATCCGCTGCATCAAATGAAAACCGAGGTCGACCGAATCCGGCAGAGAGGCGCGATGTCCGCCAATTCCGTGACAAATATTACCAACATCGACATCCTGAATGAAATCAGCCGGCTCATTCCTTCTGAAATCGACGTGTTGATCACCAACCTCGTGAGAAGTGATGACCACGTATCCATTTCCGGTACGATTGCAACGTTCAATGCCGTAGACGAAGTAAAGGGACAACTGGAAAAAACCGATATTTTTGAAAAGATTACCATCAGTTCCGCCAACATGGACAACAGCATCAACCGCGTCCGCTTCCGGATTCGTGCGGATTTGACCGACCTATCCCCTTGATCCATGGCGTGAACAGATCCCAGGAGAGCCGCAATGAACATTAACATTAACCGACGCGAACGCCTTTTTCTTGCAGGCGCTGCCATATTTATCGTTTTTTTTGCTTTTTTCCACCTTGCGATTGCCCCTGTTTTTGAAAAAAGAAGCGCCCTGGCCTCGGAGCTCGCCGCCAAACGGGTTATGGCGGCGGAAATGCAGTCGCTTCGCAATGAGTATCTTTTTCTCGTCGAACGGATTGAAGATGCACAGGCCCGATACGCCCAGCGCCCGGAAAATTTCTCCCTGTTTACCTTCCTTGAACGGGAGGCCGGGACCAGCGGCGTCAAAAACCAGATTACCTATATGAGACCCGGTTCAACAGTCGATGAGTTTACCGGTCTGACCCTGGCACAGGTGGAAATGCGGCTGCAGGACATCACCGTCGAAGACCTGGCCGCGTTTCTTTTCCAGGTTGAAAATGCTTCACAGATGATACAGGTCAGCAGGCTTTCCATAACGAAATCCGGGGAACAGGAGGGTCCCGTAAACGTTGTGATGCGGGTGGAGTCGGCCGAAGAAGCTTCCTAACCGAGGTATACGATACCATGACCAGAATTAAAAAGATAATTGCATATGCCCTTTTTGTGAGTGGGGCAGCGGTTCTGTTTTTGTATGTGCTTTTCCCCTCGGATACGGTAAAAACCTATATCGAGTACAAACTTGCGGGAATATCGCCCGATACCGAAGTGCATATTGAAAAGGTCCAACCCGGTATACCGCCGCGACTTTCCGCCACCAACGTATACGTTTCGTTCCGTGACGATACGGCGGTTCGTCTTGACCGCGTGGACTGGATGCCCGACTATCTGTCCCTGATTTCATCCCGGCCAGGTGCTGATTTTACTGCATCCGTTGCCGGCGGTCGCCTGAACGGTACCGTACATGTGAACGACAGCCCGGAAAATCGTTCGATTATTACCCGAATGCAGTTTGCGGATATCGAACTTCAGGCGATCCCGCTGCTCGTCACGTTTTATCCGGGCGGTTTTTCAGGCACGGCGCAAGGCAATATCGAATATTCCGCATCCATGAACAACAGCGGTCAAAATGCTGCAAACGGAAGCGCCGTAGTGGAGATCCATGGAGCCCGGATAACCATCGAAAACAATCTTCCGGGATTGGATGATTTGACGTTTTCCCGGATCAATGCGGATGCGGATCTCCAGAACAACCGTATAACGATTAACCAGATCGATATGGAAGGTTCACAGTTTTCGGCCACGGGAAAAGGAAGCCTTACCGTTGCCCCGCGTCTTGAAACAAGCCGGATGGATTTGAACGGCACCGTTCAGATCCACCCGGAGCTTATCCGCAGTGTGGGCCCCCTGCTTCCGAGGCAGTATTTGAAAGACGGCAAAGTGTCCCTGCGAATAACGGGGACGGTGACACGACCCCGGTATTCGTTCAGATAACTATAAAGATATCTTCATCTTCGGACTGTCTGATTTATGGTAAAAAGACTATTTGGCATTCTGCATATCGTGCTGATAACCGCTATCGTTTTCTGTGGGGTGACCCTCTTTTACGGAATTGTAGAATCGCGCCTGGAAGAAGCGATACTGTTGGCCGAACTCAAGAAAAACGCGGCTTATCAGGATCCCACCGGGTCCCAAACAGGTATCGGAATGTCTGCTGAACGTGGTTTCTCCGAATATCAAGCCATTGCCAGGCGGGACCTCTTCCGGACGAAGGCGGCCGACACGGACACCCCCACTACTGTTGAAACGAATGTCGAAGAGTTGGAAAAAACGAAGCTTAAACTCAAACTGTGGGGAACGATTACGGGGGACGCCGGCGGAGCGGCTTATGCCGTTATTGAAGATGCTTCCAAACGGCAGCGGGCCCAGCAGCATCTGTACCGGGAAGGGGACCGTGTCGGGGAGGCCGACGTCAAGCTGATTTTGCGTGAAAAGGTGGTTCTGACGGTTAACGGGAAGGATGAAGTCCTGGAAATGGAGCAGCTTCTGAATGAATCCGGAACGGCATCAACGCCGGGTGCCCGGAGCTTCGATTCCGCACCGGCTACCATATCGGAATCGCAAGGAGACATTTCCATCACCCGCGATACCATAGAAGATGCGCTTTCCGATGTGGGCAACCTGATGCGGCAGGTCCGCATCCGGCCTTTCTTTAAAGATGGTAACCCGGAAGGCATACTGCTCAGCGGCATACGAAGGGGGTCTATTTTTGAAGAAATGGGCCTCAACAGCGGAGATGTCATCACCGGCGTGAACGGGGAGCCTATACGGACCGTTGAGGATGCCATGCAGCTCTACGAAGGGCTGAAATCAGAGCGGAGCGTGGAGGTGCAGATCGAAAGGAACGGGGCGGCGCAGACGATTTCCTACCGAATCGATTAATTGACAGGTATCGCCGGGTATTTGTCGACGTGCCGATGAGGAAGACAAAAGGCAAAAAAGGTAAAAAGAGGGATCGCTGTTGTTATGTTTTTAATCGCTTAAAAAAAAGGGAACTTCACGGTGCAGATGGAATGGAGATTCATATACAGGGTACTGGTGGGATTGATGTTCTTTATTTTGCTGGGCGCTTTGTCTCCCGGCATGGCCGCTGCGCAATCCGCCGGCAGTGATGCAGAGGTGCCCGGAGTGGAAGACCTTGTCCCGGAAGACAATGACACGCTCGAACGTCGGGTGTCCATCGACTTTAACGATGTTGACATCAATGTCTTCATCAAGTTCATCAGTGAGCTGACGGGAAAAAATTTTATTGTGGATCAGCGGGTAAATGGGAAGATTACGATTATATCCCCTTCCAAAATATCGGTCCATGAAGCGTACCGTGTGTTTGAATCCGTGCTGGAAGTGCATGGGTTTACCACCGTGGAAGCCGGAGATGTCATAAAAGTGATTCCTTCACCCCATGCCCGGACAATGAGTATTGAAACCCTGCTCAGGGAAGAAGCCGAATCCCCCAACGACCGGATCGTAACGCAGCTGATCCCGCTGCAATATGCCGATCCCGATGAAATCAAGCAGCTTTTTGCGCCCCTGGTGTCCAGAAATGCTGTTATCCTGGCGTATAAACCCACCAATACCCTTATCATTACAGACGTGCATTCCAATATTGTGCGACTGAACGGAATCCTGGATACCATTGACGTGGAGGGCATCGGCCGGGAAGTGACGATGATTTCGCTTCAGCATTCCGACAGCAATGAAGTGGTCGGCATTATCGATGCGCTGTTCAACGCGCAGGCGCAGCCCGGGCGGCGGGAAGGGGCACAGCCGGCCATAACGGCTGTGCCGGAAGAACGCACGAATTCAATTATTCTCCAGGCGAGCGAAACGGATGTTTCAAGAATCCGGCAGCTCGTAAAAATGATTGACCAGGAAATACCGCGCGGCCAGGAGAATATCAACGTCTATTATCTTGAAACGGCAAAGGCGGAGGATCTGGTAGCGGTGTTGAAAGAGCTCCCTTCAAGCACGGGGGCCACAGAAGGGGAAGCCGGGAAAAAAACCGCCCCGCTGGTATCAGAAAATGTCGGCATTACCGCCCACGTGCCCACCAACAGCCTGATCATACGGGCGGATAAGGATGATTACGATATTTTAAAAGGCGTTATCGAGAAGCTGGATATCTCCCGCCCCATGGTCTACATTGAGGTGCTGATCATGGAGGTCAGCAAGGACCGGTCTTTCCGCCTGGGGGCCGAATGGATAGCAGGCGGCGAAGCCAGCGTCGAGGGCAGGGAAGGGGTTTACGGATCCGGATTTTCCGGCGGTGCCCTGGGGGGTGACCGCGGGTTTAATTACACCGTCCCCTCGGGGGTCCCCAATTCGATTTTGCTCCCCCCGGGATTCTCCATGGGGGTATTCGGTGAAAATATCGACATCGGCGGTGTTCGCTTCCCGACGATCAGCGCCGTGATACAAGCCTACCACAAGGACCGGGACGTGCATATTCTTTCCACGCCGCAACTGCTGACAACAGACAACGAAACGGCAAGGATCACCGTCGGCAGAAATATTCCGTATTTGACCCGGGCTGCCACGGGTGAAACCAATTTCAGCAACTATGAATACAAAGACGTCGGTATTGCACTGGAAATCACCCCCCAGATCAACAAGGATCGCAAAATCCGCCTGGAAATCGACCAGGAAATCACCAAACTTGAAACCACTACCGATCAGTTTCAGCCGACCACGCTGCAGCGGAGCATCCAGACGACCATTGAAGTGAACGACAGAAATACCGTTGTTTTGGGAGGCCTGATTGACCAGAGCCTTTCCTCGACCGAATACAGGGTGCCCTGCCTGGGTTCCATACCCGGGTTGGGGTGGTTGTTCAAGTCCAGGGCCGACGCCAACGATGAAACCAACCTGTTTATTTTCCTGACCCCGCAGGTGCTTGAAAATGATGCAGAGGCCGCCGTTTTACATGACCGGAAAATTGATCGCTTTGAAAAGAAGATCGAAGGAAGTATCAAGCTCTATGACGGTCCGGGGAAAAACGAGGATATACGCACACTGGAAGACGAGGAAAGATGACCATCAATCGATTGTCCGACATCCTGGTAAATGAATACGGGGTTGACAGGGAAGCCATTGACGATGCCCAAAGGCTCCGGATCGAGCAGAACAGCACCTTTTCCGATGTGCTTTTAAAGAAAAAACTGATATCAGAGCATCATCTGCTGAATGTTTTCGCCAAGCTATACGATATTCCGTTTGCCAAAAACCTGCCCGTTGAAGGGATGGATACGCAGTTTGCCCGAAAGGTCCCGATCCAGTTTCTGAAAAAGTATACAATGGTACCCATCCTGACAGGAGAGCCGTTTCCCGGCATGGAAGACCTGTTTTCCGGGGAGGAAAACCACAACCGAACGATTATTGCCATTCACGACCCGTCGGTATTCCAGCCCGTTGACGACCTGGTCAATATTTTGGAGGTAAACGATTTTGAGCTTGTTCTGGCCTCCAGGGACGCCATCTATTCCCTGATCAACCTCGCCTACGACAGCAGCCGGGATACGGCCCAGCAGCTTGTGGCCGATATGGAGGAAAACGGCGGGGACATCCTTAGCGAGATCGAAGAAACCGCGGACCTGCTCGACGATACCAGCGACGCGCCCATTATCAAGCTGGTCAACCACGTGATATCGCAGTCCGTGAAGATCGGCGCCAGCGATATTCATATCGAGCCGGAGCAATACCGATTCAAGATACGATATCGCGTTGACGGCATCCTCTACGATATGCTCACCCCCCCCAAATGGATGCAGGCGTCGCTGGTCTCCCGGATAAAGGTGATGGCCAAGATGAATATCGCTGAAAAACGGCTCCCTCAGGACGGCCGCTTCGAGGTAAAGATCGGGGACCAGAATATCGACATCCGGGTTTCCACCATACCGATTACGCACGGGGAGCGCGTGGTGCTGCGGCTACTGAACAAATCAGGTTCGCTGTTCAAGCTGTCGGAACTCGGCATGGTTCCCGAAAAATTAGACCTGATCGACTCCCTTATCCATTCGTCCCACGGCATCATACTGGTCACGGGACCCACGGGCAGCGGAAAGACGACAACGCTGTATGCTATTTTATCGTCCATCAATTCGCCCGACATCAATATCATCACCATTGAAGACCCGGTCGAATACCAGTTGAAAGGCGTAAACCAGATCCAGGTCAATCCGAAAATCGAGCTGACTTTTGCAAGGGGGCTCCGGTCGATCGTGCGCCAGGATCCCGACGTGATTCTCATCGGGGAGATGCGCGACCTCGAAACGGCCGAAATCGGCGTCCAATCGGCCCTGACCGGCCATTTGGTCTTTTCAACGCTGCATACCAACGACTCCGCAAGCGCCATCACCAGACTGGTCGATCTGGGCATCGAGCCCTTTCTGATCTCTTCGTCCGTGCTGGCGGTGGTGGCCCAGCGGCTGGTGCGGGTACTGTGCAACGAATGCAAGGAACCCTACCAACCGGAAAAAGAATCCCTGGCGCGCCTGGGCCTTGAACCCGGCGATGTGAAAAACACGGTTTTTTACCGGGCCCGAAGCTGCGACAAGTGTTTTCAAAGCGGATACCGGGGCAGGATGGGAATATACGAAATTCTGGTTCTCAATGAAAAACTGCAGGCCATGGTGTTAAAAACCTATGATTCCCACCAGCTCAAGCGGGAGGCGGTCGCGTCCGGGATGACCACGCTGCACCAGGACGGCATCCGAAAAGTCCTCCAGGGGGTCACCACCATAGAAGAAGTGCTTCGCGTCACGCAGACATAAAAGGCGGGTGATCGCCGGACGGGGGCAAAGCGAGGACTTGGATATAGAACCGCCGATTCCCCGGCATCGAACCGATAGGGTACTGAACATCAAATTTTCTGTCTTCCGGAAACAAGTAATGTCCGATCGTCATATCGAAAGAAACCGTCCCTTTTGCATTGTCCAAATTTTCATGGCGGCATGTTTCGCACTGATCTGCACGGCCGCCCAAGCCCCTGGCGCGGAAGATCCCTCTTGTGATGCCGGCGGCCTGTTTTCTTTTGCTAAACAGGCCTACCAACAGGGTGACTACGAAACAGCGATTTCCGAATTCACCCGTTTCATGCATTTTTATCCCCGTGACGAACGCTTTCCGGAGGCCCTGTTTACCACCGGCATGTCGTATTTCAACCAGGAGCGATTCGGAAAGGCCGTCGATGTTTTTGACCGGGTAATCTCACGGTTCGGCCATACGGATTATGCCGTTGAATCCGCATTTATGGCTGCGCAGTGCGACATGCGGTTGAATGATGATGACGCGGCCCTGCATCGGCTCAACGCCCTGACCCATGAACGGTTTGATCCGGATGTGCAAGACCGGGCATTTTATCAAATGGGGTGGCTGTTTCTGGAAAGGCGGGACCCTGCGTCTGCCGGAAGGGCTTTTGACGCCGTCAGCGAAGCCAGCAGGGGTATTTTCGGTACGGACGACCTGATGGACCGTCTAAAGGATCTGGAGCGGCTGCCGACCAAAAGCCCCATGGCTGCCGGAATTTTATCAATCATGCCGGGCGGCGGATATCTGTATACCAACAGAATCCAGGCCCAATTACCTTTCCTTGTTTTGATAAGCTAATAAAAAGAGCTTCTTCAGCATCCTCCCGAGCCTCTAAATATTCTTTTATTGCCTTTTTAGCCCTATTAGAAAAGAAAACTACTCTAACTTTCTCTCTTTTTCCTCTAACTGAAAGTTCGCCCCTTTCGAGATCAATATATCGGTTTAAAGAACAAAGCTCCGAAACCCTCAGTCCGGTCGAAAAAAGAGTTTCCAAAATCGCCCGGTCTCTTTTTGCTCTCAAAGTGTTTTCTTCCGGAGCATTTAGAAGCCTTTCCAACTCTTCATATTTCAACATTTCTATATCTCGCCTGCTTATTTTAGGGAGCTCTACTTTATCCGGCGACAATGTTGTAATATCTCTTTTTACAAGATACTTAAGAAAATTACGAAGACCGATAATATAATATGATTGGGTTATTTTTTTAATCCCCCGCCTGGCTAGATTTATTCTGTAGTCCCTTATTATCTTTTCTGTGATTAGGGAAGCATCTTTAACGCTCGTGGTTTTAATAAAATCATCAAGATAACGCTTATAATTTTCCCGTGTTTTCGGTGATCTGTTTTTCTCAATTTCCAAATAATCCAAATATTCTTTTTCTAAATCTTTTATTTCTGCCATATTCCTTAATATCATACCAAAATTCTGTCGCAAAATATACGATATTATAAAAAATTACCTATACTAAGATATATAATTTATTGACATAAAACAAAGTATGTTATAAAATATAACCAGTTAATTAAAAATAAAAGAAAGGAGTTTGTTATGAAAGAAAAATCAAATTGGAGCACAGAATCTCCAACACCCGACCAATTGAAAGAATTTTTTGTCCAAATTGAAGCCGGAGACATTACCAAGAAAAAACTTGAAAGCTTTCTTGGAAATGGAAATAACAAGGAAGGTTCTAAACCAACCCTCTCACAAATCCAAGCCCAAAAAATTATGGGCCAAAATTTCTTCGGAGTAAAAGACGCCACAGAACACTTTGGAGTAAAACCTACGGAAGAACAGCTCAAAGCTCTTTCTGAAATTCCGTATTCGGAAAAGGTACTTAAGGAATGCAAGGATACCCATATTCTGGTAGCGATACTCCCCATCTCAATTCTCACGATAAGGGAGATGATAAGAGAGAAGGTTGATTCCAAGCTGTTTTATAATCAAACTTGGTATAATGATGAGGATTTTGCAAAGGAAAAAGGCAAGGTGTGTTGGAAACTTATTCGAAAAAATCCTGTTCCAAGTTCTATATCAAAGGATTGGAAGGAACAATTGGAGCTAATAGATGAAAACGAAGAGGTGCCGACAGCTAGAGCTATGATTTATACCATAGCAGGTTACTATCTGAAAATGGGAGAAAAATTGTTTGAACATACTTATGTTCGCACATCTTCTACTGATTCGGATGGCGGCTACGTCATCGTTGGTTATTTCGAGTCCAGCGGGATTCATGCCTACAGTTACTGGGATGACCTCTGTAGTTTTGTCGTTGGTATTGCTTCCTCTTGGAAATCCTAAAATTGAAGCTTGGAGATTAAATTCTTGAACTTTTTGAACTTTTGTATTTGATATTGCCCGCATTTTTTAAATGCGGGTTTTTTAATTAACATAAAGCTTGACTCACCACCTAATATCTGATATTCATATAACTCGTAGCCTTTTTAAGGAGTTGAATGTGATATAATTATCAGTAATAAATAAATGAATCCCGTTAGAGATTATCCAAACAATCAAATTAATAATGAATATAGAAACAAACAACAGTCCAAATAATATTAAACAAGTTAAACTATCACGGGTGTGTAGACACACCCTATCTCTAACGGGATGAATGAAGAAAAAACAAACACAGAGTTTATAATTGAATCCGAAAATTTCCAAGGCCCCTTGGACAAGCTGCTTGAATTAGTTAAGAAAGAAAAACTCAACATAAACCAAATCAGCTTAGCTGAAGTAACAGGAAATTTTTTAGAATATCTTACTGAATTAAAAAAAGATAAAAAAACATCTTATTCTGTTCTTGCTGATTTTTTAGTTGTGGCCTCAAAACTTCTTCTTATAAAATCCAAGGTACTCATACCTTCCCTTGAACTTGAAAAAGAAGAAGAGGAAGACATTTATAATCTGGAAGTGCAACTGAAAATATACAGCCAAATAAAAGAAGCTGAAAAAAAAATAGAAGAAAACTGGCATAAATATCCAACCATGGCTGAACGAGAATTTTTAACTAACCGTGAAGCAATATTTTTCCCGGGAAACATCTCCGTTAAAAAACTTAAAGAATCTTTAATTTCAATTACCGAGGAAATTAAAAAAATTAAACCGGTAGAAAAAGTAAAAAGAGAAGTTGTAAATCTAAAAAACAAAATGGAGGAAGTTATGAAAAAGATAAGCAACCAACCAACAGGTCTTAAAAGTTTTTTTCAAAAAGGAACCAAAAATGAAGTAGTTATTCTTTTTCTGGTAGTTCTTCACCTTTTCCGAGATGAAAAAATATATTTCGAACAAAATAAACGTTTTGGAGATATAAAAATAAAAAAGGCGGAAAAGTAAAAAAATATTTCTCAATCTTAGTTTTTTCTGATAATCTTTAAAAATGAATCCCGTTAGAGATAATCAAAACTTGAAACCTATGATTTTCAATAACACAAAATTAAGTAAAAAGGACGACATAAAAACCGTAAATTACGGTTGTCTAAGGACAACCTATCTCTAACGGGATGGACGAAGATTCAAAAAATTTAGCCAAAATTGAAGTTTTTCTTTTTCAACACGGCAAACCTGCGGAAACAAAAAAAATAAGCAATGTTCTGGGGTTAAAAAAAGAAAAATGCCTGGAATTGATTGAAAAGTACCGAGAAAATCTTGAAAAAGACGAGAAAAGGGGACTTGTAATAATCGAAAAAGACAATAAAATCCAATTAACTACCAAACCGGAACTGGGGGCGATAATCGAAAAAATAACTAAAGAAGAATTTACCGAAGAACCCAGCCCCGCATCTTTGGAAACATTGGCCATTATCGCTTATCTTGAACCTGTTAAGAAAACAACTATTGATTTTATAAGAGGAGTTAATTCCAGTTACATCCTTCGTAATCTAACCTTACGCGGTCTCGTTGAAAAAGAAAAAACCGGGCACACTTATAGCTATCACAAGGAAGGTGAGGCTAACAGTCACGAAGTGTCTGTTAGACGAACCAACGCAGGGACAAGCTCTGCTTACCAAGTTACTTTCAATTTTTTGAAACACCTGGGAGTTAAATCTACCAAAGAATTGCCTGAGTTTGAAAAATACAAAGATCTTTTAGAGAAATACAACACAGAAGTTAATATTTAATATTTAACAAATAATACTAATCACCAACCTATATGAATCCCGTTAGAGATAATCAAAATTTGAAACTTATGATTTTCAATAACATAAAATTAAACAAAAAAGGACGACATAAAAACCGT
>JAWOAV010000240.1:0-11127 GCA_046498365.1 Desulfosalsimonadaceae bacterium
AAACGTCAATATTTGCATAGCACTGGGTGATGACAGGGTTGTTTTCGCCGCCCGGAGTCTCGTTAACACTATTATGGGAGCCCACCAAGCCGCCGATGGCACCGTCATAGCCGACGACACTGCCGCCGTCGGCGTAGCATCGCATGATCAGGGTGGTGTCGTTGCCCGTCACTCGTCCGATAAGGCTGCCCACGCCGCGGTCGCCTTCAACAGACACTGTCTCCAGGCGGACGTTTTGAATGACGGCCCCCTCGCCCACGTGGCCGAACAGGCCGATATTGTCCGTTGTGGATCGGTTAATGGTCAGATTGGAGAGGGTGTAGTTCTGGCCGTCATAAAAACCGGTGAAGAGGGTTCCAGCGTCGCCGCCGGCAATGGGGCTCCAGTTGGCATATGAGGCTATATCAATATCCGCCACCTGGACATAATACGCGGTCAAATCGTTTCGAACCGTGTCCAGGTGTGCAGCGGTCTGGACCTGGTAAGGATTGCCCTGCGTTCCGTCACCACCGGCAAATCCGTATGCCGACCCGCACCATGCAAGCAGCAGAATCATACAAAGTATTGTTTTTTTCATGAAAAAATCCTTTGCGGCAAGGCAAGGACACCCGCGAAAAGTGCCCCGAGAAGCTGGAATGGGCAGCGACAAAAGCAGCAAGGCCCCTTGTTGCCACGCCTATGGTTCGTAGGTCTTGAAGTCAATCTGCAAATGGTGAATTTCCATTCCGTCGATGATCATGGGGCCGAAGTCCTCGGCCACAAACTCGACCGGATTTTCTGCAGGCTCGTCAGGCCAGCCGGGAGGCGGCTGCGGTCCCTGGTCATCAATCGTGTTCATGCCGATTTCATGTACGCGGGCGCTGCCTTCCATGGGCATGTTCACCCGAATAAGCGCATAGCCTTCGTTTAGCGTATCGTCTTCGTCCAGAAGCACCTGGAATGACGCGGGGCCCAAATCCCTGCTCTCATAGGCGTTCAGGTTGCCGATGCGGAAATGCCCCTGGGGATCCCAGTTCGCGGGAGCCAAAAGCGCTGAATCCGCAGCAAATGTACCGGTCATGTAGGCGCTGCTGAACCAGAAATCCTCTTCTGTGTCGCTGTAGTCCCACCGGAATTCCTCGATGCCGGAGCGGACATCCAACTGTAAGGCGATGCCGTCCCCAGTAAAATCGTTCTGGGTGCCAAGGGGGGCCACATACAGGAGGAATTCCTCCATAAACCCCATCCGGTCAACTTCGGGTGGGCGGAGGGAAAGGTGCAGGCTTCCCATGTCTTTATCAACAAAGGAAAAATCATTCGTGTTCATTTCCAGCCAGATTGATGGTTGTCCGGAGAACTCCATCATGGCTACGCCGTCCGGGTTCTGCATAACCCGGAACGTCAAGGGGTTGCGGGTGTTCAGGATCAAATAGGAGGCCGTATTCCCAAGCTCGATTCTTTTGTTGCCGTCTCCGGAAGTGGCCTCGTAACCCCACCCGCTGTAATTGTAGACCTGAACATTGTCGATCCCGATGGCAATCCCGGACTGCGCCAGCACGCTGTCCATGGCCGCTTCATCCATCGGCTCCAGGGCCAAAACGAACACGGCCGGCCAAAAACCGATCAGACAGGCAATCACAAAAACGGATGCACGCATTTTCATTGGCTCCTTTATATCCCCGAAAGGATCCCCTTTATTTTATTCTGGCGAGGGCATGATGAAGGCTTTGCCGCAAGACTTTTTTCAGGCAAATACGATCGGTTACATGTATTAGAGGAGCCTGGCAGTGTATTATATGATATCTGATCAAAATACGCGGGATTAATGCAAATATCAAGCAAAAAAAAGGGGGGACGCCCATGAAATTATGCGTTTCTCGGTCTGGAAGGGAGCGCGCATCGACTCCGGGAGAGGCTTTACCTCATAAAAATTGATGGCAAGACTGTTACGGTGGTTTTTACCACAGAGAAGGGCGATGAAGGACCCTATTTTCGTTTCAAGGCCAAGCGATAAACTTCATTGTCTCTTCTTGGCCCAACTGCCAGGACATAAACCACAACCTTTTTTTCATGCACCAGGTAGACCACGCGATAGTCGCCGACACGTAGCTTGCGAAAACCACCAAGACCTCCGGCTAAAGGCGCTCCAAACTGCAATGGCTGTTGGGTCAATTTTTTGTCGATGGCACCTACAATGCGTCGTGCGACAGAAGGACCGATATTTTCAAGGTCTTCTTCAACGGAGTGATGATAAATAACGGACCATGTCATGTGCCGAATTTCTCTTTGATGGCATCATGAGACAAAGCCTTTTTCTCATCAAAGCTGTCCTTCCGGGCCAGGGCAAGCGCAGCGAGCCGGAGGTCTTCCATTTCCTGTTCCATGGCCTCATAGCTTTCCATGGAAAGAAGGACGGCTTTGGGCGCATTATTCTTCAGAATGATAAGTTTTTCAGTTTCTCCCCTCTCCAGTGCGTCCAATGTGGCTGATGTTTTTTTTGAAAGCGCCGTGGCGGAAAGATAATCTGCTGCACGCATTATGCTGGACCTCCATATATCGGATTTTTTTCTTATAATAATCTGATTTTTTTTCTTTGTCAATGCGTATTAAAAAAGGAAGGCGCCCATGAAATTGGGAGAATTCAATTTCAAAACAAGGGATTTACACTCTCATTCCCGTTTTTAAAATGTGTTTTACAAAGGGGTCTTTTTCAGAAAAATCGTTTGTCCTGAATGGCAAAGGGGAAAGCATCGGGTTTACTGAAAGCGTAATCTTTCTTATTTTATTCCTGTCCTCATAGCGGTTGCCTTCAAAGTCATCCGAAACAAGCGCAATATCTATATCGCTCCATTTATCTGCACGCCCCTTGAGCTGGCTTCCAAACAATAACGCTTCTTTGATATGGATATCGTTTTCGCGAAGTTTCTGTAAATACTCATCTATAATGGCTTTTACTTCAGGTGAGATTTTATCCATGAAAATGTTTCCTTAATTTTTGAAAAATGCTTTTCAGCGAACTCAAAAGAACAGGTTTTATAAAACTCATTTTTGTAATCAGGATACCTTGCCTCGAGATGAAAATCATTTACCTGGTCCAGCCAAAAAATCATTTCTTCATCAACAGGAATTGACGTGCTTTGAATCAATCGGACCAAATTATGCGTTTTTGGAGGCAATTCATTTTCATGCGCCAAGACATATGCCGCTTTAAGCGCCTTTTCAAGAACCAAATGCCCCAAAAACAGGCTCCAATCATATTTGGCTGCGAAAAACAGGTTTTCCGCTGCTTCCAGATCGTGCTGGGCACTATCCAACCAGTAAGCGATATGCTGATTTTGATCCATTTGGGGCATTCTTTTTATACCGGGTTCGCCAAAAAAAGCTCTCGCGCGTGAATTGAATTTTTTTATGGTACTTACTTTAGATTTTTGAACTTTGATTTGTCGTATATATTAAAGTATACATTTATGCGACTTTTTCAATCAAGGGTTTTTTTAAAATATTTCAATTCTTTAAAAATATGCAAAAAAGGGGGACGCCCATGAAATTATGCGTTTCTCTGGAAGGGAGGGCGCATCGGCCCTGCTCTGGATGCCGGGGCGGTTTTCATTCTTGCGGGAAGGGCTGGGGATACGGATAGGGTGGGCTTTATCACAGAGGACACAGGGGAGACACAGAGATTCACAGAGAAGGGCGGAAGGGGAAAGGACATGAAAAATAGGGACTTCTATCCCTGTTTTGACACCCTGTATTTTGCGTGATATGTATAGCAGGCACTTCACTGAAAAGGCGGCATATCATGTCAAAAATGTGGAAAATTCCCTTCAACCGACCCTTTATCGCGGGCAAGGAGATGGAATACATTGCCCGGGCAGTCAATGAGAACCGAAAAATTTCAGGCGACGGGCCCTTTACCGGAAAGTGCCAGGCGTGGCTGGAGGCGACCCTGGGTGCGAAAAAGGCCCTGCTGACGCACTCGTGCACGGCCGCCCTCGAGATGAGCGCCCTGCTGTGCGATATCAAGGCCGGGGACGAGGTGATCATGCCGTCGTTTACGTTTGTGTCCACGGCCAGCGCGTTCGTGCTGAGAGGAGGCGTGCCGGTATTCGTGGATATTCGCAAAGACACGCTGAACATGGATGAGCGACTGGTGGAAGAGGCGGTGACCAATAAGACCCGTGCGATCGTGCCGGTGCATTACGCGGGGACGCCGTGCGATATGGATGTGATCATGGATATCGCCCGAAAAAAGTCGCTGCGCGTGATCGAGGACGCGGCCCAGGCGCATTTAAGCACGCACCGGGACCGGTATCTGGGAACCATCGGCGATATGGGCTGCCTTTCCTTTCACGAAACCAAGAACATCATCAGCGGAGAAGGCGGGGCGCTGTTGATCAACGACCCGGAAATGGCAGCGCGGGCCGAGATCATATGGGAGAAAGGGACCAACCGGAAGCGGTTTTTCCGGGGGGAAGTGGACAAGTACACGTGGGTGGACATCGGGTCGAGCTTTCTGCCGAGCGACATTATGGCGGCGTTTTTGTATGCCCAGCTGGAGATGGCCGAGACGATCATT
This sequence comes from Desulfosalsimonadaceae bacterium, assembly GCA_046498365.1. GTDB lineage: Bacteria > Desulfobacterota > Desulfobacteria > Desulfobacterales > Desulfosalsimonadaceae > B1SED10-16. Next base: position 4,556 of record JAWOAV010000240.1, read on the forward strand.
GCGGCGCGCCGGCGGCTGTTTGACCGGTACATGGAACGGCTCGGGGGTCTGGCGCGGCAAGGGGTGCTGCGGCTGCCGACGATTGGCGCGCAGGGGACCTACAACGGGCATATCATGTATATTATCTGCAAATCGCTGGAGGAGCGGGCAGAGTTGACCCGGTATCTGGAAGAAAAGAGGATAAAGGCGGTTTTCCACTATGTGCCGCTGCATTCCTCCCCCATGGGGGAAAAGTGGTGCCGGGTGCATGGGGGGATGGCGCGGACGAATGCGATAAGCGACCGACTGTTGCGGCTTCCGCTCTATTACGAGATGGACGATGAGGATGTGGCACAGGTCGTGGAGGCGGTGGAGGCGTTTTACAAGGGGACGTAAGGCATCAAACGGAAAAGTGATGCGCAAGGGATTGGGCGTAAAAGAGTATCCTATTCAAACGTCATCACTTCGTATATGCTGCTGCCGGAAATGGCCTCTGTCTTTCCGTTGATGGTAATGGTTCCTTCATATTCGGCCATTATCCGGAAATAGGCAGGGCGCGCGATAAGATTGGCGATCAGCCAGTGAGAGACGCCTTTGTAGCCGGCAATGGCCAGGAGATCGACGTCCTCCACCATGCGGGTCTTACAGATGCGGATATCGACGGATATGTCTTCAGATGAATAGGCAATATCCACCTCGCGGGGATAAAATCGCCGGATCGCTGGATGTGTGGCAAAGTCCCGCTGGGAAATGGCCGGGCTGCCGGTACCCAGGATCATCTCGTCCCCCCGGGCGACATACAACGGACGGGACACGGTATCCGTGTCGTAATGGTCCACGTCTGCAAAGACGATGGTGTAGTCCCCCGAGACGATGCGTCCCCAGACCCAGCGGCGGGTGATTTCGTTCAAGGGCCGGCTCCCCCAGTTGTGATCCGCATACCCGACGCCGCTTACTTCCGTGGTTTTCCCGTTTTGCGTGATCGTGCCGGAAACCCGGTTTCTCCCCTGGTGGACCACCCAGAAAAAATCCCGCCGGTCCGTGTTGACATCCCCGCCGTCCTCGTAGGGCCGCCAGCCGGGGGCCTCCTGGGTAAGGGTGAATTCCGCCCGCATGTCGTCAATGTTCCAGCAGACGTGGTAGGTGTTTTCATCCACCCGGCGGACAAATCCCGCGGATGTTTCGATGTGGACGTCCCGGGTGGAGGCATAGACATTGTACGGATCAAGGCCGATCACGTAGTCCTGGCGCTGCCAGTCCGGTGAATAAAGGGTAAACGTGGCCGCGGGACGGTTGCTGACAAAGCTGGGGATGTGAAATACGCCAACAAAGGTGCGGCCGTCGTCCAGGTGGCCGTCAAAATACCACCATTCAAAGGGTTGTTTCCCATCAATCTCGTGGCGAGCGCGGTCCCCGGCGTCCGGGGAGCGTGTACCCCAGTCCCGTGCGCTGTCCTGGCTGCTCACCAGTTCGTCGGGGGTGCGGACATGTGTACAGGCCGCGCACAAAAGCAGTGCGCACAGGTAAACCAGACATTTTCTCAAGGGTTTCATGCTTGCTCTTTATCGCCTTTATCCGGCTGCCGTGAGTTTGCCGTTGATATATGCCGTCATTTTTTCCGTGCCCGGGGGCGTGTTGACGTGCTCCCAGTCGATACGGGCCGGCCGGGCGCCCCTTCGCTGCATGTGGTTCATGACCGCCGGGTGCGCATAGATGTTCCCGGCAATGAACAAAGGGATTTTCGGTGTTTTACTGAAGCCGTCGTCCCATGTATACCAGACAAACCCCTTGTTGATAAACGAGCGGATCCGGGTCAGCCGACCGGTAACGCCGACGTCCAGAAAACCGGTCTCAAATTCCCGGTTGTATAAAAGCCAGCCGTAGGCAAGCAGCTCATGGGCGAGAATGTCTTCCGAGGCAAAAACAAGCCCGTGTGGGGGCGTGGTCACGTGTCCGTTGTCCGGTCCGAAGGTGGAGAGCACCTTTGTTCCGGAAGAAACCACAAGGCGCAGCCTGTCATTGACAGCCGGCACCTGGTTGATTTCTTCGTACATGGCATAAAACGCTTCCCCCCCCTGGTGAAACGCCTTTCTGCTGTCCTCCCGCAAAAAGCCCACACCGATCTTCATGCCGGAGGTGATATCCCCCATTATATGGGAGCTTACCCGTGCAAGGTAGATGATGTGGTCCGCCTCGTCCACGGCGGACGTGATCCACAGGGGCTCCTCCCAATGGTGCGGGCCATCGGGATACAGCGGTGCAAAGGCATCGTAGCCCGCTTCTTCAAAAAACAGGGCCTCTGCCCCGTTTTCCTCGATGACCCCCAGAAGCCCCGACTTTTTGCAGCACTCCCGGGTGGCCCCTTTCTGCTCTTTTTCCGTCCAGTGAACGGTCTCCATCCCGCTGGAATCACCCACCATAATCCGGCCCGCCCCTTTTTCCCGCAGCAGGCGTATCAGGTACGCCTGGGCCCACGGATCGCTCGAGGCCGGATACGGATTGGCCGAATTGAGCGCAAGCTTGATGAACACGGTGTCCCCCCTGGACAGCCAGGAAAAATCCGTGGCGGCCTCCATGGTTTTTTTAAACAGATCATCGGCGTCCCCGCCGTTGGCTCCTTTCGGGATCCAGGCGCTTGCCGCGTGAGGTGTCCAGTTCGCGTCCACGGGCATCTCCCCGAAGCCTGCCTCCGCTTTTTTCATGCTGCTGGCGCAGGCAGGCAGCAGTGCGGCACCAGCGACGGCGCCGGTAAATTTCAAAAACTCCCTCCTTGACCACTCGTGATCCATCATGGCTCCCTTCCCGTCCAATAAAATGCACGCGGTTCGCAAAAGGTGCGTTTTGGACAAAAACCCCTGTTTTTGGTCCGGCACCGGGTACGCTTTTTTATATTGATATATCCTCTTCTTTTCTATAATACAAATATGACGACTTCGCAAAAAGTCCAATATCTGCGTTGCGTACAATCTTTGAAGAATCTTACGTACGGCTAAGTACTCTCAATTCTTCAAAAATTGCACGCGACTTGATCTTATACTTTTTTCAAGGCCGTCTGATCGCGATTTTTTACGAGTTTATCAAATTTACCTGTTTTTCATGGCAACGGACACAGGCGAAGAAAGCCGGCACACGGAAAAACGACCATTGGGGAAAAGAAAGGACCGGATTTTATGAGAAAAACAATGATGGTGCTATGGATTGCGGCGGGAATGCTGATTTTTTCTTCGATGCCGCTTCTTGCCGAGGGGGAATGGGAAGAGGCTGCATCGGATGCGGAGAAGCAGATCGTTGTATACACCCGGAGCGTGGAGAACTCGCCGTTCAAGATCAGCCGGGGTGTGACCACGGTGTCGGCGTCTCTGGGTGCGATCGTCAGCCTGATCGCGGACACGGACTCCTTTCCCGAGTGGATGCACAATGTGAAGCGCTCCATGGTGATCGAGCAGATCAGCAAGACGGAGCGCATCACCTATACGGCGCAGAAGCTCCCCTGGCCGGTGACCGACCGGGACACGGTGGTCTACTCGCGCCTGACGCAGGACCCGGATACGAAACAGGTGGTTATCAACGTGGAGGCACGCCCCGACGCCTATCCGGAGCAGGACGGGCACGTCCGGATACCGGAAATGACCAACCGGTGGGAGCTGACGCCCATAGGGGGGGGTCGGGTGGAGGTTGCCTATGAAATCCATGTGGATCCGGGCGGAAGGATCCCCACGCGACTCGCCAACAGCAGTATCGTGGACACGCCGCTCAACACGCTGCGCGGGCTGCACCGGATGATCGATCTGCCGAAATATCGGGATGCACGTATTGATACCATTTTGGAGCCTTGATTTTGAGGGATTTGGACACTGGATAGGTCGTTTTTACCACAGAGCTCACAGAGGAGACACAAAGGTTCACAGAGAAACCCTCTTCAGCAAAAAGCAATCCATCGTTTTAAAAAAACAATCCATTTTAAAAAAAGGCGCTATTATCGTGGAAGCTTTGTTCGTTGCCAACCAGGCGGTTAAACTGTTTCTGCTCTACATGATCCAGTACGGCTGCGGCCTGCTGGTGGTGCACAAGTCGATAAAAGTCAATTACACCCGAAAGATTATCCATTTCTGCCTTTTTTTAATCCCCCTTTACCTGGACAAGGTCTTTGCCTATGAACGGACCCTGGGGTTGTTCATGGTGGGTTCCGCCATATCGGTCATCACGCTGATCATATATGTCAAACCCCTGCGAAAACGGGTGCCGTTCATCAACATGATGTTTACCGCCTTCGACCGCCCGGAAGACCGTCCGATGACGCTGTTGTGGCTTTCCACCCAGATCGTGGCGGGCTACGTGGTCATCATTCCGTTTATTATGCTCTACGTCGCTTTCGGCATGGTCGAGCTGATTCTCATCCCTGTATTGATCACGGCGATCGGGGACGGCTTTGCCGAACCCGTAGGGGTGCGGTTCGGCAAGCACAAGTACCGGGTCAAGGCCCTTTTTACGGACAAGCAATATTACCGGTCCCTGGAAGGCAGCGCCTGCGTTTTTATCGCCAGCCTGCTGATCATTGGGGCGCATCACGCGTTGTTTACGCCGATACAGTTTATGGCCGCCATGGTGATAATGCCCATCGCAATGACCCTTACGGAGGCGTTTTCGCCGCATACGTGGGACACCCCGACGCTGTTCTTCGTGGGGTACGGGATCTTGTTCGGGATCATGATGATATAGAGGGAGGAACGAAACCGGCCATATTTTCCATTTTTTTGGGAACAATACTGTTGCAAAAGGAGAAAAAGTCCATTAAATATAGTTTATTATGAAAACAAACAAACCGGACAACAAACCGGCCAAAAAGACCCTCTCTCTCCGGCCGTATCTGCCCGGCGAACCCCATATCGGGGAGCTGAAAGATATGGCGCAGGAAATCACGGCCGCATCCGCGGGGCTCGAGGGGCGGGTGGCCGGGGAAACCGCCGCCGCCCTGGGGCACCACCTGCGGATGATCAACAGCTACTACAGCAACCTCATCGAGGGGCACAAAACCACCATTGCCGACATCCAGATGGCGCTGGGGCGGCATTTCCGGGAGGACCCGGAAAAAAAATACGCCCAGGAGCTGTGCGCCGCGCACGTGGAAGCCGAAAAAAAGCTCATGGATACCGTGCTTTCGGCGCAAACCGTGAACATCTGCAACCCGGGGTTTCTCGCAAAAATCCACGCCTCTTTTTACCGTTTCCTCCCGAAAGAACACCGCTTTACCCATACCCCGGCCGGATTTACCGGGATCCCGGTTATGCCGGGACGATTGCGGGACGTGAATGTCTCCGTGGACGGCCGGCTCCCTCACGGCCCGGACGTTACGGCCCTGCCGTCACTGGTGGACCGGTTTGCCGAAACCTACCCCCCGGAGAATTTCCACGGCGACGAACGGTTGATCGCCATGGCCGCCAGCCACCACCGCCTGACCTGGCTGCACCCGTTCCGGGACGGCAACGGCCGCGTGGCACGTCTTTTTTCCGGGCTCTACCTTGCCAGAAGCGGCATCAATCAGCGCAACCTGTGGTCCCTGTCGCGCGGATTGTCCCGGAACAAGGCCCGCTACATGATGGAGCTGTGGGCCACGGACTCGCCGGAGGAAAAACAGGGGGTGTGGCAGTTCAGCGATGAACTGCTGGCCGACTTCTGTCGTTTTTTCTTTTCCGTGTGCACCGACCAGATCCGTTTCATGGAGCGCCTGCTTCGGCTCGACCGTATCGAATCGCGCATTGACGGATATGTGGCCATGCGCGTCGGCGACCCCGAACGACCGCTGCGGATGGAGGCCGCAAAACTGCTTCGCGCCGTGTTCATGCGGGGGAGCGTCCCCCGGGGCCGGGCCGGGGAAATCCTGAACATGAGCCAGCGAAACGCCCGCCGGATCGTGGCCGGGCTGACCGGCGAGGGGCTCCTGGCATCCGAATCCCACCGGGCACCCTTGCACATCGGGCTGCCGATCCATGTGCTCCCCTTCTATTTTCCGGACCTCTACGACCCCTCGGTGATGGGAGAAGAATAGAACCAACTGTTGAGATGCGTTCCATCGAGGGAGTTGCGGGCCGAACTGCCGGCCGGGAAGAAAATATGTTGAAAAAGGGGTAACTTGGGTCTATATTTGGCCTTTTTGGAAGTCAAAAGGCGTTTTGCCATATCACAACAGGGATACAGGATATCAAGGAGGGCGGTTATGCCCATGTCAACGGATTTCAAGGGGCGATTGTTTCCGGTGCTGCCGAAAATAGCGAATCATTTCGGGACGCCGTTTCACATATACGACGAGGCCGGCATCCGGGATACCGGCAGGAAACTGAAGGCGTGTTTTTCATCCATGGGGAATTTCAGGGAGTTTTACGCGGTCAAGGCGCTTCCCAATCCGCGCATCCTGGAAATCATGGGGGACATGGGCTTCGGGTTTGACTGCAGCTCGATTCCCGAACTGGTCCTGAGCCGCCAAGCCGGGGCCGCCGGCGAAGAGATCATGTTCACCTCCAACAACACCACCCGGGAGGATTTTACCGCGGCCCTGGCCAACGGGGGGAGCATCCTGAACCTGGACGACATCACGC
>JAWOAV010000022.1:0-15894 GCA_046498365.1 Desulfosalsimonadaceae bacterium
CTTTCTTCCGGCGAAACATTTCCGTAATATCCCTGGTGATGATATCCGGGACCGCCGCCGCGATGCATACCCGGCATACCCGGTCCGTGCATGCCGCCCCATCCGGCAAATGCAAGGGCGCTGAGCCCAAAAACCGCTGCAACCGTCAATACGATAATCCCTTTTATATTTCGTCTCATTTTGTGCCTCCATTGTGGTTTTGGTTGATTTATTCCCTTTTTCCCCTGCAAAAAACGGCCGCTTTTGAAAACCCGCTGGGCTTTGCATACTTATAATGCAATGGTGATGCCAAAACACCACACCATGGCTTTAAAAACACACAACATTTCAATATTTCAATAAATAATAATTAACGGGAATACAGGCGGACAGACGGGAGCGATCCATACAAAACCAAAAGTGGGGCGAAAATACCCATATGGATCAGACACACAGAATAAGATGGGGTATAAATGGACAGGTCGGAGTAATGGCGTAACAAGGGGGCGTTAATCAATACCGTAGTCTTTTAATTTTTTGTGGAGGGTCTTGCGGTTGATGCCGAGCTTTCGGGCGGTTTCACTTTTGTTGCCGCCGCAGTCCTGAAGGGTGGCCAGAATCGCTTCTTTTTCGATTTCCTCCAGGGAACGGCCGGCGGCCGGCGCCTCCCCTACCTGCGAAGGGGCCGCCCATGCGCGGTTTTCCCCATAGGTGTCGACAATATTGGAGGGGAGTTCCTTTTCGGTAATATACTCATCCGGCAGAAGAATTACCGCGCGTTCAATGGTGTTTTCAAGCTCCCGCACGTTGCCGGGCCAACGGTAGTTCAGCAGCATGTCCATTGCCAGCGGCGAAAACCCCTTGACCTGCCTGCGGTTTTTCTTCGCATAGACTTCCAGGAAATGACTGGCCAGCAGCGGGATATCATCGACCCGTTCGTGAAGGGGCGGAATGCGAAGCGCCACAACGTTCAACCGGTAAAAAAGATCTTGGCGAAACACCCCCTTCTCGACCAGTTCTTCAAGATTTCGGTTGGCGGCGGCAACAATGCGCACATCCACGCGCAAAGTTTCCCCGCCGCCGACGCGCTGGATTTCCTTTTCCTGGATCACCCGGAGCAGTTTTGCCTGCATCGCGGCGGAAGTTTCGCTGATTTCATCGAGAAAAATCGTACCCGTGTGGGCCTGCATGAAGCGTCCTTCACGGCGCCTGTCCGCGCCTGTGAAAGCACCCTTTTCATGACCAAAAAGCTCGGATTCCAAGAGCGTCTCGGTAAGGGCGGCGCAATTGACAACTACCATCGGGTTGTCTTTGCGGGGGCTGTTGTGGTGGATGGATTTGGCGATGAGCTCTTTTCCCGTGCCGGATTCCCCGGTAATTAAAACGGTGGCCTCGGAAGGAGCGACCATGGCCATCATATCCACCAGCGCTTTCATCGGCCGGCTTTTTCCAATAATGTTGTCGAGTTCATATCCGGCGGAAAGCCTCGACTTCAAAGCCTCGTTTTCCGATTTCAGGCCGGTGTGTTCAAGTGCAAGGGCCATTCTGTTCTGGAGCGCCTCGAAATCCAGCGGTTTTGTCAGGTAATCGTACGCCCCGGCTTTGAGCGCCGCAACCGCCGAATCAACCGATGAATAAGCGGTCATGATAAGAATGGGTATGGCCGGGTTATACCGATTGATACGCTCCATGGCCTCGATGCCGCTCATCCGTACCATCCGGACGTCCATCAGAACCAGGTCATAGGGACGCTTCTGCACGCTTTCGACCGCCTTGTCGCCGTCATCGGCCACGGAAACCCGGTATCCCCATTTTGAAACGATGGTCTCAAGGGTTTTCAAATGATTTTCATCGTCATCGACGATCAGAACGTGCGCCGGGTTTTGACTTGTCATATCCACCTCATTTTTCCGTTGCCAGCGGCAGGATAATGGAGAATACGGTCCCTTGCCCGACGGCGCTGCGGACTTTGACCTGCCCCTGGTGTGCCTCGATGATCTTGTGGACGATGGGCAGTCCCAGGCCGGTCCCCTTTGGCTTGGTGGTAAAGTAGGGATCAAATATTTTGCTCTGCTCTTCTGCGGGGATGCCCGGCCCATTGTCCCGAATGTCAATGACGACGCTGTCGCCGTCCCTGACGGTGCTGACAACGCTCAACCGGCCGCCGTCCTTCATCGCCTGGAATGCGTTTACATATAAATTCAGAAGGCACTGGGTGAGACGATCCGGATCGACCCGGGCTTCCACCCCCCCGGTGTTGAGATCCAACTGAATCTCGATATTTTTTGCCGCCGCCTCCTGCCAGACCAGCCGGGCCGAGTGCGCCACCATCTCATCGATGTTCGCGGCCTTCCGGCGCAGGCTTGCCGGCCTTGCAAACTCCAGCAACTCACTGATGACACGGCTCAAGCGATCCACCTCCTCGATCATGACCCCGGCCATCTTTTTCTCTTCGCTCCCCTCTTCGAACGTGCTCTTATAATAGGAGGCGATCCCCTTTATAGAACTCAACGGATTTCTAAGTTCATGGGCTACCCCTGCCGCAAGTCCACCGATGGCCGCCAGCTTTTCATTGCGGCGGATCTCACCCTGCAGGCGACGAAGTTCACCAAGGTCCCGGATAATCATCACTTCCCCGACAAAAACCCCTTCCTCGTTAATGATGTTCGATGCGCTCACACTGACCGGCACCACCCGCCCGCCGGCAAATTCGCATTCCATTTCCATTTCGGATACCGGCTCGCCGCGTTCCAGGTACTCCTTTACGCCGCACAAGTGGCCCGGCAACACCGTTTCGGGGGGCATTCCCCTCACCGCGGCCAGGTCAAGGCCGGTAATCCGCTCGGCGGCATTGTTGTAAAAGGCCAGCTTGCCGTCGCTGTCCGTAGCGATCAACCCCACGGGGAGGCTGGTCACTACCTGTTCGGCTATGGCGCTGGTGTCCTGGAGAGACCTCCTGGCCAGGCGGTAACTCTGCATCCAGAACATGGAAACGAAGCCCGCCAGCCCCAATATGATCAAAACGCCGGATATAACCAGCGAGTTGCGGACATCCTCCTTCCGCCCTTCTTCAAAAGGGGCGGGATCCAAACCGACCAGTATCAGCTGCTGCCCCTGCCCGTCAGCAAAAGGGAGCGCTCCTTCTTCGCCCCTGTGCGCCATCATGGATCGGCGGTGCATCATATGCCCCGGCGGATGATGCATCATTCGCTGCCCATCCCGGCGGGAAGCCGGACTGAAATACCGGTACACCTCAAAGGACCGCTGCCGGTTATCCATCTCCTGAAAACGCCATTCGACTTGTTTGTCCTGTCCGTTGATGCTTTCAAAGGGATTGTCATGAATTTCCGTGTCGATATACTCGGTCCGGCTGTCGGCCAGAATCCTCCCCCGGCTGTCAACTACCGAAATATAAAGTACGCCGGGAAGCAGCGCGGTTTCTTCGATTAGCGTCTGCACCTGGTCGCCGCCCCACATCATTCGCATCATGCCGGTCCGGGCCCCGGCCTCCACCGCCATAATGATGGCGGCCCCCTTTTCGCTCAGGATACCCGACATGTACGCTTCTTCGCGGTTATAATTCTGCCATGCCAGGACCACCACGACGATCAAAAGAATGGCCGCAGAGCCGATGATGATCCACGGGGATGTATGGAGCCGCAGCCGGCTGCCGCTTTTTATTTTTGGGAACATAATATTTCCGGGACCTCTCCCAATGGCATTTTTTGAAGGGGCAAGATCACATTATAGGGACAGCAGGACTTTCCTGGCGCTGTTTGGAAAAAAGCTATCCCTGGTGGGTGTCGCGCAAAAGATCGTTTACGGTCTTCACCGGATTAAATGTAATTAGCGGCACTTCAACGAAAACCGTATTCCAGTATGCCATGGCGCCGTTCCACAGGCCGGGATGCTCCAGGGCCTTCAGTTCGCGCCCGTCCTTGGACTTTTGGGAAATAAAGACCGCCGAAGTATCGACAAAGCGCGACAGGTCATAGGGTTCGCCGGCTTCATTTTTCAAGCTGCACACGATATCTACGGGATTGAAATGCGTCAGCTGCTTCAGAATCTCCTGCTGGGAAGGGGATTCCGGATCGATCTGCGCGCTTTCAACGATCTGTATGGAAACACTTCCGTCCGCTGATTTTACCCAGAAGGGGCCTCCCCCGGCTTCCCCGGAGGTCGGGACCATGCCGCATACCCGTAGCGGCCGGTCCAGCCGGTCCATCAGGTACCGCCCCGTTTTTTCCGGCGAGGCCTTTTGAATCTCTCCGGGGACCAAAACGCCCAGTTGCTTTTCAACAAACTGCAGTGCCTCCCCGAGCGCTTTTTTATCGGTATCGCCGCTGCGGATACGGTTTCTGTGTTTTTGGATATCCCTTTCAATACGCAACAGGTATCCGGCCAGCACCTTTTTCCAGAAAATCGTTTCCGGCTTAAGGGAATCGGGGACCACGTTGTCAATGTTTTTGATAAAAACAATATCCCCGTCAAGTTCGTTCAGATTGCCGAGCAGGGCACCGTGCCCGCCCGGTCGAAAGAGCAGCTTCCCTGCTTCATCCCGAAAGGGCCTGTTGTCCATTTCCACGGCGATGGTGTCCGTGGACGGTCGCTGATGGGAAAACCGGACATGGAAGCGAACATTTTGACCCTCCTCGTAAGAGGGCCCCTTTTTTTCCAGAAGGTTGGCAAAACCGCTTTCATGCTCCGGGGAGACGGTAAAGTGCAGATAACTGTTCCCCGTGGCATCTGTCGCATATTCCGCCGCTTCCACCAGATGTTCTTCAAACGCCGTCCTGGCGTCGTCCGGGTAGCGGTGAAACAATATCTGCCCCTTGGGCCTGCTCGCATACCGCAGTCCCCTGGAACCCAGCACATATGAAACCATCAGCGTATAGTCGCCGGTGTTGCGCAGGGCCGCCATGTCATGGCCGTCGGATGCCATCGCCTCCGAAAGCCTCTCGTAAAAAGCAAATTTGTCAATGTTGTCGATAAATTCCAGGACCTCTTCGTATTCTTCCCCTTTTTCAGCGGCCCTCCTTGCAATAGCGTCTCTTTCGATCCGCTCATGGTCGCCGGATATTTTCAAGAGCGCCTTGAACATCCGGGTCGCGGCCCCGGATGCGGGCACGAACTTGGTCAGGAAACGCCCAGCGCCTTCTTTTTCATAATCGGCAGCACAGGCTTTTGCCTCTTCCGGTTCGATTCGCCGGATACCGTCGCCAACGGTGCAGGGCCTGTCCAGATCGGCATAGGGCGCGCCTTTTTCAAAAATCCGTATCTGTTTGTTCACCTCGTCCGGGGTCAACCCGTGCGCTTGTATCTGCTGCCTGTCTTTTTCGTCAAACATTGCCGATGACATTTTTTCTCCAAGTTTTTATTTTCTGCAATGACCCTGCGGGCATGGCGGGGCAGGCCCATACCGTGCGGGATTCCCATTGCCGCCACTTGCGGGGAATGCTTGCCCCTTCTTCGCTTTTTTATAAACGGGTTCATGCACCCATTCAATACAAACCATATGCCCCTGAACGATAAATGTCAAAAATGCCGTATCGCTACAGAAAAGGTTTTCCCCGACGGCATGCGCGACGCTGTCGGCATGCCCGTTATGGCCTTCGGCTGCATAGAGAAAGAACGGCATTTTTCACAAAAAAATACGCTGCATCACTTGTGAAATACGCCGTATACCGGAACGGCGAGCTGTGCCCCCACAACGTGTTGAACCGGAAAAAATGTCAAAGCGTATTGCAATTCCACTAAAAATCATAGACATTACAAAAAACATTCTCCTTGTCGATATCGATGAGGAACCCGGAATCCTAGTTATCAGCCACATATCTATCTGTGCGGACACGAATTTTTGCCGCAAAGCACCTGGCTGATTCAGGATCATTCAGGCATGGCTGTTGCCATGTGCCGCTGCAACCGATAACTTACAACTTGCGAATTATTTTCCATGTGGCTCCATTTCATACTGACGGCAATCGGTTTTGCCATGCTTTATGTTGGTGCAGAATGGCTCGTCAAAGGATCGGCCAGCCTGGCACGGCGGCTGGGTATATCTCCGATCATCATCGGGCTTACGGTGGTCGCTTTCGGCACATCTGCGCCCGAGCTGGTTATCAGCATGGCCGCCTCGATTTCCGGCCGGTCGATGATCGCTGTGGGCAACGTGGTGGGAAGCAATATCTGCAACATCACCCTCGTGCTGGGCGTTGCGGCTCTCCTCATGCCGATCCCCGCGGACCGGTCAGTGATCCGTCGGGAGATTCCCCTGATGCTTGCCATTTCGCTGTTTCTGGTGTTTCTTTCCCTCAATTCCGTTATCACACGGCTCGAGGGCGTTGTTTTGTTTGCGGGCATCATCGCCTATATCGGCTTCAATTATTCGCTGTGGAAAAAAGCGCAGGCGGGGGAAAACGGAAAAACAGCCGATCTTTACAAAGATGCCGAAAAAGCCGCCGTGGTGGAATCAGGGGTGAAGCAGGGCCTTCTCATCATTGCCGGCATCACGTTCGTGGTCATCGGCGCCCAGGTGCTTATCAATGCCGTGGTGCTGATCATGGAAAACCTCGGGGTAAGCGAAAAATTCGTCGGCCTGACGGTTGTCGCCTTTGGTACGTCCCTCCCCGAGCTGGCGACATCCGTGGTTGCCGCCCTGAAAAAGGAGATGGACATCAGCATCGGCAACCTGGTAGGCAGCAATGTATTCAACATTTTAAGCGTGTTGGGCGCCACGGCCATTGTCCGGCCCATTTCCATTCCAGGCGGGTTCATTCAAAGCGGGGTCTTCATCGACTACTGCGCCATGCTGCTTGCAGGCATTATCGCGTGGCTCCTGATGCGGAAAGAGTACACCCTGCACCGGTCCGGGGGCGTGATACTGCTCATCATCTACGCGGGATACATCGGGTACCTGATAAAGGCCGGATGACCCGGGTGGCGGCGGATGGCATACCGGTGGAGCGCAGGCCGCCTTTTTGTGTCGCACCATACAAGGGCTGAACCGGCAACCCCATCCAGGGTTTCCTGTTCAAGACACCGCCTGGCGCAACTGGGCGATCTGCCGGGAAATCGCCACGAGTTCACCATTTTCATCCCAGAGATCCCCGTCTTCCTCTAGTAAGCCGCAATTGATAAACCGGGTACGAAATCGGCATTTCAACCACCGCGTGCGGGGGATGTTTCTTATATTGATTGAAATTTCCAGGGTCGGCACCCATGCGACCATCCCCTGGCTCGCCAGCACCGCGGGGGGGAAGGCATCTGCTGCCAGGGCGACCGCGCATATGTCGAATTCGCGCGCCTCCCTGAAGGAAAACCACCCCTTGATTTCGGAAATCGGACTCAACCGGTTTTCCATCCATCCGGCACAGGAGGGGTCCAGGCGCACGTCCGCATTGTCATACAATGTATATTTGGACAGTTTGGGAAATTGCACGCATTTTTCAGGGAGGGGCATATCCGGCGGTGTCGCTTCGTACCGCTTGACAAGGCATGCTTCGGGTTCATCGGCAAACGTCGCCAGCATCCGCATCTTTTCCCGCCCCTTCTGAATCAGTCTTGCTTCCATGCGGCAAAACTGCCTCGAATGGGCGATTTCCCACGTCGACAGGTCTACGCTGCCGGCCCCGCAGCGGGATATGAAATTGGCCGTCAACACCGGCGTATGCTGTTTTGGACTGCTTTTCAAAAGGCCTGCGGTGGCAACGGCGGCAAGGTACCCGCCGTTGGGGTTTCCGTTAATCGACCAGTTTTCGGCGAGCTTTCCACTGAAAATACCCGCCGATTGTTCCGGCAACAGAATATCCCTGTCAAAAAGGTGCATAAGAACCCCGGTCCTGAAAATGTTGAGATCGGTTCTAAACAATTGAAAAACCATCTTTTACTGTTATCCGACACTCATCAGGCTTTTATCACAAGAAACAAAAACCCGCAATATGGGCGCATCCAAAAAATGGCCGGCCAATAATTTTTTTGACGCTTTGTTGCTTTCTGTAGTAAATTCGAATTGGCATGAATCCCCGTTGAGCCCGATAGCGAGCAGCCGTATCCAGCATAACAGCAACGACGTCTTGCCTGTCAGACCCTTCCGGAATATCGTTTCCGAAGGCCCAGAATCAAAAGGACCTGGTACATGAAGCCATCCATCAAAAGGACAGCCGAATCCATCACTGCTGTGTATGTGATTGTCGGCGGCATCTGGATCCTGCTGAGCGATCTTGCCGTTGAATCGCTTCTTCAGAATCCGGCGCTGGTTACCCGTTTCCAGACATACAAAGGGTTTGCCTTCATCCTGTTTACGGCGGCGATTCTCTATATGGTGCTGCGGCGCCGCCTGGCAGCCGTGGAAGATGCGCAAAGGCATCTTGAGCAGTTCAGGTATATCGTCGAACATGCCGGCCAGGAGATTTACTGGGTGAAAAAAACCGGGGAAATTGCCTACGTCAACCGTGCGGCGGCAAACAGCCTGGGCTATACGGCCGCTGAAATGTTGCGGAGCAATATTTCAGATTTCGACCTTGTTTACGGCCCGTATTTTGCCGAACATTTTGAAAAGGTAAAAAAAGAAAAAATCGCCGCCCCTTTTGAAACAAGGCATACCGCAAAAGACGGCCGCATCATCCCCAAGGAGATGCGATCGGTTTACCTTTCCATGGGAAAAGAGGAACTCATCTGCGGCTTCGGCTCCGATATCTCCCAGCGCAAGGAATATGAAGAAGCCCTGATTTCTGAAAAGGAGCTGTTGGCGGTAACGCTTCGGAGCATCGGCGACGGCGTAATTACCACGAACATGCGGGGAAATGTCACGACAATGAATCCGGTCGCTGAAGCATTGACCGGGTGGTCAGAGAAAGAGGCCCGGGGTAAACCCGTAACGGAGATTTTTGT
The DNA here is from genome assembly GCA_046498365.1 of Desulfosalsimonadaceae bacterium. GTDB lineage: Bacteria > Desulfobacterota > Desulfobacteria > Desulfobacterales > Desulfosalsimonadaceae > B1SED10-16. The sequence goes on from JAWOAV010000022.1 coordinate 8,869, forward strand.
CATCGCAGAGGAAGCCTCCGGAGAGCCCTGCCCCAACCCTGTGGAAAATGTCATCCGGTCCGGACAGATACAGTCTTTGTGTGAAAACACCATCCTGACGGCAAAAGACAACACCGAATACCTCATTGCCGATTCCGGCGCACCCATTACCGACAAAAACAACGAGATGCTCGGCGTGGTGCTGGTATTCCGGGATATTACTGAAAAGCACAGATTGATCGAAGCGGCCCAGAATGCAGAGAAGCTCGAATCATTAGGCCTTCTCGCAGGCGGCATAGCGCATGATTTCAACAACCTGCTGGGGGGAATTTTCGGTTATATCGAACTGGGAAAACTGAAAAACACCGATCCAAACGTAACCGACCTGCTGGACAGGGCCCTGGATACGATTGAAAAAGCGCGCTCCCTGACCCGCCAGCTGCTCACTTTTGCAAAAGGGGGGGATCCGGTTAAAAAAGAGCAGCCCCTGAATGTGTTTGTCCAGGAAACGGTAACGTTCCTGCTTTCAGGTACAAACGTGTCCTGGCGATTCGATTTTCCGGAAGATATCCGGCCGGGCTATTTTGACGAAAATCAGATCCGCCAGGTCATAGAGAACATCGTTCTCAACGCATGCCATGCCATGCCGGATGGCGGCATCCTGGAGGTTTCCGCAGAAAACACGGCTATCAGAAACGAAGGGCCGGCTTGCGCAGACAAAAATTACATCAAGCTTTCCATAAAAGACAATGGGGTCGGCATGCCGCGCGATATTTTGCCCCATATCTTCGATCCCTACTATACCACCAGGGCAAAGGCGCACGGCCTGGGGCTTACCACCTGCTTTTCAATCATCAAGCGGCATGGCGGTTTCATGGACGTGGCATCCGAACCCGGTCACGGCAGCGCATTTCAAATCTATCTGCCTGCCGCAGACATACCGGAGACAGCCACTGGCGAACAAGCGAATGCGGATTTCCGGGCAGACAACCGGATTCTCGTAATGGACGACGAGGAGGTCGTCCGGGAAATCATGGCCGAAATGATCGGTGCCCTTGGCTTTATCGCGATATGCACAAAAAACGGGGAGGAAGCCCTGGCCTTTTTTCTTGAAGAAATCCGTGCCGGCAGACCTTTGGCCGGAATGATCCTTGATCTGACCGTTCCTGTGGGGAAGGGCGGCATCGAAATTATTGATGAAATTCGCAGGCACGACCCCGGCATCCCGGTTTTCGTGGTAAGCGGCTACAGCGGCGACCCTGTACTGGCCAGACCCGAAGAACACGGATTTACCGCAAGCCTCAAGAAGCCTTTCCAGATGCGCGAGTTCAAAGAGATCCTCGAAAGGCACACGCCCGGATAAATCCGTGCAATGCCGCGGATAGAATCCATCTCAATGTTGAGATGGGTTCTACATATCCCACAGCGGCAAGCCCGTTTCACTGTCCAATTTTCTTTCCAGCACCGGTCCTTCAAGAACCCCGATAATGCACTCACATGCAAAAACGGTCGTTCCCGGTGCCAGATGCCCGCCAAATGCCTTTCCGTCTTTGTCTCCCAATACGACATGGGCATGAACCATGGGCTCACCGTCCTTTATGGAAATATTTCCCGCAAGGTTTAGAATTTCGAGCGGCTGATCGATCGAAAAAAACCGGTATTCCCGTGTCTCCTGGTTGTAAAATCCGAGGCGCGCCCCGCTTACCGCGCCGATCGCCGCCACCCGACCCATCCGGATACCTTCTTTCCGGCAGATCTCCGTGATTTCTTCCAGCAGGTCCGCGCCGTGATCCAGCCGGCCCATTACCACGGGCCCCGTGCCGTATTTCTCCATTTTCGCCATATTGCGCCTCCTTTATTGTTTTCACCAAACGCCCCAAAGGGGCGGAAACAGAAAAATAACTTTAAACAGCCCCTTTTTTTGCTTATATTATAATAGGACGCAACATGGCACGCAAATTTGGAAGTAGATTGACATGGAAAAAAATGACGAAGAAAACATTGTATAAACCGATTGTTTCGCCATTGGCGCCGCAACAGGAAAGCCAGCAGACACGCAGGGAAGCAGCTCCTATGGCGGCGATTGCAGGATTTTCAAACTCCGGCAAAACAACGCTTCTGGAGAAGCTGATCCGCGAAATGACTCGTCGGGGGCTGCACGTGGGGACCATTAAGCATGATGTCCACGGCTTTGAAATGGACCGGAAGGGGAAAGACACCTGGCGCCACAAGCAGGCCGGGGCATCGACAACCATCATTTCATCCCCCCGTCAGATCGGCATGGTAAAAGATGTGGACCATGACCACGACCCACTGGAGCTGGCCGCCCTCATGCCGGACATAGATCTCATCCTGCTGGAAGGCTACAAAAGCGCGGACATTCCCAAGATAGAGATCTTCAGATCAGCGGTATCCAGAAAACTGTTCTGCACAGACGACCCGAAACTGATGGCGGTGATCACCGACAGCTCCCACGATGTCGACGTCCCTTGTTTCGGGCATGAAGACATTTCCGATATTGCGGACTTTCTGATTCGCAAACTGTGTGTCGTTTCCTCTCAAGGACAAAAAACGGACGAGAGATACCTGGCATAAGGACGTTTCGCCCGTTTAGCGTAAGCCTCGCATCCTTTTCCCGCTGCATGCCGTTATTGCTTTTTCCCTGGCCAATCAGGGTCGCCCCAAAGACGCTGATCGTATCCCACAGATCCCGCACGAAACCCCTGACGCTGCCCGGGAGATTGTCATTTTTTCTTTCGGTCATGTTCATCATCCGTTCATTTTATATGCGCCTGCTTCAGCAGCACTTGGCATCCACCGGTATATTTTTTGCTTTCAACCAGGTCTGAACGATGTATGCCGCGCACCCTACCCCGGGTGTAACCGCAAGGGCGCCTGACGGGCAGTTCCTCGCGCATGCCCCGCACTCCATACATCCGTCTTTATCCGCAATTTCCGCTCTTTTTCCGTTCAGTGCCATCACGCCGTGCGGGCAGACGTGCGTGCATATACCGCAGCCGATGCATACGGCGCTGTCCAATGCAAGTGTCGTCACACCGGGAAAATGTCTGAAACCTTCCATAATGTCCCCTGTTATATTTGTTTCGATAAGTAGATATCAATGCCGGAAATACCGGCATTTTTACGCAAAAGCCGCTGCAACCCAGAAAAACACCGCCGCAAAAAGCGCCGCAGTCTGAAGGGGCATGCTGATTCTCATTTCCTTTTCCACGCCCGAGGGTGACGTGTACGGCGTTGAACCGGTAAAATTCATGGCCAACCAGGAACTGACCGCCAGCACAATAAAAAGCAGCGTAAACACCTCCAGTTCGCCCACCTTCCCCCTGAAGGCAAACACCAGGGGAAAAAAAACAACCATTCCTGCAATAATACCTTTTACACTGAACGCCCGGCCGGGAATCCACGGCAGCAGGGCCGGGGTCAAAACAGCACCGGAAAATATGCCTGCGCCATAGGCGGCAAGGGGCATCCCCCCCCTGTTGACAGCCTGGCTGACGGAAAAAATTTCCGGACCGATGCCGGAAAACACAAAGATCGCAGCAATTGCAAACAGTGTCGGCTTCCACACAAAAGACAGCTCCACAGGAATCAACACCAGCCTTTCGGCGGTATCAAATGTGACACGGCGCATCCGGTCGGTGGCTTCCATATTGCCGGCAATGAACGCTTCGATATCGTCGGCGCGAACCGGGCCCCATATCACTGAAAAACCGCATCCTTTTTTCACATCCCTTCCGGAAACACCGTTGGCGCTCAACTGGGGGAGCACCAGTTTCCTGTGTTCCACCACCCGCGCAAGGCCGGACTGCCTCACCTGGCGGATGATCTCTCCTGCGGAAAACAGTTCCTTCCCCCCGGCACACCAGACATTGATTGCCCGCGTATCCACAACCAGCATCCATGCATCGGTATGCTTCAGGCAGGAGCGCAGCTTATCAAAACCAAGCTTGTAATTGGCGGTCACCAAAACAGGGGACCTGCCTTCCGGATTTCCGATTGCATAAAGCCCCGGGGATACCTTGTAATCGTTTCGGGAAAATCCGGACCGGACTTTCAGCGTACCGGCAAAATCATGAAATCCCCTTTTTGTTTTTACCCTGGGCACAGCACCGGCAGGCGTCTCCAGAAATCCGTCCACGAACCGGGATATGGAATATCCGGGTCTTTCATGGGGACTGCTCCTCGGAGACGGCGGCGGACCGCAGCAGGGCTCGTCCGCATGCAGGGCTGTATCCGCATGGCAGGAGTTCTCCATTGACGCCGGCCGCAAACCGGTCATGGGCAGAATTTGAACGCCCTCGGAGCACTTGCAGTCATTGGCTTTCAGATTCCCGGCCGTTTTGGGGGAAGGCGAACAGCACGTATTTTCTTTCATAAATCCTCAACCATTTTTTTGAATCGTTTAAGCAGCTCCCGGTCAATGCAGTAGCAGGAACGGGGTCCGTCCACAATGCCCGTGACCAGGCCGCTTTGTTTTAAAATTTTGAGATGCTGGCTGACCGTTGACTGGGCAAGGGGGAGAATCTCCACAATCCGTCCGCAGATGCAGGCATTGTTCGCAAGCAGATGGGAAGCGATCTTCACCCGTGCCGGGTGGCCCAGCGCCCGGCAAATGCCGGCAAACGTTTCCGCATCAAGCGCCGTATCCTTATTCTCTGTCATAGTGCCAAACCTTTTTCTTCATCGCGATATTAATCGTTAATCGACGATATACGATATTACAGGTACCGTGTCAATAAAAAAAAACAAACCCTTTCCCGAAGCATCAAGTGGTTCGGCTTGCCAATTTTTTTACCCGGCATCCGCCGTCTTTTAAAAAATGCCAAGGAATTCGGCACAAGAGTTGCCGCCATGGGTTACAGGAACTATTTTTTATGAACCACCTTGTTATATTGCCGCAATGCTCCAAAAGGGCGGGGCGATATGATTTTCATTCCGGCCGCGGTGCCGTCACAACCCCCCAAAAAAAAGGAAAAAACCATTATTATCAACCACATAATAAAATTTTTTCTGGAAAACAAACTGATCGCTGTTCTTTTTTTTCTGACCATGGCCGTATGGGGTATATCAACGGCACCTTTCGACTGGGACATCCCTCTTGTTCCCCGCGACCCGGTACCCGCCGATGCCATACCGGACATCGGCGACAACCAGCAGATCGTTTTCACCCAGTGGGAGGGGCAGTCCCCGCAGGATATCGAAGACCAGATCACGTATCCCCTGACTACCGAACTGTTAGGCATACCCGGCGTAAAGACGGTCCGCAGCAACTCCATGTTCGGGTTTTCAAGCATCAATATCATCTTTGAGGAAGATGTGGCGTTTTACTGGAGCCGCGCCCGGATTCTCGAAAAACTAAATTCCCTTCCCGGCGGGCTCCTACCGGAGGGTGTACAGCCGGGATTGGGACCGGATGCAACGGCTTTGGGGCAGATTTTCTGGTACACCCTGGAAGGAAGGGATCCCGACGGCAATCCGACCGGGGGGTGGGATCCCCATGAACTCCGATCGATCCAGGATTTCCAGGTGCGCTATGCGCTTTCCTCCGTAAAAGGGGTGGCGGAGGTTGCCAGTATCGGGGGGCATGTCAAGGAATACCAGGTCGACATAGACCCCGATGCCATGGCCGAAGCCGGCATTTCCGTAATGCAGATTGCAAATGCCGTGCGCAAAAGCAACCGGGATATCGGCGCCCGCACCATTGAAATGAACCGCGCGGAATACGTGGTCCGGGGATTGGGATATATCACGGGCATTGACGACATCGAAAAGAGCGTGGTTGCCGTTGTCGACAACGTGCCCATTCGCATCGACGATGTGGCGAAAGTAGGCCTGGGGCCAGCCCAGCGGCGCGGCGCGCTGGACAAGGGCGGCGCCGAAGCCGTCGGCGGTGTCGTGGTGGCCCGCTACGGCGAGAACCCCCTTGAGGTCATTGAAAACATCAAGGCCCAGATAAAAAATATCTCCCCCGGGCTACCCCAAAAGGCGCTTGCCGACGGCACATCCTCCCAGGTGACCATCGCCCCTTTTTACGATCGAACCGGGCTTATCTATGAAACCCTTGGCACGCTTGAAGAAGCGCTTACCCTGCAGATTCTGATCACCATACTGGTCATTATCATCATGGTAATGCACCTTCGAACATCCTTGCTGATTTCCGCGCTCCTTCCCCTGGCCGTGCTCATGAGTTTTATCCTGATGAAATACGTCGGTGTGGATGCCAATGTGGTCGCCCTGGCCGGCATTGCCATATCCATCGGCACCGTGGTCGACATGGGCATCATTTTAACCGAAAACATGCTGCGCCATCTCGAAAAAGCATGGCCGGAGGAAAAGTCTATCGAGGTCATTTATCACGCCGCATCCGAAGTAAGCCCGGCCATTGTCACCGCACTGATGACCACCATCGTCAGTTTTCTGCCCATCTTCATGCTGGAAGCCCAGGAAGGCCGGCTGTTCGGCCCGCTGGCATTCACCAAAACCTTCATCCTGATTTCGGCCCTGATTATCGTGGTGACCCTGATCCCGGCATTTGCCCATGTGCTTTTCACAACGCGGATCCGACGGCTGCGATGGCGGTTGTTCTGGTATTTCGCCCTGATCGCCGGCGGCATCTACACCGCCGTTTTTTACATCGCGTGGGCCGGACTGGCGCTTGTTTTTCTGGGCATCAGCAACCTGGCGGCTACGTGGTTCAAAAGGTATGCACCGCTATCGTCATACGTCAACAACGCCATCATCATCCTTTCCGCAGGATGGTTGCTGGCCGGCGCATGGCTTCCGCTCGGCGCCCAAAACCCCATAAGCGCAAGCCTGATCTTCATCCTTTTGATCGTAGGCGTTCTGTTTTCCCTTTTCATGCTGTTTATGCATTATTACCGGCGGATACTGGCCAAGGTCTTGTTACACCGGAAAAAATTTCTGGCGCTCCCCGTGGCCATATTTATTTTCGGGATGACCGTGTGGCAGGGATACGACACGATGTTCCGTTTTATTGCGCACACGGCGAACACGGCGGGAATCGAC
>JAWOAV010000212.1:0-4205 GCA_046498365.1 Desulfosalsimonadaceae bacterium
GCAAAGCGGCCCTGCCGATCAGATCGTGCTCATTGACATAGACCGTGATTTTGCCGAAGGCCAGGAAGTCTACCTGCTCCACGGGGTTGCCTACTTTCCCTCTGTGGACATACGGGTGGGGGATTCCTCCGACTATGCAGACGCAGCCCTGATCGTGATGACCGCGGGGGCGAAGCAAAAACCGGGAGAATCCCGGCTTGACCTGATGAAACGAAATGTCTCCATCATCGAGCACCTTGTAGACGATATGGTTGCGCACCATTCACAGGCGGTGCTCCTCATGGTGACAAACCCGGTCGATATCCTTACGCGGGTCGCCTGCAAACGATCCGGTTGGCCACGCAACCGGGTCCTCGGTTCAGGGACCGTGCTCGACAGTGCCCGGCTGAGATATATCCTCAGCCGGCACTGCGACGTGGATGTTCACAATGTGCATGCCTATGTCCTGGGAGAGCACGGGGACAGCGAATTTGCCGCCTGGTCCATGACGCACATCGGCGGGGTCGCCATCGCGTCGTACTGCCGCCAGTGTAAAAAATGCGAAAACTGGATTGAAGAGCGGACGCATATCGAAAAGCAGGTCCGTCAATCCGCCTATCACATTATCGATTACAAGGGGGCAACCTGGTTTGCCGTGGGACTTGCCCTGACCCGGATCACGGAGGCAATCCTTCGAAACCGGAAAAGCGTGCTCACTGTTTCGGTCCATTTACAGGGGGAATATGGAATCGATGACGTGGCCCTCAGCGTTCCCTGCCTGGTTTCAGCCCAGGGGGTTGAAACAATTATCGAGGGGAAACTCTCGGAGCAGGAGCAGGCCGCCCTCGAAAACTCGGCAAATACTCTCAGGAATTATATTGCCCGGCTCGAAGACGATACAAAGGCACCATAAACAGCATGAAAACAACATCTTTTAACAATGGAGGATTCGCGCTATGAGTGTCATCATCGAACTTTCCATCTTCCCCACCGACAAGGGGGAAAGCGTAAGTGAACACGTAGCAAGGGCTGTCGATATCATTGAAAACAGCGGCCTTTCGTACCAGGTAAATCCAATGGGAACCTGCATCGAAGGAGAGTGGCCGGAGGTGCTGAAGGTTGTGGACAGGTGCTTTACAACACTGCAGCAGGACTGCCACCGGATTTACGCCACAATCAAGGTGGACTACCGGAAAAGCCGGACCGATGGCTTGAAGGGCAAAGTCGATTCCGTCCTGTCAAAAACATAGGCCATCCGGAAACATCGAAGCGCTGCTCTCCTGCGGCGGCCCATAGGGTCGTGCCATTGGCCCGACCCTATTTCTTATTTTTTGAATTTCTCCCCGATCGCCTTTCCGTAATCCTGGCCGGCTTTCAGTGCTTCGTCCGTGCCAATAATACCCTCTTTCAGGCTCAGGGCCCGCAGGTCCACCATGTTCATTTTGAACACAAATTCCATTGTATCAAAAAGCATCGGGGCGGATTCGCCGCTATGGGTATACGCGCCAAAAGCGCCGCCTACCTTGCCCACCAGGTTCAGCTTTTCCGCCAGAAACAGGAAGTTTTTCATGCCGGGCGTCAAATCCCGGTGGTAGGTCGGACAACCGAAGACATACCCATCATACCCTTCCAGATCTTTTTCGGTTTTCACAGCGGAAATTTTCACAAGATCGGCATCATGACCTGCCATTCGAATCCCCTCTGAAATACTCTCCGCGATTTGTTCCGTTTTCCCGGTCCTGCTCGCATAAGCCACCAATACTTTGTTCATTGCACATCCTCCGTTTTGATTGGTAAAAGGGATAACCAGACTGCTTTTTCGTCCAGTGCTTCAAAACGCTTTTGCTGCCGTTTCAATCACCCAATGAAACTAATACAAGCATCATGCCACTATCCCAACTTTTTTCAAAAAATATATCAACGCAAATTATTCCAGTATATTATAAACGTTCAAGATAAATAGCAGCAGAAGATTTGTATCATGCTACCCTTTTTTGAGACAATGTGTCTCATCAAATACGCGTGCAGCGATACAGTGGCCGTGACCGCAGCAAAAATTTTCCTGGGTTTTCTTGCTCTTCACCCGTTCAGGGATTATGCTCATAATAGCAGGTTTCGTATGAATTGAAAAAAAGGAGGTTCAAATGCCAGGACAAAAAAGATCCGGAGGCAGAGAAAAAGGGTCCGGCCCGGGACGCGGCAAAGGTGGCGGGATGAATACAAGCGGTCTTTGTGTCTGTCCCGAGTGCGGTAAACAAGTGGCGCATGAGCGCGGTACGCCCTGCTTTGAAAAAAAATGCCCCGCGTGCGGAGCTGTCATGACCAGGGGAGAACCGTAAGCAGAACAATTGATGATGCGCCACGACACAGTGATGCTTGAAGAAGGCTTCGGAAAAAAGCGCGGTCTTCGACAACGTGAATATTCATATGAAAAAATTCACTTTACATGGGAACGGCTGGACCCGTAATGACATCCTATTGTGCTGTGTAGCCGCCATCCACTACGATTTCGGCGCCGGTGACAAATTTCGCTTCCTCCGATGCCAGATAAAGGGTTGCATACGCAATGTCATCCGGTTCGCCAACATGGCCGATGGGGTGCTTGGCGCCAAGATCTTTTCGAAATTCCTCAACGCTGCTGCCGGAGTCGCGGGCAAGATCTTCCACCAACGGCGTCCAGATATATCCGGGGTGAATGGAATTCACCCGAATCTTATTTTCTGCGTAAAGCAGGGCATCGGTTTTGGTCATCAGGCGTACGGCGCCCTTGGATGCATGATAGGGCGGAAGATCAGGGGCGCCGATGATTCCGTAGATGGAAGAAAGATTGATAATGCTTCCGCCTTTGTTTTTCAGCATATACGGCACGGCATGCTTGGTGCATAAAAAGACGCCTTTTACGTTGATTTCCATGACCCGATCCCACTCTTTTTCGTCAATTTCATGGGTCGCTTTATTGGGTCCGGCAATCCCCGCGTTGTTGACCAGAACATGAATTCCTCCCAGTCTTTCATTGACTTCGGCAAGCACCTGCTTGACGTTTTCTTCCGCTGACGTGTCCATGTGCCAGAATTCGGCCTGTCCACCGGATTCTTTGATCTCTTCGGTCAGTTGTTGCCCTTCATCATCTATAATATCGGTAACAGCCACCAGGCCGCCTTCCTGTGCAAGTTTTTTACAGATTGCGCGTCCGATCCCCCGGGCGGCACCGGTTACGACAACTACTTTATTGTCAATACGTCCCATTATTCTGCTCCTTTTTTTTACTGATGATAATGAAAAAAACGAAAACCGATTTTTCACTTACTGTATAAGCAGCTCATAGAGTCGTAAATCAGGTGATTCATGTAATATCCCGTCAAAAATCCCTACCGGGATAGTGACCGATTCTTTTCTTTCGATTGCGATACCGATAGCGATTTCGATTATCCAACAAATATATACTATTCTTCGGGCCGTTGAGCCCTATGCCGCAGGCCCCGCTTGATCGCTTTTTCCATCTCGACGACCAGGAAAACGGCGACCCCGGCGGCAACGCACCATCCCCATTCCAACAGAGAAATGGATGCCGTCCCGAACAGCTGTTGCATCGGTCCCAGGTAGGTAAAGGCAAGCTGCAGGGCCACAAGGACGACAACGGAAATAAGAGACTTTTTGTTGGCCAAAAGCCGTTCGAGGCGTAATGAAGATTGTTCGATAAAGCGGCTGTTGAACAGGTAGAAGAGCTGTCCGGCAACCAGGGTGTTGACCGCCACGGTCCGGGCCGCCGCAAGGCTTGCGCCGGCATCTCGCATAAGAGTAAACAGCAGGATAGCGCTCGTGGCGATGATCACGGCCACAAATAAAATCCGCCAGAACAGGTACAGAGAAATGATCGGCTCGTCAGGCGCTCGGGGCGGCCGGCGCATAATCGATCCCTGGGGAGGCTCAAAGGCCAGAGAAACGGCCAGCGTTACAGCGGTGACCATATTGACCCACAAGATCTGCAAAGGCGTAATTGGCATGACTTCAAAAAGAATAACCACTGCGCTGATAATCATGAGCGCTTCAGCGCCGTTGGTGGGAAGGACGAAAAGGATGACTTTGATTCGGCGCCGACGAAATTCGACGAGCGGGATCTCTTCCCGCTGAGTGCCCGCATCAATGCCGCGCGCCCCTTTGAGGCCGTGGCAGACACCATCGCCGAGATCGGCGTGCCCGATGATCTTGCCCCGCAATTCTGGGAG
>JAWOAV010000006.1:0-11621 GCA_046498365.1 Desulfosalsimonadaceae bacterium
ATAACCAATATATCCAGCACTACCTGGTTTAGGTAAAGCATTTGTCGAGATGAATGATTTTTTTGGCATTATTGATATTCGCTGCAGCACAGCTTCCCAGCAGAAACACCTCTTCCCCGGCGGCATCGATGGGAGCATCGTATTTGCCGATCACAAAACTGACCGGCCGGGCGGCGGCATATGCCGCGGGGCCGGCGAATTTCTCAAGCCCGCCCAGAAACATTTTGATTCCCATGACGCATCCGGTGAGGCATTTCTCACCGGTGGCCGCATTATAGGGCCCCCAGTAGAATTTCATGGGAGATTTGAGCCGGGTCAGTTCCCTGTTTACGTCCTGCCAGCGGTAGAACTCCTCATCATACGGCTGGAGCCGCTTGGCCTGTTCATCAAGGTCGTCGATACTTTTCAGATCGCCGTCAATGGTGATCTCTTCAAGAGTGGCTGGCGTATACCCCCGGTCCACCGCCGCCTTCAGATAGGAAACGTCTTCCAGTTTCAGTCCCAGCAGCCGGGCCCCCACCAGGTCCACCGCCAGGGGGTTTTTTCCCATGATCACCAGTCCCAGCTTGCGGGTGGAAGGAAACGCCTCATTGCCCATGCCCACGTCAATGGCGTCCATTACCACCAGGTCCGGATAGCCTGCGGCCAGCAGGTCTACGATTTTTTCGTTTAGCAGGAAATCATGCCGGATGGAGCGCTCATCATCCGAGCAGATGCCGATGTTGAGCTTCACCGCGCCGGTCATGGCCGATACGCAGTGGCATTTGAGCTTGGGCAGATAGACCTTTTTGTCGGCTTTGGCCATTTTTTTCGGTATGCGAAGCACATCATGGACTTTTCCACCCACAAACACCGGTTCCCGTTTTTCCTCTTCCATGCAGAAGATCTTGACCGGGCTTCCGGCTTTTTTCCGGACGGCCTTGACCTCTTCGTAATATCCGGCATGCTTGTAGCACAGTCGGGTGGGTACGCCCACGGCGGTTTTCTCCCCCATGTCGATCCGCTTGACGCCCGGTTCCCGTGACAGGGCGGTCAGCGCCGCCCCCACCAGGGGTGGGGCCGTATACGCGGCATGTCCCATCCGCTCGGTATCAAACGCGAACACCACATTGGGCTTCACAAAAACCTTTCCTTCAGCGGAAAATTCCAGCCGGCGGATGCCTTCGGTGACGATATGTTCGATCTGGTTGCGGTCATATTCTTCGCAGCGTTTGATGAAAACCGTATTTTTGTGCTTATCGGGTTCCATTCCCACTTCTTCCTTTCTCTCGTCTGCTATCCCAGGTTGGCCGCGGCAAACTCCCAGTTAACCAGTCTGTCGAGAACCGCCCTCACGTAGTCACCGCGTCGATTCTGATAGTCCAAATAGTACGCATGTTCCCATACGTCGATCGTCAAAAGCGGGTTCAGACCCTCAGTCAGCGGGGTATCTGCATTGGCGGTCTTCATGACGCGGAGGCGGCCCTTGTCTTCAATCAACCATGCCCAGCCGCTGCCGAACTGAGCGGTGGCCGCGTCTGCCAGCGCATCTTTGCAGGCGCCTACCGAACCGAACGATTGTTCCATCTTCGTCTTTAGCTCGGCCGGCGGTTCACCGCCGCCCTTTGGGGACAAGCTCTTCCAGTAGAACGTGTGGTTCCAAACCTGCGCGGCGTTGTTGAAAATATCCGCCTTGTCAGACCGAGCTGCCGTGGCCAGAACGATCTCCTCAAGCGATTGATTCGCCAAAGTCGTGCCAGCCACAAGCTTGCTGAGATTGGCAACATAGCCAGCGTGGTGCTTACCGTAGTGATAGCCGATTGTCCGCGCCGAAATAACCGGGGCCAGCGCATCCTCATCGTAAGGCAGTGAGGGTAGATTTAGTGATGAGCGCGTGGCCGGTTTTTTTGCGGCCTTCGATGAGGAAGCGTTTGCAGTGGCCGGCAAAAAGCATGCAAGGCCCAGGGCCACCGATTGTGCAATGAAATCGCGTCGATTGAGAGTTACCATTGTTATCCTCCATTTTTCTGTTTGCATTCATGCGGCCGGTTTCGACCGGTCATGGCTGTCTCGTTCCTACAGAACGCCGCCAATCAACCGCGCGGCTTTTTGCGTCGGCTGAATTAGCCTTGTTAGGCCGCATGCTCTGACCATGGTTTGATGTTTTTCAGCTAGGGGCCATTGTTACGTTCCGCGACCTCAGTATCATAAGCAGCTTGTGCCCGGAGCCAACAACCATTCGACAGTCCAAAAAATCGGCACAATCGCAAATCCGTATCTGCTGTAACCGCTCGTTTTCCTATAATAATTTCACTGACACGCTGTGCGGGCAACCCAATTTCCTTAGCCAAGCGATACTGGCTCAGCCCCATGGGTCTAAGGAATTCTTCTAACAGGATTTCACCCGGTGTTATAGGATCAAGTTTTTTATGATGCATACTCCTTAATGATAATCAGCGATTTTGAGTTGTCTGCGTTTTCGCCGGGCAACCTTGGCAATATTGACAATTTTTTTTACCCCATGGCCCTTCGAGAGCGTCTCAGTGTATTCACATTTAAATGATCTGATATGTTTATATAATAACGTAGTTCGTGAATAACGACAAACGTGATTATCTCGACCGAACGGCTGAGCTGTACGCGTTCGTCATTTATTTCTCTGCATACAGGCCATCGAGCATGTTCATGTATTTTTCTTCCACGATTTTTCTCCGGACCTTCATGGTGAACGTCAGCTCTCCGGTTTCAATCGAAAGGGGGCTGGAAAGAATTACAAATTTCTTGATGGTCTCAAAATTGGCCAGATGCGCGTTTGCCTCGTCAACCGCTTTTTGAACTTCCCTGTTTACCGTTTCAAGCGCCGCGACCTGTTCATAACCGAGCCCCTGGTACCCGTAGGATTCCGCCCATGCCAGCGCATTTTCCGGAGACAGTGAAATCAGGGCGGTGAGGTATTTGCGACGGTCGCCATGGACCATGGCACATTCAATCAGGGGGTGGTTCATGATCATGTTTTCGATATTGGACGGGATTATGTTTTTTCCGCCGGAAGTGATGCGGTATTACCGGCATCCTTCGCACGCCGTTTCTTAAACCCATCGATCAGGTGTTTCATTGATGCCCCTTTACAACATCATTGCATGGTTGATTACAGCAAAATCGCAAAAAACGAATTGTTTTGCCGCACTCGTGCAAGCCCCCTCCCCTATCCGACCAGTTTCCTGCTGAGTCGCCGCAGCCGGTTTCGTGCCTGCCGGTCGTATGCCTGTACGTCGGCCGTGGCCGGTGTTTTTCCCTCGAAGTATTCGCCGCTCGCGTCTGCGGTCTCCTCTGAGACAGCGAGCCGGAGCACCGCTTCCGCGCCTTTTCCGACGCTGTCTATGGTGGTGTTGAAAAAATCCGTTTCCAGCACCATAGTGGTGGGCATTAGCGTCGCCGGGTGAAGGCAGTTGGCCGCAATACCCGTCCCGGCGAGATCTTCGGCCAGGTCGAAGGTGAACATGACCATGGCGAGCTTGCTCTGGCTGTAGGCCCGCCGGCCGTCGTACCCTTTTTCGAGCATGACATCATCGAAATCAATCGCTTGCTGCGCACCGGATGCCACGTTGACAATGCGCGCACGACCGGCGTTTTGGAGCAGTCCCATCAACTCATGGGTCAAAAGAAAATGAGAAAGGTAATTGACGGCAAAGCGCAGCTCATAGCCGTCCCGGCTCAACTCCCGCGCCCCGTCCCGTCGGCCCGGACCAATGCCGGCATTGTTGATCAAAACGTCGATATGGTCTTGGTCGGACCGGATGTCACCGGCCATCCGGCGAACATCCTCCAGCGACGAAAGATCGGCATTGTAATACGCAAGCTTCGGATTGCCCGTGGCTTCCGTGATTTCCTCAATGACACGGCCTGCCTTTTCCGGATTCCGGCCGTGCAGCAAAACCCCTGACCCGAGGGCGGCAAGTTCCATGGCCAGCTTTTTCCCCAGCCCATCGGTGGCGCCTGTAATCAAAACCACCCTGTCTGCAGGTTTCATGGCGCTTTTCCTCAATGCGGCTTTTCTCGTTTATCATTGGCGGCGAACGTCCCGGACCAGGCACACCCAAAAGGGGCCGCATGGTTGCTTTGCCAGGACAGGTGCTATCGCTTAATTTTTTTGTTTTTTATCAATGTTTTACATAATTTCCCAAACTGCCTGTCTTTTTGCCTTTTCTCTGAATAGGACATTTCGTTATAAATTGATTCTTTTTTCATTTTTATATAATTTTGATATCTTTTTTCCGGTATCTGCCCATTTTCCACTGCCTTTAAAACGGCACACCCTTTTTCATTCATATGGGTACAATCATTAAATCGGCATTGTCCTGTAAGCGCCACAATGTCTGTAAATGTCTCATCAATTCCTGCTTCTACGGCAAAATTGCCGAGCTCTCTCATTCCTGGCGTATCGATAATCATTGCTTCGCATTCGAGCTTTATCAACTGCCGATGCGTTGTGGCATGCCTGCCTTTACTATCCTTTTTCCTGACAGTCTTTGTTGCAAATATCGCTTCTCCAATCAGGTTGTTTAACAAAGTTGTTTTCCCGACACCTGAAGAGCCCAACAAACAATATGTTTTCCGGGGAACCAGGAGATCTGTAACGTTTTTCAAACCCAACGCATTTTTATTGCTAAAGGACTGCACATGCAAAAAAGGCATTGTTTGATGGATTTCCGCTACCCGGTTTTCGATATCTTTCACGCTGAGCAGATCACTTTTACTCAGCAACAAAATCGGCTCGCTGCTGCTGTCCTGAACCATCACCAAATATCGCTCAAGCCTCCTGATGTTAAAATTGGTGTCCAACGACTGGACAATGAATGCTGCATCGATATTGGCAGCAATCAATTGAAAATCAATTCTTTTTCCCGGCGTTTTCCTTTTAAGGAGGGATTTTCTGGGCAGCACATCATGGATGATTGAAAAGGTGCCTTTGTCATAGAAAGTCGCTAAAACCCAATCCCCCACAGCGGGCAAATCAATCGGAGAAGCGGCACTGAAAAGCATTTTTCCGATCAGTTCGGCAAAAACATCATTCTCGCCATTATTGATAATATAACTGTCTTTGTGAACAGCAACCACTCTTGCGATATCAAAGGTCTCCAACGCCACAGGACCAATATGATCCTGGAACCATTTTCCAAAACCAAGCGCTTCTATGCCATTTGAAATCTTATTCATTTTCCTCAAATAGCTGCTGGTTCTGTATTCACCCCGCCTTCACGCAGGCGAAAACAGAGTACACATACCCGTCTGGATTTATCGCCCCTCATGAACCTCAAAACCTGTTTCGCGGAGTTGAGCCGCAAGATCAATCCTTCCCTTTTGTCTTTTTCGAAAAGCTCTTCCACGATGCCCGCGGCAACAACGCTTTCGTACTTCATGCCGAACTTCTCAGGCAACATCTCTGTTCTGCCGACTACGCAAAACGAAACCTTTCTATTGGAGGAAAGCAGACTGATTTTCTTGTCTTCCGGAGCGCAGTGGAAATAAATGCAGTCCCTGACAAATAAGAAATTCATGGGGATGCAGTTGGGCACATTATCCGAAGAGGCCATGGACAATACGCCGTCTTCAGCTGTTTCGAGTAAGCGTCTTGCATACTCTACGCTTATTGCTCTATCGTTGCGTCTCATTGGCTTCTCATCTAAGGATCAAGCGCAGTCGCAAGGCATTCCGACAGCTTTTGAAAGAAAGACCCCGGATGGGATGTCGCGAACAGTCGTCGTAATCGCTGCGATAGTGCCCTCTCCGAGACACTCTAAAGCAATTCCGTCGTAAGAGGCTCATTTTGAGCCCTCGAATAGACGCTCAGCGCAGTAGCTGTCACCAAAATCAGCGCCATGCCGAAGATCTGCAGTGAGGCCAGGCTTTCATTTAAAACCACGACCCCAAATAGAGAAGCTGTGACCGGCTCGATCATCGCTACGATTGATGCCACAGCCGGTGCGGTATAGTTCAGCCCGACGACATAGAAAATGAACGACAATCCGGCGCCAAGCACCCCCAACACCATAAATAGGGGCCAACTCGGCGTGCTCAGTACTGCTATGGTCTGATCGCCGTCGCCCAGCCAGAACAGTATGATACCAAGTACCGCGAACGCTATCACGAGAATCGCCTGCGGGCTGCCGTACGGTGCCGCATATTTGAAGCCGAAAATGAATACCGCATAGGACAGGCCGGAAAGGAGCCCGGCAGCAACGGCGATCGGTGTTACGTCACCTGCGCCAATCTCGTAGATACCTGTAAGCAGTACGATGCCAACCATTACCAGTACGATCGCGGCCCACTTAAATAGAGTGGGCCTTTCGAGCTTGAGAGTGAAGGATACGAGATATACGAATACCGGTGCGCAGTACATCAGGGTCGCTGCAACCGCGACACTGCCCTCAGCGATACTTACGAAATAAAAGGCGAAGTTGCCGGCTACGCCCACACCGGCAATCGCCGACCAGAACCATAATCGGCTACTTGCCAATCCGCTGCCGCGCGGACGCAACAATAGCCAAGCAAGAACGAACAAAAACCCGACCGTGCCCCGGTAAAACGAAACCACAACCGGGTCCCACCCCTCACTTGTGAGAATTCCGCCGATCCCGCCTGATAGTCCCCAGCACAGTGCCGCAAGTGCCACGAAGGCCGTACTCAGACTCGCCATTTTCTCTGATACAATTAACTTCATCGTGGGTTTGGTTAACCGCCAATTATCTCATTTAAACCATCTACGATAAAAGCCAACTCTTCATCAGATGCTTTTGTTATCTTTTTGCCGATTCGCTTTTTAGAAAGAACCCGAATCTGACTGATCTTTACCCAAAATTTTTTTGACAGCTTTACAGACTCTATCTCCATGGTTAATGGATAGCCGGCTTTTTGGGGCTGCCTGGTAATTGCCACCGCAATGACCGTTCCCGACCTCTCATTAAACACATTGTGACTTAAAATAAGAACAGGGCGCAACCCACCCTGTTCACTGCCAATAGCCGGATTTAGGTCCGCCCAGCGGATTTCACCCCTTACTATTCCGGCCATTCTTCCAACTCCCATGAGAAGTCTTCTTCAGCCAAGGACTGTTCGACGGCTGGATCCAGCTTGGCGCACTCACGGGCTAAACGGCTCTTGTCGATGCGATTTAGTTTTTCCGTAACGGCTTGCTGAATCGCATTGCTGCGGTTTGGAAAAAATTTCGATTTAACAAGGAGATCAAGCCGCTTAAGCGTCTTGTCATCAATTGTAATTGCGATTTTTGAAGCTGGCATATGTATCACCTCCGAGTATGATAATATATCATACCTACACCTTTTTCAAAAATTTTTTTTCCGGCGGTGACCTGCCCCTTTGGTTTTATACCAGTTGATATGGTAGACATGTAAACAATAAACGGGGAGGTAACAATGAAGAAGAATCCGCCGGTTTGTTTTCACCTGAAAGACCTCCTGTTTTTTTCTCTAAATACAATAAAAAAACAGAATGTTACAATGTCCCCAGGGACAAAAAAAGGACAGGGGCTGCCTGATTTTCGCTGACGGACGGGGTTATTGAGGGTTTTCTGTAGCGGTTATGTTTCCATGATTTACAAATCTTTGCATTTATCAATAGACATGATGATCAGGAAGGCCTCGTAGGGGCACCCCTTGCGGGTGCCCGGATTTCGGGCACCCGCAAGGGGTGCCCCTACGGGCTCAAATTCTGTGGGAATATTTATCGTGTTTATACAAGAATGCAAAAATTAGTACTTTCGGGTTGTCTTTCGGAAGACAACCCGAAAATTTTCATTTTCAATTACTGAAGCTCAGGCGTATGCACCTTGAGCCTGGTTTCATAAGCTGTTCCAGCGTCAAGGAGATACCACACCAGCTCACCATTGGCATCCTCGTACTGGAATTCAAATTTATAATCTATAATAACATTATCGCAGTCCTGCATCTGTGCCGTCCCGTAGACCCTGATTGGATTGATTTCAAACGTTCCTGCATCAGGATCAATGACGAACTTTGCCTGGGAGTACCAGGTGTAGCTGTATATGCCGGTATCACTATCAATTAATTCCCATACCCCATGCCCGGGAGCCATTTCATTTGGGGCATCACCGATAAGGTCGTTATGCACCCAGTTCATCAGCATTTCTCCCTTTATGCCGTCCGTGGATGTATGGATCCCCAACCATGCCAGACTACCTTCTGCATCGCCCACCCAAGTTCCGGTCAGACCGCATGGTAGTGGTACCGGCGGTTGGTCTTTCTTTGCCCACGCAGCGGTACTGATCAGTGCAATTGCGAGCAATGCGGCCAACACGATAATGCACTTTTGGTTTGTTTTCATTTTTTTGGTCTTCCTTCATTAAAGTTTCTGTTTTTACTTGGCATGAATCACAATGGATCCACCACCGAGGGGCTGATCGAAACCATTGTCATAGATATCGATTTCCTCCGCTGTTTCCTCGTCCTCTTCCCAGATCCGGATGCGGTAGGTATCGGGTGCACCGTCGCCGGCCCACAGCATGAACTTGTAGTCTCCCCAGCCGTTAATGGTACCCGACCCCTTGAACTTGGCATAGTCGCTTCCGGTCACCACCAGCCAGTCGTAGCTGGTGCTGTGGAAATAAAGATCGCCTGCCGCAAACTCGAACGCGGTGTTGCCGGTAGGGACGTCAGCCCCCTTTTTGTACCTGGAGACAAAGCCGAATGTTGCCTGGCCTTCCATTGAGGGATTATCTTTATAGGCCCCTGCCGGGGAGTCGAACCAGCCGCCACCGGTAACAAACCCGGCTGCCGGGTCATACACGACCACGTATTGATAAACGGCTGTTTTCAAAAGTCCGGCCAAGCCATTGCCTTCGTTCACCTCGCTGACTTCAAGCCCCACCGTGTAAACGCCCGGCGCCACATAACTGTGCGCTCCGGTGACAATCCCGTTTTCTATTACGCCTGGGGAAGTGTTCCCGTCCCCCCAATCCCAGGTCGCGATGTAGGGATTTATAGTGCTCAGTTCACCGGTAAAACCCGCTTCCGCATAGATCTCCGTATGGACCGGCACCGGATCGGATGGATTTATGTGAATGCCCTCTACGTTCACGCTGGCTTCATACGCGCCCATGTCAAAGCCTGCCCCCTGGGGCCGGAGCTCCCCGCGCTGATCGGTATCCACTGGCCAATAGTCTTCTGCCGCGTCAATGGCCGAACTGCCTTCCAGCAAGGGGATGGTCTGGGTAAAACCCCCGTAGTTGCCCAAGGTTCCAAGCATCGGGTCTTCGGCGGTGTTGCCATAACCAGAGGCATACCCCCCTTCGACCACACACCAACTTGCATCAACACCGTTCGGCAACTGATCGGGGGCATTGCCCCAGAAGATGGAGTTGCGGAAATAAGTCCTTGCCACCCCAGGTACACCGGATATATAAGGAAGGTAAAAAACACCACCACCCAGAGCGGACTGCTCCCCTGCCGCAATGTTGCCGGTGACCGTCACGTTGGTCATCACCAAATCACCCGAGGGAAATAAGGATACACCCCCACCTTGACCCCAATCGATGCCGTTTGCCCGGTTTCCGGAAAGGGTCACGTTGGTCAGCCTCAATTCTCGCCATGCGCTTCCTGAATAGCCAAAGCAAATCCCGCCACCTTCAGCAATTTTGCCGTTCGCCTGGTTATTGGAAAGGGTCACGTTGGTCAGCGCTATCGGAGCGTATTCTGGCCCCCTGCCCACGTAAATTCCTCCGCCCCTCCCTAAGTCATTTCCGTTCGCCATGTTGCCGGAAAGGGTCACATTGGTCATATTCAAGGGACTGTCATATACAGACGAATTGATGTAAATCCCCCCGCCCGCTCCCACGGATGGCTCAGAAGCGCCGAACGATATGTTACCGGTGAAGTTCACATTGTTCATATCCATGGCGCTTACACCCGAAAAATTCACTCCCCCACCAGCAGCACCTGCGCGATTGTGGTCAAAGTCCACATGGTTCATGATCAGGTTGCCTCCCGTAAAGCGCAATCCCCCGCCACCGCCTTGTGTCCTGTTCTGGTCAAATTTCACATTATTCAGGGTCAGGCTTGAACCTGAAAATTGCAACCCCCCTCCGCCGCCATCTGCCCAGTTTTCAAAAAACGTCATGTTTCTCAGGGTGACGTGGAATCCTCCGGTAACGATCATTCCTCCGCCTACATTGTGAGGCTCTTCTGTTGCGTAGCCGCACATAATGGTGAATCCGTCCAGTGTAACTGCCATGGTCGTACCAGAAGTGGGATCCCAAATGCTGACGACGTGGTAGGCATTATCAGAGGGGTCATTGATCGTGCCGATATCGCCGCTCAAAACCGTCTGGTTTGCGGCCGGGTCGCGGTCCCCGCCACCGGTCGGATAGCCGCCCAACAAAGTTACACTCCGCTTAATGATAAAGTATACATCCTGTGTATTTCCAGGCATATAAGTTCCCTGTGCCACATGAATCGTATCCCCGTCAGCGGTTGCCGCCAGGGCATCCTGCAAGTCCGTGAAAGCGGTTTCCCAACTCAATCCGTCCCCATATTCTGCTGCGGATGCATCCACATACAGTTCAGCACCCCACGCGTTTGCGATGCCAAAGCACAGAATAAAAACGAACAACGAAACCATTATTGACCTTGGATATCTTTTCATTTTTCATCCTCTCTGATTGTTTCTTGAGGTTGCTTTCCTGTTCACGTTTCCCGGTTGACTGCCGGTCTTTGACAGCGCCGGACCGTGGCTTTATTCCTCATGTGAGGTTCGTGTACTATTATTATTAAATGTCAGTGGGCCGAGGTCTCCGGGAGTGGCCAGCGCTTCCACGCAGACCTCCCTGCTTTTTTTCAAAAATATATTGAAAAATAGGAGGTTACAATGTCCCCAGGGACAAAAAAAGGACAGTCTCCTAAAAAAAAGAGACTGTCCTTTGAGACAGTGGATGTTTGAATTTTTCTATTCGGTCGGCTTTTTGGCCGCCAACCCTATCCGGCCGGCATAGGCCAGCACCTGGGCGCGGTTTTGCAGGTGGAGCCGGTTCATGATTTCGGCCATATGATATTTAATCGTCCGCGGACTCAAAAACAGTCGCGCCCCGATCTCTTTGTACGAAAGCCCGTCCGCCAGAAGCTTCAGCACTTCGATTTGCCGCGGATTCAGATCGCCGCAAAACGCTTTATCATCGGTTTCTGATGCGCTTTTTGAGGGAACGGAACCCGCGGAACGGGTTAGACGCGCAAATTCGTCTAGAAGCTTGGCGGCCAGCCCCGGAGAAAACGGTGGCGTGCCCTGACTGGCCTGATGGAGCGCTTCCACCAGTTCATTGCTGTCCATGCTTTTGAGCAGGTAGCCGCAGGCGCCGGATTTGACCGCCTCGAACAGGTCATCGTCCTCGATGGAGGTGGTGAGAATGACGATTTTCGCATCCGGCATTTCCGCCTTGATGAGCCGGGTGGCGGAAAGACCGTCGCAGCGGGGCATGCGGATGTCCATCAGAATCAGATCCGGTTTGCGCTTGCGAACCAGATCCAAGGCGGCAAGACCGTCGGCGGCCGTCCCCACCACTTCAATATCGTGGGCTTCCAGCAGGTTTTGAAGTCCTTCCAGCATCAGCCGGTTGT
>JAWOAV010000021.1:0-8617 GCA_046498365.1 Desulfosalsimonadaceae bacterium
ATTGTATCCAAAGGCAAAATGATCTGTCGTGTGGAAAAAAAGGAATAAAAATGGCAAAAAAATCATTTGAAGAGAACATGGCGCAGCTTGAAAAAATCGTTGAAGAGCTGGAAGCCGGAAACCTGCCCCTTGAAAAAGCGCTGAAACGATTCGAAGAGGGCATGAACCTGTCCAGGACCTGCTTTGAAAAGCTCGATGAAACGGAAAAGAAGATCTCCCTGCTGCTAAAGCAGCCAAACGGCGCGGTAAAGAAAACCCCGTTTGAATCCGAAGCCCGAAGCGGACTGGAAAATGACACAGAAAAAGAGTGACCCTTCCGGTTCATCCATATTTGAATTTGATCTGGGGGCGTATCTCGACCAAAAACGCCGGGTCATCGACGAGCGCCTTCGTGCCCTTCTTACAGAGCATTCCGCTTCCTCGCGGCTTTTTGAGGCCATGCGCTACAGCCTCATGGGCTCCGGCAAGCGCCTCCGGCCCGTACTTTGCATTGCTGCGGCAGAAGCCGTTGGCACCGGTGAAACCGAACTTGTCATGCGCACGGCCTGCTCCCTGGAAATGATTCATACCTATTCGTTGATCCACGATGACCTGCCTGCAATGGATGACGACGATATGCGGCGGGGGAGCCCCACATGTCATATCCGCTTCGATGAAGCAACCGCCATCCTCGCGGGAGACGCGATGCTCAGCCTGGCCTTTGAAATACTTTCAGAACCGGCCGAAGCTACCGAAGATCCGTTGCGGCAGCTTGCAATTATTTCAAAAATCGCTCATGCTTCAGGCAACCGCGGAATGGTAGGCGGGCAGATGCTCGATGTGAGTGCACAGGGGGATGAAACCGATCTTGCGTCGCTCCGGCAAATCCATGAGTTGAAAACCGGCGCGATGATCGACGCTGCCGTCATGGGCGGTGCGATTGCCGGCGGCGGCACGGATGCACAGGTGGAAGCCCTCTCGACCTATGCCCGCAGTATCGGACTGGCATTCCAGGTAACCGACGACATTTTAAATGTGGAAGGCGACCCGGAAATCATGGGAAAATCCACCGGCACCGACGCGCTGCGCCTCAAAGCGACATACCCTGCCCTTATGGGCCTTGATGAATCCAAAACATATGCCGCAAAACAGGTGGCCCTTGCACTGGACTCGCTTTCGATTTTCGGCAGAAAGGCGGCCCCGCTTCATGCCATTGCACGATATATACTTGAAAGAAAAAGGTAAACCAAATGGCATTGCTCGATGACATCAATTCACCGGAAGACCTGAAAAAGCTCCCCCGCTCCGAGCTCCACAACCTTGCACTGGAAATCCGGCAGCTGATTGTTGACGTGGTATCGAAAACCGGCGGGCACCTGGCTTCCAACCTGGGGGCCGTGGAGTTGACCATAGCGCTTCACTATGTGTTTGACGTTCCAAGAGACAAGATCGTCTGGGACGTCGGCCACCAGTCCTATACGCACAAGATACTGACCGGAAGGCGCGAGCGCTTTCCTACGCTCCGGCAGCATGGCGGTATATCCGGGTTTCCGCGCATCTCGGAGAGCCCCTGCGACGCGTTTTCAACCGGGCACAGCGGCACGTCCATTTCCGCCGGGTTGGGCATCACCTGCGCAAAAGACCTGAAAAAACAGCGGGACAAGGTCATCTGCATTATCGGCGACGGCTCCATGACCGCCGGGTTGGCCTATGAAGGGCTCAACCATGCCGGCGATCTCGACAAGGACATCATTGTCATCTTAAACGACAACGAGCTGTCCATCTCCCCCAATGTCGGCGCGCTCTCCTCCCTTTTGAGCCGGACCTTTTCCTCCCGGTATCTCCAGGACTGGCGCAAGGAAATCGGGGAACTGCTGCGATCACTGCCCAGAATCGGAAACGACGCCTATTATCTTGCCAAACGCGCCGAGGAATCTTTTAAAGCACTGGTCACCCCGGGCATGCTCTTCGAATCCTTCAATTTTTCCTATTTCGGCCCCATCAAGGGGCACCGCCTCGACCAGTTGATCGATATTCTTTCCAACATCAAAAATCAGAACGACCCGGTGCTGCTGCACGTCGCCACCACCAAGGGGAAAGGGTATGCCCCTGCGGAAAAAAATCCCGTGTATTTCCACGGCGTGGGCTGCTTCGAGGTGAAAACCGGCAATAACGTGAACGGCTCCTGCGGTGTTTCCTATACCCGGATATTCGGCGAAACCATGCTTGAACTGGCCGAAGAAAATGAAAAAATCGTAGCTGTGACCGCGGCCATGCCGGAAGGGACCGGACTTGCTCCCTTTTCGGAAAAATTTCCGGATCGTTTTTTCGACGTGGGCATTGCCGAACCCCACGGCGTGACGTTTGCCGGGGGCATGGCAACCGAGGGGTTTATCCCGGTGGTTGCGATCTATTCCACTTTTCTGCAGCGCGCATATGACCAGGTGATTCACGATATCTGCCTGGATTCCCTGCACGTCGTTTTTGCTGTGGATCGGGGCGGCATCGTGGGGGAAGACGGCCCCACGCACCACGGCCTTTTTGATCTGGCATACCTCCGTTCCCTGCCCAACATGGTCGTAATGGCCCCCAAAGACGGCGAAGAACTCAAAAAAATGCTCCGGTTTGCCACTTTCCAGAACGGACCGGTGGCCGTCCGATATCCCCGGGGGGATGCCATCGAAATCGGACTGCCGGAAGCGGATGCCAGCGGACCCATTCGTCTTGGAAAAGCCGAACTTCTTGTGGAAGGGGACGATGTGGTGATTTTTGCCATTGGGCACAGCGTTCTTGATGCCTGCAAGGCGGCCCGGAAACTGGCTGAAACCGAAAACCTGTCTGCAACTGTTGTCAACTGCCGGTTTGTAAAACCCCTGGACAAAGAGCTTGTCATATCGCTGGTAAAGCGCATTCCGCGTGTGATAACGGTCGAGGAAGGGGTTCTTTTCGGGGGATTTGGCAGCGCGGTCATCGAGTGTCTGGCGGACGCGGGCCTTTCCGGATACCGGATCAAACGTATCGGTATCGATGACACTTTCGTGGAACACGGGGAAAAATCGGTTCTGCGTGCAAAATACGGCCTGGATGCCGACGGCATCGTCAAAATCGCAAAGCAGCTTGTCACCGATGAATAACGACAGGCACACAAAAAAGCAGGGCGCCCGCACAGGGGGCGCAGAGCGACCGGAAACACCTCCGAAAAAACCGTCCAAAAAGCGGCTGGACGCCCTTGTTGTTGAAAAACAGCTGGCGGAAAGCCGGGGTCGCGCCCAGGCCCTGATCATGGCCGGAAACATCCTGGTTGACGATACGCCTGTTGACAAGCCCGGTGCGTTTGTTCGTGCCGGTGCCGTCATCACGAGCCGGGCGGAGGATCTCAAGTTCGTCAGTCGGGGGGGGTTGAAACTCGAGCACGCCCTTGATGTTTTCAGCGTCGATGTGGCGGGTGCAAAATGCCTGGATGTGGGGGCTTCAACCGGTGGATTTACCGACTGCCTGCTCCAGCGGGGGGCAAAAAGCGTGTGCGCGGTCGATGTCGGATACGGCCAGTTGGCATGGAAGCTTCGAAATGACGGGCGGGTCCATGTCATTGAGCGGAAAAATATCCGCTACATGACCGCCGAGGATCTGCCCGCCCCCTTTGATATCGTGACCATCGATGTTTCCTTTATATCCCTTAAAATCGTGGTTCCGGTAGTCCGCACGTTTTTGAAGCCGGCCGGGCAAATACTGGCGCTGGTCAAGCCCCAGTTCGAAGTCGGAAAAGACCAGGTGGGCAAAGGGGGCGTGGTGAGGGACAGCGCTCTGCATGACGCCGTCACAGAAGGCCTTGCATCCTTTTTTCATGAAAAATGCCGCCTGGAGAGTATGGGCATAACCCCTTCCCCCATTTCCGGGCCCAAGGGGAACCGCGAGTTCATCCTGCTGCTTGGCCGTGCTTCCGGTTAGGGACAAATTTCAACGTTTTACGGTTGATTTTTTTTTGTCAAACTTATAAGAAGGTTAAACTCGATTCCATTTTCCAAAACATAAATTCTCTTTTACATACATCCAGCAACTGAGAGGAGTGAAAAGCGAAATGACTGAAAAACTTAGAAACGTTGTGCTCGTCGGGCACGGCGGTTCCGGTAAAACCTCCCTGGCAGAAGCATTGTTGTATAACTCGGGCGTCACGAACCGGTTTGGGTCCGTTGACGAAGGGAATGCCGTGATGGACTTCGAACCCGAGGAATTAAAGCGAAAAAACAGCATCTCTTCCGCTTTTCACCAGTTTACCTGGAACAAGCACCGCGTCAACATCATCGATACACCTGGCGATCAGAATTTTTTCTCCGATACCCGCTTGTGCATGCAGGGAGCCGACGGCGCCGCAGTGGTCATCGACGCCATTGACGGGGTCAAGGTCCAGACGGAACAGGCCTGGGATTTTGCCGATGAATACGACATGCCGCGGATCATTATCATCAACAAGGTCGACCGGGAGCGCGCCGATTTCTACAAGGCATTTGAAGATGCCGCCCAGCTTTTTTCTCCGAAACCGATTATCCTTCAGCTCCCTATCGGCAAAGAGGCGGATTTCAAAGGCATCGTAGATCTGGTAAATATGCAGGCCTATACATATGAAGACGGCAAGGCCGTCAAGACCGACATACCGGCAGACATGCAGGAGCAGGTGGAAACAGAGCGGGAGGCAATGATCGAGAACATCGCGGAAGCCGACGACTCGCTCGTGGAAAAATACCTGGAAGGGGAAGAGCTTACCCACGAGGAAATCATCGCGACCCTTCGCAAGGGTACCATCGAGAAAACCTTTGTTCCGGTGATTTGCGGGTCTGCAACCCTGAACATCGGCATGGACCTGGTTGCCTCGCTCATGGTGGATACCCTCCCCTCCCCCCAGGACAGGGGCCCCAAAACCGGGTTCGAACCGGGCACCGAAAATGAGATTCAACGAGAACCGTCCCCGGATGCGCCGTTTTCAGCCCTGGTATTCAAAACCGTAGCCGACCCGTATGCAGGGCGGCTGACCCTGTTCCGGGTATTTTCCGGAAGCCTCGGATCGGATGGCGGCTTTTACAATGCCACCCGGGACACCAAAGAGCGCTTCAACCAGCTATTACAGATTCACGGCAAGGAGCAGAAGCCCGCCTCCGGTGCCGGCCCGGGCGACATCGTGGCGGTTGCCAAGCTCAAGGAAACCGTAACCGGCGATACCATCTGCGACCCGGCCAAACCGATTCTCTACAAGGCTGCCGAACCGCTTCAAGGCGTTGTCACGTTCGCCATTTCACCGAAAAGCAAGGGGGACGAAGACAAGATTTTCTCCTCGCTCAGCAAGTTGATGGAGGAAGACCCCGGGCTCAAGCTCGAACGGAACGAGGAGATCCGTCAGTCCCTGATCACCGGTATGGGGCAGATACACATCGAAACCACGGTCGAAAAACTCAAGCGGAAATACAATGTCGAGGTCAACCTCGAAATCCCGAAAGTCCCCTACAAGGAAACCTTCAAGAAAAAAGTTTCGGTCCAGGGGCGCCACAAGAAGCAGTCCGGCGGCCATGGGCAGTTCGGCGACTGCTGGGTGGAATTCGAGCCTCTGCAGCGGAGCGAAGGCTACGAATTCGCGGACAAAATTGTGGGGGGCGCCATTCCCAAGACATATATTCCGGCCGTTGACAAGGGCATCCAGGAGGCTTCCCAAAAAGGGGTGCTCGCGGGTTTCCCGGTCGTGGATTTCCGGGCTACCGTTTATGACGGTTCTTACCATTCCGTGGACTCTTCGGAAATGGCCTTTAAAATTGCCGGCTCTCTGGCCTACAAAAAAGCCATGGAACAGGCCGATCCGGTTCTGCTCGAACCGATCATGGAAATGGAAGTCATTACCCCGGATGAATTCATGGGGGATATCATGGGGGATCTCAACTCCCGGCGCGGCCGGGTGCTGGGGATGGACAGCCGCGGGAAAAACCAGGTGGTCAGGGCCCATGTCCCCATGGCGGAAATCCTCACGTACGCGCCGGATCTGCGCTCCATGACGGGTGGCCGCGGCATATTCAACATGAAAATGTCCCACTACGAGGAAGTCCCCGCGCAAATCGCCCAGAAAGTCATCGAGGACATCAAGAGCAAACAAGAATAAAAAACGCCTTTTCCCCTCCTTGTCTGGGGGGCGGAATTCGATTTCGCCCCCTAGGCAACCCCGTTAGCTCACTGTTCCGAAAGCGTCTCGAATATTTCCTTTGCCACGTTTTTTACGGCGTCCGGGTACGGGCCGTCCATGACGGATTTTACCCGGGGTGCCTGGCTGGCACGATGGTACACCCCGACCAGGTGAAGCACATCCCCCATCACGGGTGCATCCAGCGAATCAAATCTGTTCCACAGATCATCCAGAACCGATTCGGCAAGCCCGGGGTTTTTTTCCGCCAGATACTCGAACGCCACCATGGCACCAAGCCGTTCCGGCCATTTTTCCGCCACGAGCAGGTCCAGAAAGGCCGGGATTACCGTGTTGAATTCATCCATCAGATTGGCCAGGCCCTGGGCATCCCCGTCGGATACCATTTTTTTCAGGGTGTCAACCCCCAACTGCGCAGGGTCCCTGCCGGCGATCATGTCAACGACTTCCGAAATGTCAAAAACCCCGTTCCACCGGAACGTATCATCCATTACAGTGACCGGTACGGAGCGGATTTTGTCCCTGGACGCCAGCTCCGGAAACATCGTGGCGTCGATAATGCGTAAATCTATACTGCTGGGTGCAGCCCCGGCAAGGAACAACCCCTTGGGAAGGGTTTGCTTGCAAAACGGGCAATTCTCCGCCACATACAATTTCAAAAGGACCGGCAGTCCGACACGCCGCTTCACCGCTGCAGGGTCAATACCCATG
Organism: Desulfosalsimonadaceae bacterium; assembly: GCA_046498365.1. Lineage (GTDB taxonomy): Bacteria > Desulfobacterota > Desulfobacteria > Desulfobacterales > Desulfosalsimonadaceae > B1SED10-16. Next base: position 6,869 of record JAWOAV010000021.1, read on the forward strand.
TCCTGGCGCACCAGCGCCTCGCCGCCGAGCAATGAAAGCAGGAAAAATTCGAGAAACGGCCCTTTGGGCACCATCTGAAAATGAATGTTATCCCACACGTGAATACCCGGGGGGTCATCCTCGTCACGTTCTCTTTGAACCGTGACATTGGGGAGCAGTTTTTCGATCTGTGTGCAAAAGGCGTTCAGCAGCTTGCCGACGTTACCTTCGGCATATACGACTCGGATAGGCGTAGGCCCTGAAATAATATCCCTGTGGCGCAGGACGAGCTTTTCATCCGCAGGGCTCAGCGGCAGGGTTGAATCGTTTTCCATTGGCATCCTCTTTTCCGTGGATATATCATTTCGCAAATACAGTCTTGATGAACCCGTAAAAAGTCGTTTTCAGACGGCTTTGTAAAATGTTCAAGATCGCATTCCCGGCCAGTTTTTGCTATACCGCTTCCCCTTGTCTATGGTAAACCAATGAAAAACGCAACACCAGATGTGCGAAAATTTCCGGAAGCATGGCCATTTTTTATATTGATATTTTAATTATATACAGATATTTATTGGATTAAACCTAATGAATGACTTTAATGAATTGCGCATTGTTTCCCTTCGAAAAGCCATGGCGGAATCCCGAATCGATGCCCAGCTTGTGCTGATTGAAGAAAACCGCCGCTATCTCAGCGGGTTTACCGGAGAAGACACGGGTTATGATGAATCCGCAGGTGCCCTTCTGATCACCGGCAAAGAGCGCTTTGTGTTAACCGATACCCGATACGAACTGCAGGCGCAACAGGAATGCAAAGGATTTCAGGTGATTGTCTACAAAAAAGGCCTTTCAAAGGAACTGCCGAATCTGTTGTCCAGCCTTGAAGGCGGCACTCCCGGACGGTTGGGCTATGAAAAGCGCAAGATGACCTGTGAGCAGTTCGAAGCGATCGACTCTGAAATCCAAAAAGCAGGCCTGTCCACCGCGCTTGTCGGCAACAAGGAGATTGTGGAGCAATTTCGCCTCATCAAAAGCGATTCGGAAATCCATGCCCTGAAAAATGCGCTCGCACTTGCGGAAGACGCGTTTTCAGGCCTTCTCGAAAGCCTGTCCCCCGAAATGACGGAATCCGATGTTGCATGGTCCCTTGAAAAACGCATGCGAGAAGCCGGCGCCCAGGCGGTTTCCTTTCCGGTTATCGTTGCGGCCGGACCCAATGCCGCCCTCCCCCATGCGATCCCCGGCGCCGATATCATACAATCCGGCCAACCGATCCTTTTCGACTGGGGGGCCAGGCTGAACGGATACTGCAGCGACACCTCAAGAACCATAATCCTGGGAAAACCAGACGGAGAGTTTGAAAAAATTTTCAACGCAGTATACGATGCCCAGCAAAGAGCCACCGAGGCGGTTCGGCCGGGTGCGTATACCCAGGACATTGATGCCATTGCAAGGGAGACGCTCAAAAACAAGGAGCTTGAGCGTTATTTCGGACACGGCCTGGGGCACGGCGTGGGGCTTGCCATCCACGAGGCGCCTTCTCTCAGCCCCGTGGCCGAAAGAAATACACGGATCGAGGAAAACATGGTATTCACCGTGGAGCCCGGCGTCTACATACCCGGCTGGGGCGGGGTCCGCCTTGAAAACATGGTGCTTGTGCGCCACGACGGCCCGGAGGTGCTCAACCGCCTCCCGCTTCGGCTGTAACAACGACGAGACGCGGCGTATCGTGCGCTGTATCACCCCCCAGGACAGAAAATGGCAAATATCTCC
>JAWOAV010000035.1:0-29647 GCA_046498365.1 Desulfosalsimonadaceae bacterium
TCGCACGGCGGTGCAATGCGCCGCTGGAAGTGATTCTCATTACCAACACAGAGCGGCTCTTTCCCCCGGGCCGGTTCCTGTTCAATACGTGCGTTGAAAACAAAATCCAAGTGCGCTGGATCGGTCGGATTCCGCCTAATACGGGCAAACGAATAGGAATTGACGGTGTAATGGCCGAAGTGCATACAATGATGGAAAAGAATCTGGAAAGCCGACAGGGCGCCAAAGAACCTGATCACGACGACCCATGAACCTTTATGATCTTTTCAAACAGACTGCTGCCCGGTATCCTGAAAAGCCTGCGGTGATGGAGGGGGCCAAAACGGTTTCCTATGGGGCGCTCGATGCGCTCATTGCCAAAACGGCGGAAGATCTCCAGTCTAAAGGCGTTGTCCCGGGGCAGATGATCGGCCTTTGTTTTGTCAACAGCATCGCCTGTATCGTTCTTACGTATGCACTGTGGAAACTCGATGCCGCAGTGGTGCCCATTGATGTTGAATTCAAGCAGGATGAAATCCGGCAAGTGTGCGAGAAAATACCGGTTGCGGGCCTGATTCATTATAAAGCCGCTGATTCAAGCTGGACGGCAGGTGCCTGTCCTGTTGCGGACCGGTCCTATTATTTTTGCGCGATGAATCCTCCCCTCTTCCCGGAAACCGGCATTCACATCGCCTTTGTCCGGTTTACTTCCGGCACCACGGGGGAGCGGAAGGGGGTGGTCCTGTCTCATGATCGTATCTATGAAAGAATCCGGTCGGTAAACCGGATACTGCAGATCGCGCCTGATGATAATGTCCTGTGGATTCTGCCCATGAGCCATCATTTTGTTTCCACCATTGTGCTTTACCTGACCCAGGGGGCGGGCATTGTCCTGGCAGGAGGGATCTGGAGCAGATCGATTCTGGAAACAATCCGGCGCGAGCATGTCACGCTGCTTTACGCGTCGCCGTTTCACTATTCCCTGCTTGCTTCTGATTCGTCCGGTCAGATGATGCCGTCCGTCCGCCTGGCGGTTTCCACCACCATCGGCCTGCCCGAGGATATCCATGAACGGTTTTTTCGCCGTTTTCGGCTGCCGCTTTCCCAGGCATACGGTATCATCGAGATCGGGCTGGTCTGCATAAACACGGAAAAACCCATGGAGAAACCCGCATCCGTCGGCCGGGTGCTGCCGGGATATCAGGTCCACGTAAAAAATGAGACGGCCTACGGCAGCTGTAATGGCATGGCATGCGGGGAGCTTTTTTTCACGGGCCCCGGGTTTTTTGATGCCTATTTTCATCCATGGACGGATGAAAAAGCCGCCCTTGCCGACGGATGGTTTGAAACCGGCGATATTGGCGGTATGGATGAAGAAGGGTTCCTCTATTTGTTCGGAAGGAAAAATCACATCATCAATACGGCGGGAATCAAAGTCTTCCCCGAGGAAATCGAGGGGGTGTTAAACAGCCACCCCTTGGTGAGAGAATCCTTCGTATACGGGGAAAAACATGGCCGTTTCGGACAGATCGTTTCTGCAAAGGTGGTGCTGCGCCACGCCGGCCGCCGGATTGATGAAAGCGCGCTGAAAGCGTTCTGCGGAAAAACACTGGCCGATTACAAGGTGCCTGAAAAGGTAGATTTTGTGGAACGCATTGAAAAAACCGTATCCACCGGTAAAATACGCCGGCCACACTAGAACGTATCTCAAAAATGAAAGAGATCGATTCCTTGAATCCCATTGAAACAGCGCTTCTTGATTTTGTGCGAAGAGAAATCTATGATCCGTCGCTGGCCGTTGACGCCAACACCCACCTTATCGAGGCGGGGCTGGATTCTTTTTCCCTGTTAAAGATCCTGGTCTTTGTGGAAAAAAAATTTAACTTGCGCATTCCGGAGGCGGAGATCAACGAAGAACGGATGTGCAGCGTTCAAAACATTTCGCGGTTGATTCATGAACTTCAACAGTGCCAATAAAATTCCGTTTAACGGCTCGGATTGCCTCATGCTGGCCTTTGACCACCAGATGAAGCGGCTCGGCTTCAGCGGCAACCAGGCCCAGATTGTGGTTGGGGTTGACGGTCGGATTTCCGAGACCGACCTGGCCGATCGGATCCGGGCGCTCAAGGCCCGTTTCCCCATACTTAAAGCACATGCCAGAAGAGGAATCCTGAACTGGAATCCGTATTGGCAGATCAACAATGGCAACGGCCGTTTGCATCACCCCTGCGTGCGGCGCCATTATGCAGAAAATGACGAAGCGCTGAGCCGCATAAAGCGCGATATTTTAAACCGGCGCCTGGATGTCCGCCGGGGAGAGCTGTTCTGTTTTGACCTGGTTTATACGGACAGCGTCCGGGTCGAGGTGATCATGACCTGGTCGCATATGCTCATGGACGCGCATGGGGCGGAGTACTTTCTTTCCATGGTGGGCCGGTCTGCATCCCCTGAAGCGGAGGATACGCAGGTCGGCCTGGTTTCCGGCGGCTATACCGAGCGCATGCCGGCCGGATCGAAATGGAGCCAGGCCCAAAAATCCTTTCAGCGGGTGGACGAGCTGGCATCAAAACCACCGGTTTCCCTGTATACCCGTGCCCAAAAGCCCCTTTTCCCGAGGCTCGATTACCGCGTTTTTTCCTTTACCCGCGGCCAGACCCGGACGATTCTCGACCTGGCGGAAAAGCGCGGCGGATTTTTAAACGAATCAGCGTACTACAGCGCCGCCGCAATGGGCCAATTCCAGCGCCTGATGCAGTCAAGAAACATCTTTCCGGCCGGATACGTGGTCCCGGTGTCGATTGACCTGCGGAAAAAAGGGACGCGTCTGCCCGTGTTTTCCAATCAGTCGGCAACCCTCCTCTACGGGTTTGACCCGGAAGAGCTCCGGGAATTCGACGTCATTCTGGCATCCTTTACCCGGCAGACCGAGGCGGCCATCCGGGACGATATGATTGCTTCCAATGTGAGCGCCATGGAATTTTGCCGGTTTATCCCCTCCCGTCTTTATGCCCGCAAGATCCGCCAGGCGTTCAAAGGGGAGATCGCTTCTTTGGTTTTCGCGAACCCGGGAAAAGTCCTTGAAGATTTGTCAACGTTCATGGGGCATCCGGTACAATATCAGCACCATGTGCCCACCATTGTCGTGCCGCCGGGTATGGGCATCGTGTTTTACACCTTTTCTCAGCGCCTTTACATCACGCTGATTTACGTGGAATCCATGATCACACCGGCGGAAGCCGGGGGGTTTCTGGAGGCGGTGGGGGATCATCTCATGTCCGGCCGGTTGATATGAAGGTTCTGATTGTTTCCACAAACCGGGAGAAATCCCCCTTTGCCGTGGCACCCGTCGGTGCGGCCAAAATTATCGGCGCGCTTCGGAAATCCGGGCATGAGGTCGATTTTTTGGATCTGTGCTTTTCCCGGAATATCGCTCGAAGCATCCGGCAAAAAATCCGTGGTTTTTGCCCGGATATGATCGGGCTTTCCATCCGGAACCTGGACAATTGCGCATACGTCCATTCACATGCCTATTTTCAGGGGGACCGCGATGTCGTCCGGATTATCCGGTGCGCATCCCCGGCCCCGGTTGTCATCGGCGGCAGCGCCGTGTCCGTGGCCCCGGAAGAGTTGACCGAATACCTGGCGGCGGATTACGCAATCGTGGGGGAGGGGGAAAAAAGCCTGCCGGCATTTTTGTCGGCATATGACGAAAATTCAGGATTTGAGCGCATCCCCGGCCTCCGGTGGCGGGAAAACGGTAGATGGCACGCAAATCCCCCCTGTTTTTCAACGCCCCTCGATGATTTGCCCCTGCAGGCCTATGAAAGCATTGACTTTGACCGATATTTTTCGGCCGGAGGGTTTGTGGCCATGCAAACCAGGCGGGGGTGTCCGTTTGAATGCATCTACTGTTCCTACAGCGTGCTGGAGGGAAAGCGGCCGCGTTTTTTCCCGCCCGGGGCATGCGTTGACGAAATGGAAAAAATTGTCCGGGACACGGGCCGGTCGGATTTTTTTTTCGTCGACGGGGTGTTTAATTTTCCGGCCGGACACGCGGCGGCCGTGTGCGAGGAAATCATACGGCGCCGGCTGAAAATCCGGTGGCTGGCCTACTGCAATCCGTCCGGGCTGGACCGGCAAATGGCCGCGCTCTTCAAGGCCTCCGGTTGTGCGGGCATTGAACTGGGCATTGACGCGGCAACCGAAAAAATGCTGGTTCATCTGAAAAAGGGCTTCACCCTGGCGGAAATTGAGAGAACGTATCAGGCCCTGGCTGATGCAGGGCTGCCGTTTGCCGTGTTTCTCCTCTTTGGCGGTCCGTGGGAAACCGTTGCAGACTGGGAGCAGACCCAAAAGAACCTCCAGGGATTTGGCAGGGCCAACGCGGTGTTCGCCTCGCTGGGCCTCCGGATTTATAAAGGTACCGATTTGTATGATATTGCATGCAGCCAGGGGGTCATTGACCCGGCGGATTCCCTGCTGCATCCGCGCTTTTACCTGTCGCGGCACCTGCAACCGGAATGGGCAGTGCATCGCCTTGATATGCTCGCAAGGCGGGATCCGACCTGGAGTACGCCCACGGACTGGAACAGGGCCACCGTTAAGGTCATTCAATGGTTTCTGGCAAAATTCCGGGTGATCCCCTGCTGGAAAGATATTGAAAACTACGGCGCCCGCATGAGAAGGCAGAAATGACGCATAAAGCCGATGTGGTCGTCGTTGGCGCCGGACCCGCTGGCATTGCTGCTGCGGTTGTTGCGGCAAGAACCGGCCGGAGCACGGTTCTGCTGGAAAAGGAAAGGTTTGTCGGCGGCATTCCGGTAAAAGGGCATATTGCCACACTGTGCGGCCTTTACATGAATGTCCCCGGCAAGGACGCGCCGCAAATGCTGTATGACGGATTTCCCGGGGAATTTGCGGTTCATCTGATGCGTCTTGACAGGGTGGCGGGGCCGGTCAAGATGGGGAGGGCATATGTGCTGACATGCCGGCCGGGCAGTTTTGCCGCTGCATCCCGTAAATTGTTGGAAGAGGAACCCGCCTTGACGGTCCATTGTGGATCGACATTTATCAGGGCCGATGTTTCTGCCGGGCGCATCCAACGTATTGAGGCGGATATAAACGGTCGCAGGTTGGAAATCGAGCCGGGTGCGGTGATCGACGCTTCCGGAAGAGCAGCGGTTTGCCGCGCTGCGGGGACCCTGTTGATTTCTCCCGATGAATCCCGCCAGGTTCCGGCCCTGATTTTCCCCCTGCACCACGGGCCCCCTGTCGATCTCTCCGCAGTGGAGGCCGCGCGCTGGCACATGATGATCCGGCGCGCCGTGGACCGGGGCATGCTGCCGCCGGAAGCCGCCTTCATCCGGTTTTCGCCTACCCTGGACCGTGGCGTTTTCCTGGCCAAGCTGAACCTCGGCCGGCGGATAAACACCGATGGGCCGATATCTGAAAAATCGATAGGACAAAGGGGGGATGAAGTAAAAAAAACCATTGTCCGGTTTTTCAAGCAGAACGTGGCCGGTTTTGAAAAATGCAGCGCCCCGGTGGAGACAAGCCCGGTGCTGCACCGGGAAAGTGCCCGGGGGATGGGGGAATACGTGCTTTCCTTGCAGGATGTCCTTTCGGGAAAAAAATTTCCCGATGCGGTGGCGAAAGGCTGCTGGCCGGTGGAGCGGTGGGACGAAAACGGAGATTTTTCAACAGTGTATGTAACGGATGGACGATATTATGAAATTCCGGCGGGGGTTCTGCGATCTTCGGGTGTGGACAACCTGTTTCTGGCGGGGAAATGTATCAGCGCTGATTCCGGGGCGATTGCCTCGGCAAGGGTGATCGGCTGCTGTTTGGCTACCGGCGAGGCTGCGGCAAAACTGGCGGCAAACAGAATACCGCCTTTTCCGCATTTGCCGGCAATCGCGGATAAGGGGCGTGTTTGAAGCGCCATGCAGCTTGACAGGCAGATCCTGCCTGTAATAGAATTCAAATTTTTTGCTCATTGCGGCGGTTTTTTATTTCCTCAGGATTTCCCGTGGACAAGGAACGTATATAACATGAAAAATGCGATTCATACGGATACATGCGATCTCGTCATCGACGGTTCAGACATCTCAGTGCAGCAGATCGTGGATGCAGCCCGGGCGAATACCGCCATAGAAATCGACGCAGGAGAAAGCTTCACCGCACGCGTGGAGCGTTCCCGGGACGTGCTGGAAGGCCTTTTGGCAAAGGGCCTGCCGATATACGGGGTGACCACGGGTTTCGGCAAATGCTGCGGGAAATGGATGATCGCCGACGTTGCCGTTCAAAACGGCATAAACCTGATTCGTTTTCACGGCTGCGGCACCGGAGAACCGTTCGGCGTTGAAGAAACCCGGGCGGCCATGATATGCAGGCTGGTTTGCTTTTCCAAGGGATACTCCGGGGTATCCATGGAATTGCTACACAAAATGGCCGCCATGCTCAATGCGCACATTACGCCGGTGGTTCCTTCAGAAGGATCTGTGGGGGCATCCGGGGATCTGACGCCCATGTCTTACGTGGCCGCGGCACTGATGGGGGAAAGGCAGGTGTTCTACCGCGGACGCCGGATGGAGGCGGTAAAAGCGCTGGCTGAGGCCGGCCTTGCGCCGCACCGGTTTTTTCCCAAGGAACCGCTGGCAATCATGAACGGCACCGCAATGATGACAGGTATTGCGGCGATGATCATAGATAGAGCGGAGAAAATCATAAACGCGGCCATATGCGCCACCGCCCTGTGCATTCACGCGGTCGGCGGAAATGCACACCACTACCATCCGGTCATATCGGCGGCAAAGCCTCATCCGGGTCAAAAATATGCCGCCAGCTGCATTGCCGCCCTGATTGCTTCGGAAAATCCGGGTTCAAGCTTTTCACCGGAAGCACCGGAGACATTGCAGGACCCCTATTCCGTCCGGTGCGCTCCCCAGATTCTGGGTGTTTTGGCCGACGCCCTGTCCTGGGTGCGCCAGTGGGTGGAAATAGAGGCAAACAGTGCCAATGACAACCCCTTGTTCGACCCCCTCTCCGGCAGCGTGCTTTTGGGGGGGAATTTTTACGGCGGTCATATCGCATTTGCCATGGACGGGCTGAAAAGCGCCCTTGCATCGGTGGCGGACGCCGCCGACAGGCAGGTGGCGTTAATGGTGGATGCCAACACCAACAGGGGGCTGCCCGCCGACCTGGTGTGCGTGGATGAAGCGGAAAATCTCTTTCACCATGGTTTCAAGGCAATGTCCATAAGTGCTTCCGCCCTTGCTGCAGAGGCGCTGAAGCAGACCATGCCTGCGGCTTCATTTTCCCGTTCCACCGAATCGCACAACCAGGACAAGGTCTCCATGGGCACGATTGCAGCACGCGATGCACGGCGCATCTGCGAACTGGTTGAAAAAACCGTTTCCATTGCGCTGCTTACCGCGGTACAGGCATGCGAGATTCGTGGCAATATCGATAAGCGGCCGCGACTGGAAAGGCTTGCAGGCAATATCCGCAACATCGCGCCGCCGACCATTGAAGACAGGCCCATGGACGAAGATATACGAAATATTGCCGCAGCCATTACCACTTCAGAAATGTTTTCATTCGACCCGGCGCAATGAGAATATGGTGGCACCCAAGGCTGACGGCTTCGTAAAAAGCCCAATATCTGCGTTGCGCGCAATTTTTGAAGAATCTCACGTACGGCGAAGTACGATCAATTCTTCAAAAATTGCACGCGCCTTGATCTTGAACTTTTTACTTTGCCGTCAAGGATGATGGACCCGTAAAAAGTCGATTTTCAGATGGCACCATCAAGGATGATGAAAGTAAATGGCGAAGACCAATAACGACAGAAGCTGTGAGAAAAAATTCGTGGTGCCGTTTCACGATCTGGATCCCATGGAAGTGATGTGGCATGGCAATTACTTCAAATATTTTGACATCACCCGGGACGCCTTGTTTCAGCACCTGGGCGTGGATCTTTACAAGGTTTATGAAGACACGCAGTACATATTCCCCATCATCCGCACCAGCATCAAGCACGTGTACCCCTTGCGTTTCCGGGATCCGTTTGCCTGCAGGGCCGTTTTAAAAGAAGTTGACTACAAGATCACGGTCGCATTTGAAATCCGGTTGACCGAAAATAACCGGGTGTGCGCAAAGGGGAAAAGCGAACAGGCTGCGATAAAAATTCCGGAAATGGAAACCATGCTTAGAATACCGGAAGATATCCGCCGGTTACTGGAGCGTTGACAATGAGTGCAAATGCAGCCGACCCCTTTATTACCGGTTATGAGCGGATGGGTGCCTGGGCGGATGTTCTGGACAGGATCAATGTGTTTCCGGTCGCGGACGGGGATACGGGGCGCAATTTACTGATCAGCCTGGCCCCCTTGCGGAACCTGCACAGCCGGGGGCCGCAGAAAACCGCCAGGGACCTCCTTTTTGCCGGCAGGGGGAACTCCGGGAATATCGCCACCCAATTCGTTGCCGAACTGATTGCCGCCGATTCTCCTGACGCCTTCTACCCGGCGGCAAAGGCGGGAAGGGAAAGCGCCTGGAACGCCGTCCATGATCCCTGCCCCGGGACCATGCTCACGGTGCTGGACCGGTTCACAGAGGCGCTTGAAAATCTCCGGAATCTCCAGGCTCTGAAGAGCCATCTCGAATTTGTCATCGATCAAATGGAACATGCGGTGCACGAAACCCGGGAGACGATCCCGGAAATCAAGGCTGCAGGCGTCGTGGATGCCGGCGCGCTGGGGATGTTTTTGTTTCTGGAAGGTTTTCTGAAGGGGCTCTGCAATCGCGGCGACCATTTCCGCGCCATTGAAGATGTTTTCGCGGACAGTCTGAAAATATCCGATGCCTTTGACGCATCCGCTGAGAAGGCGTTCTGTGTGGATCTGGTGGTCCGCATGGGAAAAGATGCGGACGATCAGCTCCAGAGAATCGCCGAAACAGACAAGAGCGCAATGGTGCACACTTTTCAGGAATACGCCAAAATTCATCTTCATACCCCCGATGTTCGCGCACTGAAGCAAAAAGCGGAACGCATGGGTTCCATTGTTCAATGGAACGAAGACGACCTTTTCGAGCAGGTAAAAACGTTTCATCGGCCGGCGGCGGAAAGCCGGATCCACATTGTCACGGATGCTGCGGGCTCCCTGAGCCGGGACTTGGCCCGGCGTCTCGGCATTACGCTTCTGGAAAGCTATATCACCATGGGGGACACCTGTATGCCGGAGACATGCGTCCCCCCGGAAACGCTTTACCGGGTGATGGCCGGCGGCGGAAAGGTCTCGACCTCACAGGCCTCGGTGTTTGAGCGCCACCAGCACTACAACCGGCTGATAAAACAGTATGAAAATGTGCTTTACCTGTGCGTGGGATCCGTTTACACCGGCAATTACGATGTGGCCGTTCAATGGAAAAAGCAGCATGATCCCGAAGGCCGTTTTTTCGTGATCGATACCGGTGCGGCTTCCGGACGGCTGGCCGCAGCCGTGATCGCCACGGCCGGGTTCGCCGTGCAGGCGCCGCAGCCCGCCCCGGAACAGGTAATCGAATTTGCGGAAAAGGCGGTGGAAAGGAGCGGGGAATATATTTTTCTCAATGAGCTCAAGTACCTGGCGGCAGGCGGCCGGATGTCGAAAACCGGTGCGTTCTTCGGAGACATGCTGAACATGAAGCCGGTGATTACCCCCACGCCCCGGGGCGCGGAAAAGGTCGGCATCGTTCGCAACGCCGAAGCGCAGCTGCGCTTCGCCATGGAAACGCTTGGAAAAAATCTGCGGGAGCCGTCACGCGCCCTGATCCTGCTGGAATATTCCGACAACCGGCAATGGGTGGAAGACCGGGTCATGGCTGAAATAAAGCGGCGTTTCCGATTTTCTGAAATCCTTGTGCAGCCGCTTTCCCTGACCTCGGGTGCCCATATCGGGCCCGGCGCATGGGCCGTGGCTTATTGCGGCGAATCGGCGGAACAGTAAGGTGGCAATCCATTCCGATTCTTTATCTTTTTTCAGTACGCCCTGACAAAAAATGATAAACAGGAAAAAAGCGAACCGGTTCGCGGTGATCATACCGGTATACAATCACGGCGCGTCTGTGGAAAATGTGATTGCCGAAGCGCTGAAATTGAACCTGCCGGTATTTGTCGTGGATGACGGTTCAACCGATGACACACATGAGCGCATCCGCCGGTTTACAGAAATCCGCATCCTTCGGCACAGCCAAAATGAAGGCAAGGGTGCGGCGATCATGACCGGATTTATAGAAGCCGCCCGCATCGCGGATTGGGGCGTGACCCTTGACGCAGACGGTCAGCATGATCCCCTGGATGCAAGAGGCCTGATCCGGGCGGCTGAAAAATCAGGAAGCGCCGTCATTGTCGGTCGCCGCACCGGCATGGACGGCCCCCATGTACAGTGGACCAGCCGGTTCGGCCGAAAGTTTTCCAATTTCTGGGTAAGGGTCTGCGGCGGCCCCCTGGTATCGGATTCGCAAAGCGGTTTCAGAATCTACCCCTTGCCCGAGGTCCTGGAATGGGGGGTAACCGCCAGGCGGTTCGAATTCGAGGTGGAGGTGCTGGTGCGGGCCCACTGGAAAGGCGTCCCCGTGCTTGAGGTGCCGGTAGGCGTAAACTATCTGCCCCCCCGTGAGCGCATTTCCCATTTCCGGCCGGCGGCGGACTTTTTCAGAAACGCAAGAACCTTTACCCGGTTGATTGTGCATAGAATTTTCACGAAACAACCGGTATCCGGAAACAAAGACTAACGCCTTGCAGCTTTCCAAACATACCCCATTGAGAGGCCTTTTTTTCCTCGCTGTCTTTGTGCTGGCCGCCCTGGCAGTAATCGCATTGTTCCGCCTTCGACTTGAAACCGATATCGTCAATACCCTGCCCAGGGGGAATGCGGTACTGGAAGAAGGCTCTTACGTATTGCTGCACCATCCCTACCAGAACCAGGTATTTATCGACCTGGGCCTTGAACGGAAAAATCCGGACAAGCTGGTGGAGGCCGCCGCTTTTATTGAAAGCGAACTGCACAAAAGCGGCCTTTTTAAAACCGTCGGCATGGAAGAAATGGGCAGGCTGTTTCCCCGGCTTGCAAAGCATGCGGTGGAAAACCTACCGGTTTTGTTTACCGCCGAAGCCCTGGAAAACGACGCGGCCCCCTTGCTGGAAGCAGGGGCCCTTGAACAGCGGGTGACAAAAAATCTTTCCGGGCTCTATACAATGGAAAGCACGGGAATGTCGCGCCTCGCGGTAAAAGACCCCCTGGGGCTCGGCAACCTGGTGCTGGAAAAACTCAAACACCTGGTGCCGACCCAGGAGGTTCATTTTTACAAGGGGCGTCTTTTGTCTCCCGACGAGCGGCACCTCTTTATCATTGTCAACCCGGAAACCACCCGTACCGGAACAGACCTGGCCCGCCGGATCGACGATACCCTCGAACAGGCCGAACGGGCGCTCCGGCAGAAATACGAAGGCACAGACCTGGAGATAAGGCTGACCCCGGTAGGCGCTTACCGGGCGGTACTCGACAATGAGACCACGGCCCGGGGGGACACGAAACGGGCGCTCCTCTTTGTCACCGCGGGCATTGCGTGCCTGCTGATGCTCTCTTTTCCCAGGCCCCATATCGGTCTGCTTTCCTTTTTACCGGCAATATTCGGGACCCTTTGCGCCCTGGCCGTCTATTCCATCTGGCGGGAGTCCATATCGGTAATGACCATCGGGTTCGGCGGGGCCATCATCTCCATCACGGTGGATCACGGCATTGCCTATCTGCTGTTCCTCGACCGCCCCTACGAAACAAGGGGGAAAAGCGTGTCCAGGGAAGTGCGTGCCGTTGCCTTTCTGGCGGCGCTGACCACGGTGGGCGCTTTTTCTCTTTTGGGATTCAGCGGGTTCCCGGTTCTCGTGGAAATCGGACAATTTGCGGCGCTGGGGATCGCTTTTTCATTTTTTTTCGTGCATTCTTTTTTCCCGCTGCTTTTCCCCGTGTTGCCCCCGGCCAAACGGGCAGGGCGGCTCCCCCTCCAAGCCCTGGTCGACAGGCTCACGGTGTGGGGGGGGAAATCCAAGGCCGCAGCCGCGGTGGCACTTTTTCTGGTCCTGGCCATTTTTGCAAACCCGGATTTTGATGTGGACATCGCGTCCATGAACACGGTCAGCAAAGAAACCATTGCCGCGGAAAACATGGTTTCAGAAACATGGGGACAGCGTCTCTTTGACAAGATCTATCTTATCGCCGAAGCCCCGGACAGAGATGCGCTGCAGCAGCACAGCGACCGGCTTGCGGCCCGTCTGGCCGCGGAACTCGAAGACCAGACGCTTTCCGAGGCATTCGTTCCTTCCATGATTTTCCCCGGGGAGCAGCGCTGCAGAGAAAACCTGGCGGCATGGCGGAATTTCTGGCAGAAGCACGACAAGGCGCTTTTACAAAAACGGATGCAACAGGTTGCAGAAAAGATGGGAATGCCCGCCGGGATCTTTTCGGATGTCTACAGCGAGCACTCGTTCCAGTGCAAGGGCGGACTTCCCATCGACCCGGCGTTTCACGACATGCTGGGAATTCACCATTCGAACGAAGACGGGACCTGGCTCCTGTTCAGCTCCCTGGCCCCGGGGGAAAACTACGACCCGGAATCGTTTTTTCAGAAGTATTCCGCCGAGAAATGGCTCCATGTGCTGGATCCGGCCTATTATTCCCAAACCATCAGCGATTTTCTTTCCCATACGTTTATCCGGATGGTGATCTTTATCGGCGCAGCCGTAACGGTTTTGCTGCTGCTGTTTTTCATGGACGCCGTATTGACAGCGATTGCGCTGCTCCCATTGGGCTTTTCAATGGTGTGCACGCTGGGGGTCATGGGCCTGGCGGACCAGCCGCTCAGCATACCGGGCCTGATGCTGTCGGTGGTCGTGATAGGCATGGGGCTTGATTATTCATTGTATTTCGTCCGCGGCTATCAACGCTACCAGGATGAAGCACACCCCTTTCAGGCCCATATCCGCATGACGATATTTCTGGCGGGCGTCTCCACGCTGATCGGTTTCGGCACCCTGGCCTCCGGTGGGCACAATTTTATGAGAGATCTCGGGCAGCTCCTGGTATTGGGGATTGTCTTTGTCTTGGCCGGCACGTTTGCCCTTCTGCCCCCCCTTTTGCGATACCTGTTCAAACCGGTTGTGTTTTCGGATCGTTTCGCAGCACCGGGTTCGGTGCGGCATAAAAAGCGGATTCGAAGGCTTTATCGCCGTTTGGAAGCCTATCCGCGGCTCTTTGCACGGTTCAAATGCATGATGGACCCCATGTTTGCCGAACTGCCGGAACTGGTGGGAAAACCCTCGGTTGTCATGGATATCGGCTGCGGCTACGGGGTTACCTCGGCGTGGCTGATTTCAATGAATCCGCGGGTACGGATCTGCGCCATGGAGCCGGATCCGGAAAGGGCAAGAATTGCAACAAGGATCGTGGGCGGCTTTGGTGAGGTGTTTCAGGCCGGCGCACCGGCGTTGCCCGATTGCAAAGACGGGGCGGATCTGGTCCTCATGCTGGACATGATTCATTATCTGTCGGATGCGCAGTTTGGAGAAACCCTGCAGTATCTGCGGCCAAAGCTTGCCCCGGGCGCCAGGGTGCTCATCCGCGTGACGATTCCCTCGGCAGGGCGTATTCCGATGTTTCGCAGGATTGAGACGCTCCGGCTCCGACTGGCCCGCACGCCGTCGTATTTCCGTCCGGCTGAACAGATACGGCGCATATTGGCGGAAAACGGTTTTACGCTTCTCCAGGACCGGCCTTCGGGCATCGGCAGGGAAGAGCACTGGTTCGCAGCCGAAGCAGCTCAGTAGACAGGAGAGGCGATGGTAAACCTATTCTACCGGACGATGGTATATTTATCCCGTAAATGCGGGATATGGGTCCTTTATACGGCGGCGTGGACAATTGCCACCGGCTATTTTCTGTTCTTTCCCCGGCGGGTTGCTGCCAGCTTCCGGTTTTACCGGGCCGTGTTTCCGCACCGGCGGGCAGGGTATCTGCTCTGGTGCGCCTGGAAGCAGTTTCACAATTTTACCGCCATCTATATCGACCGGTATTTTCTTGAATTTTCAAGCGATATCAATTATACAGCGCAGGGGTGGCACTATCTTGAAAAAGCGGCAGAAAGCCGGACCGGCGGCATCCTGTTGATGTCGCATCTGGGGAACTGGGAGGTGGCGGCACGGCTGCTTACGGAAAAAGGGGTTCCGCTTCTGCTGTTTATGGGCAAAAAAGCCGGCGAGCAAATCGAAGAAATACAGAAAAGCAGCCTGAAGAAAAAGGGCGTGGAAATCATTGCCACCCAGTTGGGTCGCCCTTCCCCCATGGATGTTCTGGAAGGCCTCAAATACCTGCGAAACGGCTGGATCCTGTCGATGGCGGGGGATCGTTCGGGGGATGCGGGACGCTCCTGCGTGGAAGCAGAATTTCTGGGGCACACGGTAAGGCTGCCTGAAACCCCGTATGCGCTTGCCCTTGCAACCGGCGCCCCTGTTTTTGTCTTTTTTGCGCTTCGCACGGGGCGGCGGAAATATCGCTTTATCATCCATCCGCCCATTTATCTGCACGCTGATTCAAGGGCATCGCGAAGGGCATGCATCCGGCAGGCGGCACAGGAATATGCGCACCTGCTGGAACAGGCGGTGTACGAATCTCCGTTTGAATGGCACCATTTTGAACCGTTTCTCGGCCCGGAAACCGTGCCGGGGAAAACGCCCTCCCGAGGAGACTGAGCGATTCATGGGTATTTATGTGACCGGAATCGGCATTATTACCGCGCTTGGACGGGGCTGTCCGGAAACTGCGGCATCTTTGCGGAAAAATCGCAGCGGCCTTGCCCCGTTGACCCTGTTTCCTCATGGCCTGTCCTTTGCGGTCGGGGAAATAAAGGAGGCGTTTGTCGATCCCGACCTGCCGAGAACCCACCAGATTGCCCGTGCTGCGGCTTTGGACGCATTGGCGGCATGCGGGGGGAAAGTGCCGGAGGCGGTTGTCATGGGCATGACCACCGGCGGCATGCCGAAAACGGAAACCCTGCTGCAATCCGGCGCGGATGACCCGGACCTGTACCGCTTTCATGCCTCCGGCTCAGTGGCGAACTACATTGCAGACCTTTGTAAATGCGACGGCCCGGCATTCACAGTATCCACGGCCTGCTCATCCGGTGCGGGGGCCGTGGCGCTGGGCGCAAAACTGCTGCAATGCGGTTTGTTCAAGTCCGTGCTGGCCGGCGGCGCAGATGCCCTCTGCCGGCTGACGTACCACGGTTTCAACGCGCTTCAGCTTCTTTCTCCCGACGGGGCAGCCCCGTTTGACCGCGACCGGAACGGGATGAGCCTCTCCGAGGGGGCGGCAATGCTGTTCATGGAGTCTGCCGAACAAATTCCGGAAAATGCGTTGGCGGAAATACGGGGCCTTGGCCTTTCCTGCGACGCATACCATGCCGCCTCCCCCCACCCCGAGGGGCAAGGCGCGCTGGCGGCCATGGATGCCGCAATCCGGGACGCAGGCCTGGTTTGTGCAGATATCGACTACATCAACCTGCACGGCACGGGCACCATCAGCAATGATGCCTCGGAAGCAAAGGCCGTCAACCGGCTTTTCGGGAAAGACAAGCCGCCCCTGTCATCCATCAAGGGGGCTTCGGGGCACAGTCTGGCCGCTGCAGGGGCCGTGGAGCTGGCTGTCTGCATCATCGCCATTGCAGAGAAACTGGTCCCCGCCAATCACGGCCTGAAAAATCCGGATCCGGCCCTTGATCTCTGCCCCCAAAGGGAGCCCGGGACCGGCAGCATCCGGACGGTGCTCTCCAATTCCTTCGGTTTCGGCGGAAACAATGCGGCGCTGGTGGTGAGCGCTCCCCCGGAAAAAGCCCCGGACAACTATTCGAAGCCCGTTTCTTCAATGGCGGTGATGGGAAATGCCTGCGTAACAGGGGCGGGAAAGATGAGCGATACCGCCCGGTCCTTTATGGCGGGATCCCCTTGCAGCGGGATGCTTTCGATTCCGGAGGTGTCTGCCGGTCTCCCCCCCGGGGCGCTCCGGCGCCTGAAAAGGCTCCCGCGTCTTGCCCTGTGCCTTGCCGATGACGCGATTAAAAGCGCAGGGCTCAAATCACCACCGTCCGGCGTGTTTTTCTCCACCGGGTGGGGGGCGCTCACGGAAACGGACGATTTTCTGACCCGTCTGTTTAAAAACCAGGAGCGGTTTTCCAGCCCCATGGATTTTGTGGGTTCGGTTCACAATGCCCCCGCCGGTGAAATCGCTATGATGTTCAACGTCACCGGCCCCAATATCACGATGACGGGCGGCGATTACTCGTTCGAACAGGCGCTGATTGCGGCGAGCCTCATGCAGGAGGAAACGGAAGAACCCTTTCTCGTGATCGGCGCGGACGAATGCCACCCCCGGCTCTCTTCTTTGTTTGATCCCTCTGTTTTGCAGGATACAATTCCAGCCGATGGAGGGGGCGGCCTCTGCCTTGCGCGATCGGAAAAGGGATTGCAACTTCGGCCGGTGTTTTACCGGAAAGCCGACGACGGAAAGAGGGCGGTGATGGAAATGATCGACGCCCTGGGGGGGGAGAAAGCCGTCCGGGAACGATACGGGGCCCTGTTTGCAGGCATCCCCGCATCCTGCCGGGAGGCTGGGGAAAGGCAGGTCAATACGTTTCAAAGAGTTTCCGGCAGCCGGGCGCCGGTCGTTGACTACCGGAAGCATACCGGCGAATTCGCTTCTGCATCGGCGGCAGCCGTAAGCCTGGCCGTATATTGTGTACAGCAGGATCTTGTTCCTCCGCATGACCCCGAAGGCAATGCGGTTTGTTTAAACGGCGGCGCCATACTCGTCATGGGGACGGGAACCTGTCTTACCGCTGTCGAGGTGTTTCGGCCATGAAAGTGCTTTTGATTTCAGCGAATACGGAAACCAGCCCCTACCCGATCTATCCGCTGGGAATCGACTACGTGGCCGGCGCCATCGGTGAGCGCCACGAGGTGTTTGTCGCGGATGCAAATGAAACAGGACAGGGGCGTGGACTGGAAGATCGCATCACCGCCGTTTCCCCGGACATTGTTGGCGTCTCCATCCGAAACATCGACAACACGGATGAAAAAGAGACAAAAAGCTACATTGACCGCTACAAATCACTCATCAGCAGCGTCCGGCAGATTACGGCCGCCCCCGTGGTTCTGGGGGGGAGTGGATTTACCCTTTTTCCCGGACGCCTGATCGAAGCGCTGCGGGCCGACTACGGCATTGTCGGCGAGGGGGAGCGGTTTGCTGCGTTTCTCGATGCCATTGAGCAGGGAAAAGCGGTCTCTGAACTTGAAGGGGTTATCACGCGCGGTGCAGCGGGTACCGATAGCTTCCCCTCACCGTGGCCAGGGGGGGTGCAAAGGCATTTTGACCCGGAAAAGCGCCATCTCGGCTATTATCTGAAAAAAGGGGGGATGCTCAATCTCCAGACCAAAAGGGGATGCCCGTTCAAATGCATTTACTGCACCTATCCCCACATTGAAGGCGGCCGGCTGCGGCGCAGCCCCCCGGATATCGTTGCCGATACGGCGCGCAGACTTCAGGATGCCGGGGCAAAGTATCTGTTTGTCACCGATTCGGTTTTCAACGCCGATTATGCGCATAGCCGGGCGGTGGCCCGCAGCTTTCAAAAAGCCGGGCTATCTATCCCTTGGGGGGGGTATATTGCACCGACCCGGCCGCCTGGGGATTATTTCAAAATTCTTGCCGATGCCGGGATGACGCATGTGGAGTTCGGGACGGAGGCCTTTTCGGATGCGATCCTGAAAAATTACCGGAAACCGTTCCGGAGCGCGGATATTTTCCGGGCGCACAAGGCTGCCGTGGCAGCCGGACTGCACACGGCGCACTTTTTTTTGCCCGGCGCCCCGGCCGAAACCCCGCAGACACTGGCCGAGACCATAGACAATGCCGCATGCCTGGAAAAAACGGTCTGTTTTTTCTTCGCCGGCATCCGTATTTATCCGCATACCCGGCTGTATGACATCGCCCGGGCGTCCGGGCAGATAGCCAGCGGGCAGGACCTTTTGCGCCCCTGTTTTTACCGTCCCGAAGGCATCGGACTGGAAGAAATCAACGAAATGCTCCATAACAGGGCTCAAAACCGCAGCAACTGGATCTTCGGCGCCGGTGGAGAAAAAATGGCACAGATCATTTCCAGGCTTCATGCCAGGGGGCATACCGGCCCTCTCTGGGAGCATCTGATCCGATGAAAGAAACGCAACCCATCCCCCAGGCCTATTTCATCGGGCTGGCATCGTATATCGCCGCCGGAGCGTTTCTTTTCATCCATCCGGCGTTTTCCGCCGCTGTGCTTTCCGGATTTGTCGTCATCTGCCTTGGGGCCCCCTTCTTTCCCGGCGCCGGCATATTTCTCCCTGCAATCCGGCGGGGAGGGAAAGACAGCAGTGCCGTGGCCCTCACGTTTGACGATGGCCCTGATCCGCTCACCACCCCTTTTTTGCTGAACATACTGGCCCGGCGCGGGGTGAAAGCCACGTTTTTTGTCATCGGCCGCAAGGCGGAAAAATATCCCGATCTCATGGAAAATATCCTGCGGGCCGGCCACTGCATCGGGAACCATACATATCGCCATGACGTGTTTGTCATGGCAAAATCCGGGAAAACGCTTGCGCAGGAAATCGATTTGGCCCAGGAGGTATTTCAAAGATTCAACATCCGTCCCCTGGCGTTCCGGCCCCCTGCGGGAGTGGTAGGCCCCAGGCTCGGGCCGCTGCTGTGGGAGAGACAGATGGTGTGCATTCATTACCGCTGCCGGGGGCCGGATATGGGCAATCGGCGGATCCGGGGGCTTTCGGGAAAAATTCTGAAAAAGATCCGGCCGGGCGATATCGTCCTTCTTCACGATTCATGTCCGGATCCGGTCGATTTCAGGGCGGATCAATGGCTTGGTGAAATCGAAAGGATACTGGATGGCATTTCCGGAAAAGGGCTTGAAGTGGTTCCCCTTCCGGAGCTCATCCGCCGGCCGGTCATGGCGGGAGCTTTTTCGCATCAATCAACTCCAGTTCGAGCCGGTATTCCAGAAGGCCGTGATGGGAAATGGTGAGCTTTGCGGGAATTTCTTCTGTGGCTTCGGTAATATGCCGGCTGCAGCGCGCCTCGTAGCATGCGTGTATGGTTTTACGGAGTTTTTTCAAGGTGTTGTAGCGCTTGATTTCCCGCTGCCGGTCCGCCGAAAAAAGCACCTCCACAAAACCGTCACCGCGTTCATATCTGCACACGGGCGCTTCGGAAGAAGTTTGCCCGGCGACATCAGCCGGCTCGTCCGGATGGAAAAAGACCAGCCGGATATCATCAAACAGGGTATTGGCGAATGTTTCGTCCGCAAACGGCCCGATACCCCTTCGAATCACGGTTTTCTGGTCATATTCCCCGTCAAAGAGCACGATTCCTTCGACACTTGTAATCACGCATTGAATCCGCTCCTCTCCCGGATACATACGAATCACCCCGATGGCGTTCTGGACCTCTCCGTCCGGCGTATACGCGGTGATGGCCTGGACAAGCTGCCATGGCCGGTGTAAAAAATGGGCACGGCAGCGCCGGTCAATTTCTTCATGAACCCCCGGCGCCACCGGTTCAATGGGGGATAGGCTCCCGCAGCCCCATAATGCCAGCAGGCATACGCCGACCATAATAACGGATTTGAACGTTGGGCTATCTTTCAAATTTTTCCAGGGCAATGGGGGTTCCGTATTCTTGTTTCCGGTCGTCGGCGGGGAAATAGTTGCCCTGAAGGAGCCCGTCTTCGATCATTTCCAACCGGCCCGTGTAATGGGGCTCTCCGGCGGAGAGAAAAACCAGGTAGACCGTGTTGCCGCTGACCCTTCCCCGAAGGTTGTACTGCCCCATGGATCCTTCGATTTTGCTTCCGTCCTGCTCGAAACGCCCCCTTCCCCAGCCGAATGCGGCGTCCGTATGGGCGTCCTTCCACCAGCCCTCAATATGTATTTCCGGTGATGTATCGCCAGCCATATTCTGCAGCCAGGGATCGATCTCCTCCCTCTTCATTGCCGTAGTGCAGGATACAAATGCCAGAAAAGCGATGAGCAGCAGGGATGCATACATGTGTTTTTTCATTTTTTGCCTCCTCTGGTTTCATTGTTTCAATGCATCCGGATTGAGTTTTTGAAAAATTTCGTCCGCAATATCCTGATTGATTTTCGTATCATGAAACCGGATGACCGTATACGTGTCTTCTTCTTCGTATATCGCGACCGATTCAACAACCCCGGGTGTATCTGTCAGCCGGAGTTCGATATACTGGATCATCTGCGCCATGGCATTGTCCCTTGCGGGCTTCAGAAGAACCCTTCTGCCGGATGCCATTTCAGCGACCAGGTCCGGATTGCCTTCGAATTCCCCTTTCATCCACATGCTGGCATCCTGGAGAAAAACCCGCATAACCTCCAGGCCGCGGCTTTTCTGTTCCACCATGCCGTTGTCTGCCTGAACGTATTGCCGGATGGTTTCATTTTCCATCAATAACACGCTGCGCACCGGCCCGGTATATTCCCACCGGAGCGACCCGGGAACCTCGAGATAGAGCAGTCCCTTGGAAACCAGGGGTTCATCGAGCATTTCCAGGTATTTTTCCTGGGTGAATGCTGCCTGTACGGAGTCGACGAATTTGCCTTTCTCCCGGATGTCTTCCAGTCCATCGGCCCATCCCACAAGCAGGAGGGTGCATGCCAGCAAAGCGCCTGCCAGAGATGCGCGTTTCGTATACGGCGCCATCCTGTCCGGCTGCTTCATGCCATCCCCCCGTCCACCGAAAGGACCGCCCCGGTTATATAGGAGGCGTCTTCGGAGCAGAGAAACCAGACCGCTTTGGCAACTTCCCCGGGTTGGCCGATGCGGGCCATGGGGATCATTTTCTTGATTTCATCGATCGGCGCATTTTTAACCATTTCCGTTTCAATCAATCCCGGTGCCACCACATTGACCCGGATGCCCAGGCGGGCGACCTCCGAGGCCAGGGCCTTGCTGGCACCGATAATACCGGCCTTGGCCGCGGAATAATTGACCTGCCCGCGATTCCCCATTATCCCGGAAATCGAGGATATGGAGACGATCGCCCCCTTTTTTTTCCGGAGCATCTGTTTAAGTACGGGCTTGGTTATATTGTAAAACCCGCTAAGTGAAGTGTCAATTACCGACGCCCAATCTTTTTGCGGCATCATGACGAACAGGCCGTCTGCGGTAATACCGGCATTGTTGACCAGGATGTCGATGTCAAAGTTCTCTGCAATCTCTGCAACGGCTTTCCGGGATTCTTCGGCATCGGTGACATCAAAGGCCACCGTGGATCCGTTGCCGCCTTTTTTACGAATCATTTCAAGCGTTTCGGAAGCAGCTTCCCGGCCGGATTTGTAATTGATGGTGACATGATGCCCTTGTGCTGCCAGCTCCAGGGATATCTCCCGCCCGATGCCGCGGCCGCCGCCGGTGACGATGGCTGTTTTATCTTTCATGGGTTACATCCTTTTCAGATTTGTTTTTAATTGGTTCGTAACACCTGCAGGGTCACCTCGCCCAGCCGGACATCCCCCATTTTCGAAAAACCGAAATATTCGGCATACTCCATATGTCCATAGGTTTTTTTTGAACAGGTGACAATGGCGGCATCGATGGGAATGGCAGGAACAAAAAAAACGGCCTTTTTAACGCCCACGATCAGGCCGCCCCCTTTTTCTTTGCGCCCCTTATGCTTCTGTATTTCCTCCCACCGGAGGCTGACCCCTGCCGTCTGCGCCACCAGCTCGACAATCACGATTGGATTGATGGCGTCGTTTTCAAAAAGGGGCCAGTCCGGTGTTGTCACGGAGCGGGCAACAGCCCTCGCCGCATCTACCTCGTCAATGGCCTCAAGGAGCATCATCCGTCCGCGCTGGATCACGTAATCTTCAACGGGGAAAAGCGATTCATTCATTTTCTTCTGTCAGGGTCACAGGGAAAGTTGTTGGCGCCGGCATTTTTGAAAGAATGTTGACTTGCCTGTTCTTGCATGGTATTTGTACTTCCTTTTATGAGTAAAGGAAAATTATCGGTTTGACAAGGGCAATTTCCATGAACGAACTCACAGCGGAACTCAAGACAAAGATCGTCGAGACCCTCTACCTTGAGGATATAACGCCGGAAGAAATTGACGAGAATTCCCCCCTTGTTGGCGGGGAGTTGGGCATTGATTCCATCGATATCCTTGAGCTGGTAATGATGATCGAACAGGATTACGGGGTGGTCATCGACAACAAGGAGCTGGGTGAAAAGGTTTTTGCCTCCGTGGCGGCGCTTGCCGCATATGTCCGGGAAAACCGCCCGGAATCGACGGTTCCGAATAATGAAAGCCGTATCTCGTAAGGCCTTCCATGAAATTCAAGCTTATCTACCCCAGGTGGCCGAAACTGGCCCGTCAGACGGAATTCCATCTGCCACCCCACGGACCGGTCGTTTTTGCCGCCTCCCTGCCGCCGGATGTGACGGTTGAATTTGTCGATGAAAACCTGGAGGAAATCGACTTCAGCGGGCCTGCAGATTTTGTCGGCATATCCATGATGCTGACAAGCCAGGTAAAGCGGGGGTGGGAAATAGCCGATATATACCGGCGAAAAGGCGTCAAGGTGATTTTCGGCGGGATTGCCACCATGCTTCACGCGGAAGAAACAAGCCGCCATGCGGACGCCGTATTTCTGGGAGAATCAGAAGGACGGATGGAAGCCGTGTTCGATGATTTCAGGAACAATCGCCTCCGGAAAGTCTATGACTATTTAACCGACCACCCGCCCATAGAACTCGTGGGAACCGCGCGCAGGGATATTCTCAAAAAGCAGCTGTACAATTACAGGGGCATCCAGATGGTGGATCTGGTCCACGCCTCCCGCGGCTGCCGTTTTAACTGCTATCCGTGCGCCGTGGCATACCTGGGCGGTCGCAAATTCCGCCCCCGCCCCATTGACAAAGTGATCGAGGAAATGGCCACCATTGAAAACAACCGGCTGTTTCTCGTGGACAATTCCCTTGCACAGGACGCTGCTTGGGAAAAAGACCTTTTCCGGGAAATGATCCCGCTGAAAAAGAAATGGTGCGCGCATCCCATTGAAGACAAACCGGAAGTGCTGGATCTGGCGGCACAAGCCGGGGCCTGGTATGTGTATCAGGCCGTATTTGATACCTCAGATTATATAAAAGAGCGGATCCAGCGCTACCGAGATCACGGCATCGCCGTGGAAGGAACCATCCTGCTCGGCCTGGACACGCATACCGAGGACTTTATAAAACGGCTGGTCGACTTTCTCCTGGAAATTGAACTGGACCTTGCGGAATTCACCGTTTTAACCCCCTTTCCCCACACCCGTGCATTTGAAACGCTCCATGCGGAAAACCGGATCTTTTCATACAACTGGGAGGATTATACCGCGGACAAGGTGGTATTCCGGCCGAAGCAAATGACGCCGGAGCGCCTGCAGGAGATGCTCTTTTATGCATGGGACACCTTTTACCGGGAAGATTCCCAGCAGGTCCGCATGTCGAAACTCTTCCAGCAGGTCCTCCGAAAAGAAAAAGCCGACAATACCTACCAGCCCAGAAAAAGGGAACTGATCCGCCAGGCCTTCGGCCGGCCGGTAAAAAAATAGCTTCCGGGCCGGTCTTTATGCCAGCAGGGCCATGCCCGCATGCAGGGCGGCGGTGAAAACCAGCGCAATTCCGGTTTTCCGGTGCAGCCCCGGAGATACGCCGATGATATGCAGGCCCGTGAGAAGCTGCCAGAGGATCAAAACCATGTTGATTACGCCCAATGCAAGAATCATTGCTTGCTCCCTTTTCAGCACCTATTGCCGATTGTTCCCATTGGATTGCGCATCCTCCACGGATACGGTTTTAGCATCGGTGTTTTTGCTGCCGTGAAGGTTGCAGAAAGCCTCGGCTTCGATTTCAAGATCCTGTTTTGTCGGGTAGGAAAAGGAAACCGAAAAATCTTCCGCCTCCGGTTTGCTGAAGGTGCCGTATTCCCATTCTTTGACCATTTCACCGTTGATGCGAAGCTCCACCCGATTGGTGTGATGGAGAAAATTGTTGCCGTCATGCGATACATGCAGGACGATAATGATCTCTTCTCCTGTCTTGGCCTTGGTCGGAGCCTCGATTTCTACTGCAGACTCGTTGGCAAAGACTGCCGGCGACCCAAAAAAGCCCGCCATGAAAAGCGCTCCCAGGTAGAGTGAAACCGTGCCAATTTTTTTCATTGATTGCCTCCCTTTAGGACCGGTGTGCATGGTCCGTTATCGATTATTACAAGCTATTTCAAAAAAATCTTTTGTTGTAAAACCACCCTCCCCGCATTTTCTACACCACTTGATCTTTTTTTTTGAGATCACTGGTAGCGTCATTGTCGATGAAAGTGCGACTCGTAATTTCAATTATAAATCCGGCACCGGAAAACGCCAGCAGTTTTTCATCATTGCAAGGGGATTGGCGTTTGAACGGACGCCCTGTTTCGCAAATTCATGTTTACTTTTCGGAGCGCTGAATGTAATAATCAGCCAATTTTTACTACCGCACCATTTAGAACAGCTGCCTGACGATAACTACAGAGAACGTGGAAGGGGAGAAAATGAGAAGATCAAGGCCGGTTATACTTTTTACAAGCATTCTGATCCTGCTGTTTTTGGTGGCCGCCTGTTCCGGGAGCCGGAATTATGAGATGGACAAACAACATAAAGGCATCGAACGCATCGACGGGGCCACCATCGATATGGTCCGAGAGGAAAAAGCGCTTGAAGATACCGGCGTTTTCAAAAATATCCGTATTGAAGCCTTCACGGTTCCTTCTCAGCACCAGTCGGACTACGCGTATGAGCTGAATGAGTTTCAAGGAGCACTGCTTTTTCATATAAAAGGGAAAAACAAATTTGATTCTGTTGAAGCCCTCGAACAAGACACTTCCGGCAGCCTGGGAAAAAACACGCTCAAGGTGGAGGGGGAAATTCTGGACATGCGCATTGCCAGCCCCGGCGCCCGTATGTGGGGGGGCGCTTTGGCAGGGTCTTCATACATGGATATTTACCTGAGACTTGTCGACAACGAAGGCGCGGTCCTTCAGGAGAAAATCATTGCAACGCATAACAACGCATACGCCGCAGCCTGGGCGGCCGGCAGCAGCGACCGGTCGATGCCGCGGGACATGGCCGAGATTATCGGAGAATACCTGGTGACCGTGATTCCGTCGGAATAGCGGTATCCAAAGGGTAGAAAAAAATCGAATGAATCGTAGAAGTATTTTAGAAACCGCCTCTGCGATTCGTTCGGTTCCCTGGTATGACGCCGGGCGCAGGTATCGGACTTTTTAGGGGGTTATCAGAAATTGACGACGGATTTCAGGCTGATATAGACCTGCAGCCGGTCGTCGTTGGTATCGTCGTCTGCCGCGTGTTTGCGCTCGTTCCGGTCGAAGGCGTAGACGGCGCCGATGCCCGGTGCAATGTCGATCAGGCGCAGGACCGTGAAGCCCATGTTGATCTCGACCCCGTGGGCGTTGAGCCATTTGTTGCGGTCCCGGTCTGATAGCTCCATACCGGTGACGCGCCCTCCCTCGTAAAAAACTTCTCCAAAAATCTGGTGCATGTAGAGCGGAAACGTCGGGCCTGCGCCTTGATAAAAGCGGAAGATGGGGAATCGGTAGGCCGCGCCTGCTTTCACAATGTCGGTGCCCACCTGCGTGTTTTCTCCGTATCCGCGCAGGCCCAGCGTACGCGGCATGCCGGGCGTGGCCTCGGCGATGGTATCGTAAAAACCGCCCAGGCCGAAAGCGCCTTGCGCCTTTTGGTCGCCGGAACTTGTTCCGTAATGTCCTTCCATTTTCAGGACATGGTTGGTGAACCACGGGAGGCTCACGTATTCGTGCCATGCGCCGAGCCCACGCGTCCGGTTCAGATCCCCGCCGAGGTCCTCATCCGCGCGCTCTACTGCGATGGACACGCGGCGTCCATCCTCCACGGAATGGCTGCGACGAAAAGCGGTGCCGCTGAAATATTGGAGGCCCATCCATGCGGCGCCCTCTTCCCCCTCAAAAAGTTCATGCTCGGTAATCAGTTCGGCACCGGCAAAAAGGTCCGTACTTTCCCTGATGGACCGGGAACGGCTCCACTGGTAGCCGAAAGACAGGTTGACGCTGTGGTCCGCCCGCTGGAAAGGAAAGGTCAGCATCGCGCCGAGCCCGCCGATTTCTTCGTCATAATCATAGAACAGCGCATCCGTGTCTTCCAGCAGCTTGTAATAGCGGGTTTGGTCGTGGAATCCGTACAGGGTGAGGATGGGTTCGAACCGTGCGTAATCATAGACCACCGAAGCCAGGGGCGTAAGGTATTCCGATTCAACACCCCCCTGAACCATCAGTTGATGCCGGTTTACAGGATCGGAAAAATTGGCGAACAAACCGCCCTGCACCCCCTCGGGGCTTGCATTCAACCATGGAGACCAGTAATTTGGGCGCACGTTTCGATAGGGGCGGTAGGGTTCGGTATCCTTCGCGTCGGGGGTTTTTTCCTGCTTTTCAAAGGCTCTTCGTTGTTTCTGGTTCATGGCCAGCGGGGTCCAGGTGGGTTCGAGCTTCGGCAGTGCATCGATGCCGCTGCAGGATGCATCTGACGGATAATCCATAAGGGACAGGTAGTAGCCGTCGGCGTCATACGCAGCCACGGCAAGCTGCCGGCCGTCCGGGGAGAAGTCTGGTTGAAAAACACCGCCGAGTGCGTGGGTGAGCGCCACGGGGCGCGCATCTGTATGGTATGCCATTTGGTAGAGGTTGTAGGCGCCGTTTTTGTCCGACACAAAAACCAGTTCATCCCCTGCCGGGTGGAACACCGGCGAGGTGATAATGGCCGGCCATTCAACAAGAACAGTGTCTTCTCCCGATGCAAAATCCAGGCGTCGCACCTGTGACGATGTTTCGTCGGCGCGGATGTAGACGAGGCTTCGGCCATCCGGCGCATAGACGGGATCGACCAGGGTGGTTTCCGGCGGCGCTTCCACGAGGATCCGTTCACTGTCTGAATCACCGGCTTTGGCCAGCGGCACTTCGAGCAGAACCCGTTTCCCCGCTTCGTCTCTTACGGCGGCGAGTCTCCTGTCATCCGGACTGACAGCAGGCAGGCGATACCTGCCTTTCCCGGTGATTTTCCGGGAGCGGTTGCGGGACGCGTCGTACCGGTGGAGTTGAGAGACCCATTTTTCCCGGCGCGGCGAGTTGAGCCGCGTGTAATAATAGAAGGATCGGTCCATAGAGGGTGCGAGTCTCGAAAAGGATCCGTCGGCCCGTATCCCGTGCAACCGTTGGAGGGGGTCACGGTTTTTTCCCGCATCGAAAAGATACAGGGTGTCACGCTTTTCTTCCCGGGCGCCGCTGAAAAAGATCCGCCGGCCGGTATGATCGAAGTGGGGGTGATAGACCTGGAGCTCCGGCGGCGTCAGCCGTTCCAGACGAGTAAACGGTTGCGAGGAGAGCTGCTGGATGCGTTCTTCCTGGCGTGTTTTTTCGTATTCGAGCGTTTGCCATGCGAGCTCGGAAAACGTCCGCCCGGTGACGGGGTACGCCCGTCCGCTGAAAAAAAAGGGGAAGGAATCCGCTGCGGATATCGACAAGTCGCCGATCACATTTTTCTCTTTTTCGCCTATGCCGTATGTTTCGTGCGCGTACTGGATCATCTTCATCCCGTAAATATAGGCGGTGGTTCCGAACGGCCATTCGGGCTGGTTCAGGTCCCATTTCGTCGGCGGCAGCAGTCGATCCTCCGCAGCGGCCGCACGAAAGATCATGTCGACAAGCGTGTTTCTGCCCCGCCCCGGTCCCGCCATTTCCGTTTCCGACCATATGGCCAGACCTTCAATGAACCAGGTGGGGGCCACGGCTCCGGGCGGCATGGCCAAAAATGTGATCAGCATGGAAAGCGGGTCGCCCGGTGCGGGCAGAACGCGGCCGAAAATACTATGCAAGACGCCGTCGAAGCCGAATTGGGGGTCCATGGAGAGGAGGTGTGTAAATTCGTGAAAAACGGTCCGGCGGAGGGTGTCTCCCGGTTCATATATGGTGGAACCCGGCAGCGTGTCCGCTGCGAAAATCATCATGGTTGGCCGGGGGAACACCGTGGCCCACCCATTATGAAGATCATAGCCGTCGGAAAACAGCACGATCGGTTTTTCACGCGGCGTCCAGTGAAAGATCGGCGTCAGCATCTCGTAGGCGTCTTCGCAGTCGCCAATGAGCTTTGGCATGTGGTCTTCCAGCGCAGCCTGATAAATGTAGATGAAATGAGCGCTTTCAGTTGTGCGCAGTTTGTCGTCGGTCGGCATGAATGCGGATAAAGGCTGTGCAGCGGACAAAATCCCCAGACATGACAGAAGAATGAAAATGCGTTTCATCCGGATTGCCTTTTCACTATGGCCCCTTTCAACATTCGTTTCGCAAATGAGGATGCCGCATCGAAACCGGGGTCAGAACGCCCGGATCATTCCCGGGAAAATCGGGACAGGAAGCGCCACGCCGCTTCGGTGCCGCTGATATTGTCTGCGGATGGGTTCGGCGGGTCGGTTAGTTCCCCTGGCCACACGTGCCCTCCTTTGTCAACAGCCAGAAAGGCCACTTCAGCGCCGCCCATGCAGGTATCCCACCGAAGCCAATCCCCTTTTTCCTGAAACCGGACGTTTTCTACAGGCACCTCACCGCATTGGTTGGCACCGCACCAGAAGGCTACGGCGTCTTTCGGTCCGAGATATTCCACATCGTCACGATTGTCGCCGCGGCCGCCTTCAAACGGGATGACCGGATCATCTTTGGCGTGAATGATAATCGCCGGAACCGGCAGCGACGGGGGGAGGACGCCCAGCATTTCTCCGTGCTCCTGCCAGCGCGCACCTACAGCTGCGGCCACAAGGGCCACTGCGGCGATCCGTTGGGGATGTTCAGCGGCGAACCTGTGGGCAAGCATGCCGCCGTTGGACATGCCCACGAGATATATTCGTTTTGGATCGACCGCCAGGTGTTCGGACAGCACATCGATCAAGCGGAGCAGGAAGGCGGTGTCATTCCAATTGGCAGTCATGGCCCGGCCGCAGCAGAATCCGGCATTCCAGTGGCGCAAAAGCCCAAACAGGCCGATGCCGTCGGGATAGACCATGATAAATCCTTCTTTATCAGCCAGCGCCGAAAATCCGGAAAAGCGCTCCATTTTCCGGCCGGAACTGAAGGCGCCGTGCAGGGCGAGAACCAGCGGCAGCGGCTTTTCATTGGCGTATCCTTCGGGGATGTGCAGGCGGTAGGTTCGCTTGTCGCCGTCTACGGTAAGGCGCCCGTTAAGGGCTTCCGGTGCTGCCAACGCCGTTTTGGGCAGATATGATCTGCTGCAGCCCGCCAAAAGGCCGATCAGGAAAAAGATGCAAACAAAAAGGAGCATTGAGATGGATCGGCTAGGCATGTATCTTTCCAGCGCCTCAGGGGCGACTATTGCAAAGGGATTGTTTTTCCCTCAAAAGGGAGCGGCATTCGGGCTTCAATAACATCCGGA
>JAWOAV010000065.1:0-6846 GCA_046498365.1 Desulfosalsimonadaceae bacterium
GTTTTCCTCGAGCAGCAGGCGCTGGTCTGAGCCGTCCCCGCGGATCACCACCGTCTTGTTCAACACGTCCGCCAGGATCCGGCAGCGGTCTTCCCCGCGCTCGATGATCTTGACCTGAAAGGGGCGCTTTTCCAGCGCGGCCGCCAGACGATGGCCGATACGGCCGCCGCCGATGATCATTACGGTCTTGACCGGCTTCCCCTCGCGCTGCAATGCGGCCAGGATCGGGCCGAGCTTTTTTTCCTCGCTGATGAAATAGACCAGGTCGCCGGTGTTCAGCCGGTTGCGCCCTTCCGGGATGATGAGGTCCCCGTCCCGGACGATGGCGGCCACCAGGGCGTGCCCGCCGATTTTCCCGGGGAGGTCCGAAAGGCGGAGACCGATCAAAGGATTGCCGTTATGCAGGTAAAACCCGGCGAACTTGAGGCGCCCTTCGGCCAGGTCGCTCACGTCGGCTGCGCCGGGAACGCTCAAAAGCTGCTGGATGCTCCGGACCACCTCCACTTCCGGGTTGATTACCGTGTCGATATGGGGAGACTGCTCCCGGAACACGTCATGGTACTGGTCGTAGTCCCCTTCCCGAATGCGGGCGATCTTCCGGGTGGACGGGGAGAACATATCCGCTATGAGGCAGGCGACCAGGTTGGTTTCATCGCTGTCGGTGACCGCCAGGAGGATGTCCGCGTTTTTGATGCCCGCGGCTTCAAGGACCCTGGGGCTGGCGCCCGAGTCGCAGATCGCCTCCACGTCGATGTTATCGGTGATCCGCTTGACGGAATCGGGGTCGCGGTCGACGACTACGACGTCCTTGTTTTCCATGGCCAGGCGGCCGGCAATGTGGTAGCCGACCTCACCGGCGCCGATAATGATGATTTTCAATGGGGGAAATCCTTACGAAATCAAATGGCTTTTCTGGATTTACTGGCTTTTCCTGGCTTTTCCTTTTTTCTGGTGCTTTGTGCCTGAGAGGGGCCGTGTGTTACCACAGAGGGCACAGAGGAGACACAGAGATTCACAGAGAAAAGCAAAAATAAAAAAAATAAATAAAAAAGAAAAACAAGAACAAGAAAAATAAAAGCTTTTTTTATTTACTGTTCCACCCGGGTTTTGGCCAGGTCATAGTAAATGGAATCCTGGTGGGCGGCAAGGATCTTTTCAAAGGCTTCCCGGCTTTTTTCCGGCGCGTCCGCATCTGTGTAGAGCTGCCCCAGCCGGAAAAGGGCCTGGTCCCGGGTCGCGGCATCCGGGTCGTCTGCGATCATCTCAAAATATTCTATGGCCTTGTCCCGGTCCCCCAAGCCCTCATGGGCATAGGCCAGCCCGATGACGGCCATCTCCCGGAACTCGTGGTCCCGGGGCAGCCGCGAAAGGGCCTTTTCATAGTGGGCCGCGGCCTCTTCCAGGTCGCCGGCCCGGTAGGACGCGCTGGCGTACTGCACAAGAGCCAGGTCCGCCACGTTTGTATTGCCGTAGTCGTCCAGAATGGCCTTGAAATCCGCTTTTACCTCCTGGTACTGCTCTTCGGACCCGTCGCTGTTCTGTACGGCCGCGTAATGGTCCATGCCCCTTGTAAACAACACCGACGCCTCGGTTTCCGCCCGGTGCCGGACATAGAAATAGCCGGATACCGACGCAACGATGACCAGAACGACAACAAGGCCGGAAACGATCGGTTTCCAGTATGTCGCAAAAAAACCGGCGATCCGGTAAAGGACAACGGTTACGGGATCCGGCTCTTCCAGGAGCTCTTTTCGTGTCTGCTTTTCAGGGGCCATGTGGGTATCACCTTGTTAATATGGGAATTGTTTATTTTATGTTATTGAATAACTACGGTTTCCTTTATTCGCTCCCATCCGTCGTCGGATATCTTGGCGCCGACGAGCTGGCAGACCTCGAACCCGCAGCAGGAGCCGACGGCCCCGCATTGCTCCAGGTCCATGCCGTTTACCAGGCCGTACAGAAACCCGGCCGCCCAGAGGTCGCCTGCGCCGGTCGTATCCACGGCCGCCTTACCGTCGCCCATGGCCTGGATGTATACGACCTCGCCCCGGCCGGCAATCATGCTGCCCCGCGGGCCGGTTTTCAAGGCGGCGATCTCCACATCCCTGGCCATGATTTCAAGGGCCTTTGATTCGTCTTTTTCCCCGGTAAACGCCAGGGCCTCGTCCTCGTTGGCGATGAGGATATCGATGTATTCGGCTACGATGGCGTCCAGCAGGTCTTTGGATTCTTCTACCACGTTAAAGCTTGCAAGGTCGAGGCTGATTTTGGCGCCGGCGGCCTTTGCCGCCTTGAGTACGGCATCCATCAGCTCCCGGTTGAACAGAAGATAGCCTTCCACGTGCACGACAGCGGCGTCTTTGAAGCAGTCCGGGGTGATCTCCTCCGGGGCCATGGCCGCGGCCGCCCCCAGGAAGGTGAACATGGTGCGCTGGGCGTCCGGGGTGACCACGGAGAGCACGCGCCCCGTGGGGTCGTCCGACAAAAACAGCTCCGGTGTGACGCCGTGCGACACGAGATCGGCTTCAAACGCCTCCCCCAGGTTGTCTTTTCCGCGTTTGCCCACGAAACGGGCAAGGCCGCCCAGTTTTCCCACGCCCATGGCGGTGTTGCATGCCGAACCGCCAGGGACCACGGCGTTGTCGCCGGTGGTCAGGTCGATGAGGCGGTCGATTTCGGCGGCGTCCACAAGCGTCATGCCCCCCTTGGCCGCGCCGGCGGCTTCCAGGAAGGCGTCGTTCTCCCGGGCAAGGATGTCGACAAGGGCGGAACCCACGCCGACAATGAGTGTTTTGTCGTTGAAATTCATATAATTCCTTTTTGTTTGCGTTATTGCTCAGGAAAAGATCCTTTTACCACACGAGGGAGTCGTGAATCCACCCCTTATCGCCGTCCGCGTGCTGGATGTTGATCCATTGCCCCTTGCGGCCGATCACCTTGAAGGGGACGCCGGACTCAGCCTGGAAGATCACTTCTCCGTCCGTGCCGGGAGAAGAGCGGATATTGCAAAGGTCGGCACTGGTAATCACGGTGGGGGTCTTGTCCACGAGGTCCGCGTGCATCCACCCTTTTGTTTTTTCGAAGTCCTCGAAAAAAATCCACTCCCCGTGCCGGCTGAGGGCGTTGAAGGGGGTGTACTTCTCCATGCGCCAGAGCACCGGGTGGTCGGTGCCGGGGCCGGAGCGGACGTTGGCCACGTTCACGGATATGGCCATCCGCTCGGCCGCTGCAGCCGTCGGGACGGCAAACAGGCATGCGAACAGAATGAGGGATAAAAGGGCAAAAATGATCGATTTCTTGTTGTACATCGTACCTCCTATGCTGCCATCAACTGCGTTACGGCCGATTCGAGGCCGTCCACGGACAGTTCATACATGGGAAAAATCTGGCTGATCATGCCGATGGTCCGGGTATAGGGCCACATGCGCGCCGGCAGCGGGTTCAGCCACACATTGTGGGGAAAGGTGTCCGCCAGGAAACGAAGCTGCTCGATGCTCGCCTTTCCGCTTCTCTCGCTGATATAGATCGAGCCGTCCCGGGCCATGAGCTCGTAGGGGGCCATGGACGCGTCCCCCACGAAAATCAGCCGGGTTTCCGGGTCCATCCGTGAAAATTCGATCACGGGCTTGGGCTTTTTATACCGGGCAGGGTCCTCCCACACGGTGTCATAGACGGTGTTGTGGAAAAAAAAGGTCTTTACGTCCTTGAACTGCGACCGGGCGTAATTGAACAGGGTCTGGACCACGGGGATGTGCGGGTCCATGGAATAGCCGCCGTTGTCGATGAGGAGGATGACCTTGAGCCGGTCCTTCAGGCCGCGGTCGAAAACGATTTCGATTTCCCCCGCGTTTTTCATGGTCTGGTAAATGGTCTCCTCCACGTTGAGATTGTCCTTGGGGCCGGCAGGCACCAGGTTCCGCAGCCGCTTCAGGGCCTCGGTCATGGAGGAGGGCGTAAGCGGGCCGCTCCGGGAATAATCCTTGTACCGCCGCTCATTGGCCACCTTGACCGCGGACTGGTTCCGGGAGGCACCCCCCACGCGCATCCCGCCCGGGTGGGTCCCGGAATGCCCCACCGGCGACGTGCCGCCGGTGCCGATCCACTTGCTGCCGCCGTCGTGGCGCTCGGTCTGCTCCTCCAGGCGTTTTTTGAAATACTCAATCAGCTCGTCCGGGGACAACTTGGACAACTCGGATTCATCCACGCCCAGTGCATCGGCCACCGACTTGGGGTCAGTGAGCCATTGGTCAAGCAGGCCCCTTGCGATCTCGTCGATTTCAAAGCCCTGTTCGTCGGGAAGCTCCGCCCCTTCGAAAAAATGGGCGAAAATCTGGTCGAAAAGGTCGAAGTGGCGCTCGCTCTTGACCAAAATCGCCCGGGAGGCCGTGTAAAAATCGGACAGGGACATGATGAGCCGGTTTTCCAGCGCCCGCTGCAGCAGGAGGAAGGACGTAGGGGTGACCGGGATGCCGGCGTCCTTTAATTTATAGAAAAAATCGATAAACATGACGTTTAAAACAACCGTTTGCGTTGAGGGCTGCCGGCGTCGGCCGCGGCCATGTAGTCCTGGCTTTTTTTGAACAACACGCCCAGGTACGGCACCTCCCCTTTGGCCAGCTGCTTCGGCCGGAAATCCGGGTCCGCGGAAAGCGCCCGTATCCAGTTGATCAGCTCGCGGGTGGCCGGCTTTTTTTCCACCACGTCGATTTCCCTCAGCCGGTAAAAGGTGTCAATGGCGCCCTCCATGATGTTTGAATCGATCTCCGGAAAATGGACCCGGATGATCTTTCGCATCATCTTGGGGTCGGGAAACGCGATATGGTGAAAATTGCACCGCCCCAGAAACGGATCGGACAGGTCTTTTTTGGCGTTCGACGTGATGACGATGACCGGCCGGTGCTTCGTGCGCACGGTCTTATCGATCTCGATGATATCAAACTCCATCTGGTCGAGCACGTCGAGCATATCGTCCTGGAAATCGGTGTCCGCCTTGTCGATCTCGTCGATCAGCAGGACCGTGCGCCGGTCGGCCGTAAAGGCCTGGCCGATCTTGCCCATCTTGATGTAGTCCTCGATATTGGCCACGTCGCGGGCGGAATCCCCGAACCGGCTGTCGTTTAAGCGGGTCAGGGTGTCGTACTGGTAAAGGGCCTCGACCAGTTTCATGCTGGATTTCACGTTGAGAACGATCAGGGGCATGTCCAGGTTCTCGGCAACCGCGTGGGCGAGCATGGTTTTGCCCGTCCCGGGCTCGCCTTTGAGCAAAAGCGGCATTTCAAGGCTCATGGAGATATTGACGACCCGGGCCAGCTCGTCGTCAAGGACGTATTTTTTGCCGCCGGTAAAACCGTCGCGCTCCGTTTTTGAAAATACAGACATAAACGTTTTTCTCTTTTTTTGGGTTTGTTGTTGCTGGTTTATTGGGGCACGGGGCTGCGCTGCCGTGCCGTCAAGGGTTTTCACGGTATCGGGGTCGATTCCGATAGCGACCCCGATACCGATTCCGACCCCGATACCGATAGCGATAGCGACCCCGATACCGATTCCGATTCCGATTCCGATACGGATACCGATACGGAAGCGGAGAAAACAGGGATTACGCTGTTACCCAATTTTCACGGATTTTCCGGGAGACTTCCCGGTTCATGTCAATCACCTTTGTTGCACTTTCCAGGGAAAGCGAGCCCGTGCCGCAGCTGGGGGTAATCAACGACTGGGCCACGAGCGTCTCCCTGTCAATGCCCAGGGACTGGATCTTTTCCGCGCATTGCTCCCAGAGGGCGAAAAGCGAATCCGCGCTCTCCGTTTCAATGGCTTCCGCATCCCCGGTGGGGACAATCCCCCATGCCAGGATACCCCCCTTTTTCATGAAGCC
The DNA here is from genome assembly GCA_046498365.1 of Desulfosalsimonadaceae bacterium. Lineage (GTDB taxonomy): Bacteria > Desulfobacterota > Desulfobacteria > Desulfobacterales > Desulfosalsimonadaceae > B1SED10-16. The sequence goes on from JAWOAV010000065.1 coordinate 5,876, forward strand.
GACCACCTGGTCCGCGTACATGACGAACTTGTCAAAAAAGGAATAGGCGTCAAAGCTCACGATATCGGCTGCGGATTCCAGTATGACGGACCATTCCGAATTGGCGCACACGTGAACGCCGGCCAGCCCGCCTTCTTCGTGTATGGCGTCGATGACCTCGCCCAGGGCCGCATCGATTTCCTCCCGGGACACGGAAATAAAGGCGGAGGAGCCAAACCCGGCAAGGGCTGGCTCATCCAGGAAGATGATCACCGGAACCTTGTATTTTTTCAATTGGCGCACCTGCCAGCGGGCTTTCATGGCGATCAGCTTGATTGCCGCGTCCCGCAGTTGATCATTGTAGAACACGGCACGCCCGTCATCGTCCACCAGGCCGGTGGCAAAGGTGAACGGGCCGGTCACCTGGCCTTTTACGGCCACCGGCGGCGGTTGAAGGCTGTCGATTGCGTCCAGGAACGTGAAAAACCCGGGGGCGATGTTTTTGGCCAGGGCAAAGCGGGAATCCGGGGCATCCAGTTCGCCCCCCTCTGCTGCCATGTATTCCTCGAAAAAGGCCAGAAGCTGGCTGTCGAAATCTTCGGCGCCGGTGTCGACCCGGAGCTTGCCGCCGGATGCATCCAGGCCCGGCATTCCCGGTGCGAACTGCGCCACCATGCCTTCGTTCGGGTTATGGGGCAGCTGAATCCATATGGGAATCTCGGGGGTGTATTCCAGCATCAGGCGCACCGCGGCATCGTGATCGGTTAGCGGAAGGCTGCCGATCCATGCGGGGAGCGCGTTGGGGGTAAATTTTGTATTCATTATATCATCCTTGCGTGTTTCTGTATTGCAGCCGGTTTTTATTTCATTCCGGCCATGGCATCCGGTTTCATAAGCCCCTGCAGCGGATTCATTCTCCTTAAAAAGGTGAAATTTTAATGCATCACGGCCCGGTTGACAAGAGTTTTATCGTTTGATTTTTTGATCCGGGG
>JAWOAV010000017.1:0-10507 GCA_046498365.1 Desulfosalsimonadaceae bacterium
TAAGTACTCTGCATTCTTCGAAATCACGCAAGCCTTGATCTTGAACTTTTTACGGCGCCATCTGAAAATCGACTTTTTACAAGTGCATCACGTTTGTTTGATATCGTTTTCAATTTCCGCAACCGCAGCGAGCAGTTCTTCCACCAGCCGGTTTTGCGGAAATTTTTTCACAACTTTTCCCTTTTTGAACAAAATCCCCGTATCCCGGCCGCCGGCAATCCCCACATCGGCTTCTCTGGCCTCCCCGGGACCGTTTACCACGCAGCCCATGATTGCCACTTTTACCGGCAGGGTCATTGTCATAAGCGCTTTTTCCACTTCCTCGGCGATTGAAAATAAATCAATTTCGCATCTTCCGCAAGTGGGGCAGGAAATTATTTCCGGCCCCCGCTTCCGAATCCCCAGGGACCGCAATATTTCATATCCCACGCGGACTTCCTCGACAGGGTCCCGGGTCAAAGAGACCCGTATGGTATCGCCGATTCCGTCTAAAAGGAGGGTTCCGATTCCCACGGAGGATTTCACAATGCCGGCATACAACCCCCCCGCTTCCGTGACGCCCACGTGGAGCGGCGCATCCGATTGTGCGGAAAACAGGCGATAGGCTTCTATTGTCTTGAGCACATCCGACGACTTGATCGACACCTTGACCTGCTCGAAACCGAGGGAACCCAGAAAGTCGACGTGGTTGACCGCGCTTTCCACAAGGGCCCCGGGGGCGGGGCCGGCGTATTTTTCCAGGAGATTTTTTTCCACCGAGCCGGAATTGACGCCGATACGGATGGATACGTCGTGGTCGCGGGCGGCGTCGACGATGGCGCGTATGGGCTTTTTCCCGCCGATATTGCCCGGATTGATGCGAATCGCATCGGCGCCCGCTTCAATGGCGGAAATGGCAAGCTTGAAGTCAAAATGAATATCGGCAATAAGGGGTATGGAAATGTTTTCTTTTATCCGGCGGATGGCCGAAGCGGACAAACTGTCCGGTACGGCTGCCCGGACAATCTCGCAGCCGGCGGCTTCAAGGCGTTGTATCTGGGAGACGGTGGAAGTGATATCTGCGGTGAAGGTATTGGTCATGGATTGAACACTGACAGGCGCCCCAGCACCTATGGCCACATTGCCGACCCGGATTTGCCGGGACTTCCTGCGTGTTATTTCAATGGACATTTTTCTGCATACTTGAAATACGGGTTGACAGGCGCATGATTTGGTTTAAAACTTCGTTAATATCCGATTTTTAACAGACCCCGGGGGGGAGTTCAAGGGAAATAAGTGGCCGACGGCAAGTTGCCGGTTGTCAGGGCAAAACGGCAGGCACCCCGTGCATCAGTCAACAATGGAAGGAGGGTGAAAAAGTGGTTACAGATGATCGGCAGAACATGGATGAGGGGAAAATCCGGGAAATCGTTGCAAACCACGCACAAAGCGGGGAGCTTGCCTGCAAACAGGCCTTTGCGGCTGCGAAAACGCTTGGGACAAATCCCTCGGTCATCGGTCAATATGCAGACGAGATGGGGCTGAGACTGGTTGCATGCCAGCTCGGCCTGTTCGGATACCGGCCGGAAAAAAAGATCGTAGCGCCGGTTCATCCCGTAAACATGCATCTTGCTGCGGCAATCGAGAAACACCTCTTGGGCGGAAAGCTTCCGTGCAGCGCTGCTTTTGAGATCGCCGAAAAAATGAGCCTGAAAAAAATGGATGTCAGCGGTGCCTGCGAAGCCATGGATATTAAAATCAAGCCATGCCAGCTGGGGGCTTTTTGATACCGCCTTGCATTGCGGTAAAAATCCGGTGGTCTGTTACACGACAATGCCAACAATTCCGGCATTGTACGGGCACGGCGCTGCCGTGCCCGTACTGCAAGGGCAAAAGCGTGTCCCCGGAGAATTGCAAAGCAATCCCCCTTTTACCGGAAAAACGGGTTGGTCCGTTTTTCCTGGCCGATGGTCGTTGCGGGGCCATGCCCCGTAAGCACCTTTACCTCATCGGGCATGACAAACAGCTTGTTTTTTACGCTGGAAATCAGGGTGTTGAAGTCCCCGCCCGGAAAATCCGTTCTTCCAATGGATCCTGCAAAAAGGGTGTCTCCGACAAATACCACACCGTCGGAAAAAAACGAAACACCCCCCAGCGAATGTCCGGGGGTATGCATCACTTCCAGTGTGATATTGCCGAAAGTGATTTTGTCCCCGTCATTTATCAGCAAATCCGGCGGGGGTGAATTCTCCGCGGCCATCCCGAATGACGCTGCAGCGACGTTGATCATATCGAGCATTTCCGCATCGTCGGGATGAATGGCGATTTTCGCGCCGGTGGCTTCCTTCAACCGTTTGTTCGCGCCCACGTGATCGAAATGACCGTGCGTGTTCAGGATGTATTTTACGTTGAGTTTGTCTTCAGCCAGGCTCATCAGTATGCGGTCGGCTTCGTCTCCGGGGTCTATCACCGCCGCATGCCTTGTTTCCTCGCACCCAACGATATAGCAGTTGGCCATTATGGGGCCGACCGCCAGTGTCTTTACAATCATATAGGGTCTCCTTTGGTCAGTCGGAACCTTTTCCGGTCCGTTTTTTTGCCGCTTCCACGATTTCAAGGATCGATGTTACCTTGGGTTTCGGCTTTTTTTGCGCCAGTCTGCGGTATTGATCCTCCTGCAGGCGGGCCTTCAGGTAGGCTTCGACGTCGAAAATCTCCCACCAGCAATCGAAAACTTTCCAGCAGGGCAAATCGTCTTCCCCGCTATCCAGGCAGTACCCGAAAAGGATATCATGCCCCAGACGCGGACAGCGCCGTTTCATCTCCATGGGGTCCAGATGCGTGTCGAACCGGTCGGCCATGATCCTCCTTCTTACGGGGTAATTTTTTTCCCCGCGTTTATCGGCTCTTCAGGCTGCCGGGCTTCGGATATTCCGCATACACCTTTTCAGAGGCGGCGAGCAAATCGTCGGATAGTTCGATATCTTCCTTCAGGTTGCCGGACAAAAATGCCTCGTATGCACTGAGGTCAAGAAGACCGTGGCCGCTCCAGTTGAACAGGATCACTTTTTCTTTCCCTTCTTCTTTTGCCTTGATGGCCTCGTCCACAACGGCGGCAAGGGCATGGTTCGTCTCGGGCGCCGGAATGATCCCCTCGGTCCTGGCCAGCAGAACGCCTGCTGCATAGGCTTTTCCCTGGGTTACGGACCTCGCCTCGCAGATCCCTTCATTGACCAGCTGGCTGACCGTGGGGGCCATGCCGTGGTACCGCAGTCCGCCGGAGTGAATGGGCGGGGGGACGAATGCATGGCCGAGGCTGTACATGGGCAGCAGGGGGGTGTATTTCGCCGTGTCGCCGTGGTCGTACACAAAGGGGGCCCGGGTCAGGGTGGGGCAGCCGGCCGGTTCGACCGGGTAAATATCGATGTGCCTGCCGTTTATTTTGTCGAGCACGAAGGGGAATGCCAGCCCGGCGAAGTTGCTGCCGCCGCCGGCACAGCCGATGATCACGTCCGGGTATTCCCCGACTTTTTTCAACTGTTTTTTGGCTTCCAGCCCGATGATGGTCTGGTGCAGCATGACATGGTTGAGCACGCTCCCCAAGGAATAGCGGGTCTGTCCGGTTTCGTCGCCCACTGCCGCCTCTATGGCTTCACTGATGGCAATGCCCAGCGTTCCGGGCGTGTTCGGGTCTTTTTCCAGGGCTTCTTTTCCGGCTTTTGTTTCCATGGACGGGCTGGGAACGCAGTTTCCGCCCCAAGCCGCCATCATGGTCTTGCGGTAGGGCTTCTGGTCAAAGCTGATCCGGACCATGAAAACCTTGCATTCGATCCCGAAGTGGGAGCAGGCAAAGGAAAGGGCGCTACCCCATTGACCGGCCCCGGTTTCGGTGGTCATTTTTTTGATGCCGAAAACCTTGTTGTAATAGGCCTGGGGCACCGCGGTATTGGGCTTGTGGCTTCCAGGCGGGCTGACGGATTCGTTCTTGAAATAGATTCTTGCCGGCGTGCCGAGCGCTTTTTCCAGGTTGTAGGCGCGCACCAGGGGGGCGGGGCGCCAGATGCTGAGCACATCGAGGACTTCTTCCGGGATATCGATCCACCGCTGGGTGCTCACCTCCTGCTCGATTAGGTTCATGGGAAATACCGGCGCGAGCTGCTCCGGGCCGATCGGGTTGCCGTCCGGGCCGAGCGGGGGGTTTATTTTAATATCTGCAAGAATATTATACCATTGCAGGGGCATTTCATCCTGGCTGAGAAGAATCTGTCTTTTTTTCATTCGAGGCTCCTTGTGTTTATCGTTCGCTCGTACATCGTTGTTTTCCGAAAAAGCTGCGTATGGACAGGGGCGTAAAAAAATAGGAACGCAGATATTGGATTTTTACGAGTTCATCAATTTTCAACGTCCTGAAAAAGTGCAGGCGCAATCCGGATGTATCGTCTCAATGCTCTTCTTTGCGGATTTCAATAAAACGCTTGTACAAATTGTCCAAAATGCCGTTTATGAACGGGCCGGATTTCTCGGTACCGAATTTCTTTGCGATTTCAATGGCTTCGTTAATCGCCACACTGGGTGGAATGTCATCCCTGTATAAGAGTTCATAGGCGGCGATGCGGATGATGTTTCGATCCACTCCCGACATCCGGGTAAGCTTCCAGTTGCTTGACGTATCCGAAATACTCCGGTCAATGGCCGCAAAATGTCGAAAGACCCCTTTTACAAGGTCTTTAAAATAGTCCTGTGAGGCCTGGGGCACTTCGATCATGCGGCCAAGGTTTTCAATTTCTTCATCATCGCAGTCCTTGCCGCATCCGTCAAGCATGTCAATGCTGAAAAGTGCCTGAAGCGCCGATTCCCTTGCTTTGCGCCGGATTGTCATATTTTCTGGTTACCGATCCACGAGATCGAACAGGTTGGCCATCTCGATTGCCGCGATGGCGGCATCCCAGCCTTTGTTCCCGGCTTTGGTCCCCGCCCTTTCGATGGCCTGTTCGATCGTATCCGTGGTAATCACGCCGAAAATAACCGGTAGGCCCGTTTCCATTCCGGCGGCGGCAACGCCCTTGGAAACTTCGGCGCTGACGTAGTCAAAATGGGGCGTGGAACCGCGTATGACGGCACCCAGGCAAATGACCGCGTCGTATTTGCCCTTTTCGGCAAGCTTTTTGGCCACCAGCGGAATTTCAAAAGCGCCGGGGACCTTTACAACCGCGATCTCCTTTTCTGCGCCGCCGCTCCGGACAATTGCGTCAATGGCGCCGGAAAGCAGCTTTTCGGAAATAAAATCGTTAAACCGGCTCACCACGATGGCAAACCGTTTCCCGCCGGCATTCAAACTGGCTTCAATTAATTCAGGCATGGGAGTTCCTTTTTGTTTTACCTTTTAGGTTTGACTTTTTACCCGGCTTTCATCCTTTGGGCCAACGCTCAAGTAATGACCCATCTTGAGCTGCTTGCATTCAAGGTAGCACTGGTTGAACTTGTTCGGCGTCACTTTTATGGGCACCTGCTCGACGACGGTAATGCCGTATCCTTCGAGGCCGACGATCTTTTTGGGGTTGTTGGTGATCAGCCGCATCTTCTGAATGCCCAAGTCGGCCAGCACTTGGGCGCCGATACCGTAATCGCGAAGGTCGGGTTTGAAGCCGAGCTTTTCATTGGCTTCCACGGTGTCGTACCCCTGGTCCTGGAGAACGTACGCCTTGAGCTTGTTGACCAGTCCGATGCCGCGCCCTTCCTGGCGAACGTAGAGCAAAACGCCGCTTCCCTCTTCCTCGAGCATTTTCATGGTCTGGTGCAGCTGCTCCCCGCAATCGCAGCGCAGAGACGAGAAAATATCGCCGGTGAGGCACTCGGAATGCACCCGGACCAGCGTAGGTTCGGCCGGATTGATCTCCCCCTTGATAAGGGCGATATGCTGATAGTCGTCCACATCGTTTTCATAGACGATCACCTTGAAATCCCCCGCGATAGCCGTGGGAATGGAGGTTTCCACCGCTTTTCGGACGAAGGATTCCTTGCGCATCCGGTACCCGATCAGGTCTTCGATGGTGCATATGCCGATGCCGTGCTCTTCGCTGAATTTTTCAAGGGAGGGCATGCGTGCCATGGTGCCGTCATCATTCATGATTTCACATATGACGGCGGCGGGCTTCAACCCGGCCAAGCGGGCGAGGTCCACCGAGCCTTCGGTCTGGCCGGTTCTGACGATGACGCCCCCGCGCCTTGCGCGCAGGGGAAATACATGTCCGGGGCGAACCAGGTCATCGGGTTTTGCGTTATCGGCAATGGCGGTCAATATCGTGGTCGCCCTGTCGGCTGCGGAAATACCTGTTGTGACGCCTTTTTTGGCCTCGATAGATACGGTGAACCCCGTGGTAAAGGGGGACGTGTTGTGGCTCACCATCATGGGCAGGTCCAGCGCATCGACCTTTTCCGGGGTAAGGGCCAGGCAGATCAACCCCCGTCCGAAACGGGCCATGAAGTTAATGGCCTCCGGCGTAATCGCCTCGGCGGCCATGGTCAGGTCCCCCTCGTTTTCCCTGTCTTCGTCATCCACGAGAATGACCATCTTTCCGGCGCGGATGTCCTCAATGGCCTGCTCGATCGTTAAGTGTCCCATCTGCTGTGTCTCCGTTGTAAAAATATATAAATAATATAAATATGTTGTATGCGTAAAAGTATCCGGCATCGGTGTGGCGTCTTCTACAGAAAACCCGTCTTTGCCAGCATCTCCATGTCAATGCCGGATTTTTCCATGGCATCCGCTTTGTCGGCGGATTTCCCCGCTGTAAATTTTTCCACGTACTTGCCGATGATATCGGTTTCTATATTGACGTGGTCCCCGATTTTTTTGATGCCCAGGGTGGTTATTGCTGCGGTGTGCGGGATTGCCGTGACCTCGAAGCCGGCTGCATCGCATGCGTTAATGGTCAGGCTGATTCCATCCACGGCCACCGAGCCTTTTTTTATCATGTACCGGGAAAGCGCCTCTTCAACGGAAAAACCGATGACGAGGATGCTGCCGAAATCCTTGATATACGTTATTTTCCCCTGTCCGTCAATATGACCGGACACAAGGTGGCCGTCGAGCCTGTCGGAAAGCCGCATGGCCCGTTCCAGGTTGACGCGGCCGCCGGCCGTTGCAGCCCCCAGTGTGGAGCGCGCAAGGGTTTCCGGAGAGACGTCCACGGTAAAAACGGATCCGGATATTTCGACCGCAGTCAGGCACGCCCCGTTTACGGCGATGCTGTCGCCGATTTTCGAAGCCGCCAGGTCCTTATCGGCCCGGATGGTCATCCGGGTTCCGGCGCCGGCCGTCCGCACGCCCAGGGTGGTTCCCATGGTTTCGATGATGCCTGTAAACATGATATTCTATTTTTATCAAGGTGTTTAAAAATATGGTACGGATTATTCATAATCCATTTTTCAGGAAATGAAAACCCGCATTTCACCGATTGGATATCGCGCCGCGGCCAAAGGTCCGATACCTTTGCGGGAATCCCCGGAAGCAGGTGCAGTGCGTCCCCCGGCTACCAGCCGGTTTTCTCATTGCATCACGTCCGCTTCAATAAGGATATCATCGTCAAAACGCGTTATCTCGATGTTTTCCACCTGTATGGCAGATGCCATTTTTTCCGGCCCCGGCCCCCTGCAGATGGATATACCGTCCCCCCCAAGGATTTTTGGCGCATAAAAAAAGCATATGCGGTCAACCACCCCCGCGTTGAGCATGGATGCCGAGACCCTGCTCCCCCCCTCGACCAGTATGCTGGTGATGTCCATTTTGCCCAGTGCTTCCATGAGGGGGTACGGGTCGATCCGTTCGTTTCTGACCGGTGCTTCGAGAATCCTGACGCCCCTGTCGGTCAGTTTCCTTCGTTTTTCCCCTTCCGTTTGCCTGCCGGTGACAAGGAGGGTGCCGCAGGCTTGTTCTCCCTTTATTACGGAAGCATGCTCCGGAATCGTAAGCCGGGTGTCAAGGATAATCCGCAGGGGGTCTTTGCCGTCAACGCTTTCCAAACGGGTCGTCAGGGCGGGATTGTCCGCCCTGACCGTATCCACGCCGACCAGGATGCCGTCGACCGCATGCCGGATCCAGTGGACGTGGCGCCGTGCGGCGGTGCCGGTGATCCATTTTGAGTCGCCGGTTTCCGTTGCGATTTTTCCGTCAAGGGTGGCGGCGCTTTTCAGGATCACGTACGGCAGCCCTGTCCGTGTATGCTTGATGAAAAAGGCGTTGAGCTTTCGGGCGTCTGCTTCGCAGACCCCCGTGAGGACCTCGATGCCGTTTTGTCGTAAAAAATCGGCCCCGCCGCCGGAAACCCCGGGGTTCGGATCGTCCATGGCCACCACCACTCTTGAAATCTGCGCTGCAAGGATGGCCTGGGTGCACGGCGGGGTGCGGCCGTAATGGTTGCAGGGTTCAAGGGTAACGTACATGGTCGCCCCGGCGGCAGCGGCGCCGGCATCGTCGATGGCATTGACTTCCGCATGCGGCTTGCCCGCGGCCTGGTGATATCCGCGGCCAGCGATCCTGCCGTTTTTCACGATCACCGCGCCGACCATGGGGTTGGGAGACGTAAACCCCCGCCCTTTTGCGGCCAGTTCAAGGGCCATTTTCATGTAGCCGGTATCTGGATTTTCCATAGCCTCTGCCGATCACCAAAATGTCAAAAGTGACGGCTACGTAAAAAGCCCAACATCTGCGTTGTACATGATTTTTGAAGAATCTCATCACGCCAAAGGCGTGGCGCAATTCTTCAAAAACTGTACGTTCCTTGATCTTGAACTTGTTCCTTTGCCGTCTAAAAAGCGCCTTTTACGACGCCGCCAAAAGTGGCAGAAAACAACAATGGTTCCGCAAAACCGACCACGGAACCATTTTCCTTGCTGCCGTCATATGATTTATCTCTGGTCCAGCAGATCCTTGAGTTCATCGACAAAATCGTTTACATCCTTGAAGTCCCGGTAAACGGATGCAAACCGGACATAGGCGACCTTGTCAAGTTCATGGAGCTTTGCCATTATTTTTTCGCCGATGATGCGGGAAGAAATCTCCTTTTCTTCCGATTCGCGCAGGTCCCGCTCAAGTTCTTCAATGAACGACTCGATGGCATTCATGCTGATTTCCCGTTTTTCGCAGGCGCGCTGTATGCCGGAGCGGACTTTTTCGCGGTTGAATTCTTCCCGCCGCCGGTCCTTCTTGATGATCATCAACGGGATTTCTTCAACGTATTCGTAGGTGGTAAAGCGCCTGTCACAGGCAATGCATTCGCGTCTGCGGCGGATGGCGTTTCCGTCGCGGCTCAACCGGGAATCAATGACCTTGTTGTTGTTTTCCCCGCAAAACGGACATTTCATAGCGCCTCCTTACCCCTCCTGCAGGCCGACTTGCCGGAGGCGGATGCCTGCCTCTTCCAGAAGGGCCATTGACAGTTCATCGGCATACCCCTCCTTGTAACAGATTTCATGGATGCCTGCATTGATAATCATTTTCGTGCAGATCGCGCAGGGGAGGTTGGTGCAGTAGAGAATGCCGTCCTGTATGCTTACGCCATGATACGCCGCCTGAATAATGGCATTCTGCTCAGCGTGAATGCCGCGGCACAGTTCATGACGCTGGCCGGACGCAATCTGCATGGTTTCCCGGAGGCATCCCCTCTCCACGCAGTGCGCGATGCCGGAAGGAGCCCCGTTGTATCCGGTGGACAGGATCCTGCGGTTCTTGACGATCACCGCGCCCACCGCCCGGCGCAGGCATGTTGACCGCCTGGCCACAAGCGCGGCGATTTCCATGAAGTAGGCGTCCCATGACGGGCGCTTGTCAGTGGCAGGCATCTGTTTTTCAGGTCCGTTTTTGTCGTCAATCCGCCATGTAGAGCGGAAATTTTTCGCACAATCCCGTCACCTGCTCGCGGATTGCGGCTATCCGGGCTTCGTCCTCGTGATGCGTGAGTGCATCGATGATAAAGCCGCCGATCTTCTCCATCTCCGTTTCATTCATCCCGCGGGTGGTCACCGCGGGGGTGCCGATCCGTATGCCGCTCGTGACAAAGGGGCTTTGGGTATCAAAGGGAACCGTGTTCTTGTTTACGGTGATGCCGGCTTTTTCGAGGGTTTCTTCGGCAAGTTTTCCTGTGATTCCCATATTTCTGAGGTCTGCCAGCATCATATGGTTGTCGGTGCCGTCGGAAATGAGTTTGATACCGCCTTTCATCAGGCAGTCCGCCAATGTGCGGGCATTATTGACGACGCGGCCCTGATATTTCCGGAAGCCTTCGGATTTTGCCAGTTTGAAGGCAACGGCCTTGGCCGCGATCACGTGCATCAGCGGGCCTCCCTGTATGCCGGGAAAAATCTGGCTGTTCAGTTTTTTCCCCAGGTCGGTTTTTGCAAGGATCAGGCCGCCCCGGGGGCCGCGCAGGGTTTTATGGGTCGTCGATGTGACCGCGTCTGCATGGGGAAGGGGGGAAGGGTGTTTCCCTGCGGCGATAAGGCCTGCAATATGGGCCATGTCCACCATGAA
>JAWOAV010000187.1:0-22237 GCA_046498365.1 Desulfosalsimonadaceae bacterium
GGGCATTTCTCCTTGATCTCGTCGAAAATCGGCATGTACTGGTCTTCCACAATCAAGCAGGAGCCTTTTGAATCGTTGAGAAGATATTCGACTTCCGGCCCTTTCCACCAGCCGTTGATGGGGCCGGCAACCGCGCCGATTTTGATAGCCGCATAATAGGCCATAAGTGTTTCCGGGCTGTTCTGGACCCAGACGTGTATAAAATCGCCTTTTTTAAATCCCAGCTTTATAAACGAATTGGCCAGGATGTGTACTTTGTGCTGAAATTCCGCGTAGGTGTATTGCGTGCCGTAAAAAGTGATGTAGGGGAAATCGCTGTAGCGTTTTACGCAGTCGTCAATGTAGTCCCCGAGATTCATACCGGAATAATCTTCCAATGGGCTAAACGTCATTTTGGGCCTCCTCAGTCTATTTGCCGGATTCAGGTTCGTCTTTTGTCAACAGGGTCAGCACCGTCCATAGTGTCCCCCCGAAACCGGATGCAAGGGCGGTATTCACATCTCCGGGCACCTGGCGGTCTCCTGCTTTCCCCATGATCTGCAGCGCCGCCTCCCCTACCCGGATCATGGCGGTCGCACCGATGGGATTGGACGCGATGACGCCGCCGGAAGGATTAACCGGAAACTTCCCGTCGATTGCAATTTCATCATTTTCAACCATCTTCAGGTGCTCGTCGTTTTCGAGCAGAAGAAATTCCCGCAGCCAGTCAAGCCCCCACCAGGAAGACGGATCATACATTTCAAACACATCGATCTGTTCCTTGGGATCGGTAATACCATTGCGGCCAAACAGTTTCTGCGCAGCGTATTTATGTGTCATCAACACCGGGGCATCGCCGAATACATAAAAGCTCTCCTCCCGGTGGACGGTAATGTGGTCTTTGACCCAGGCAGGCTGCTCGCAAAGCGCCCTTGCTTTTTCCGGAGAAGCGAACACCATGGCGCATGCACCGTCACTCTGGGAGCACATGTGGATCATGCGGAGCTCTCCCACCAGTGCCGGGGAATTGACCATGAGATCGTCGGCCTGATCCCATTCAAGCCCCAAACGGCGGTGCGCCTTATCATTTTTCATGGCATGTTTGTCCATCATGATGCGGTACTTCATGGACGCCCGTTTGGCCCGATCCTCGCCAAACTCGTTGATCATTGCCTCGGCAGTCATGCCGGTCAGGGCGCCGGTCTGCAACTGGCGCGCCCAAAGGGGATCAGCCATATTTGTAATGCCCCCGGTGGTATGCCCTTCCTGAAGCTTTTCAAATCCCACCGCCACAACGATGTCATGAAGGCCCGAGGCCACGAGGTAATCCGCAGCGCAGCAGAGGGTTGCCCCGGTGGTTCCCCCGGTGGTGACCCTCATGCATTCCTTTCCGTATGCACCGCTTCCAATGGTGTGCCACAGGTCCGGCTGATGGACCATTTCGAAAAGCTCCATGTTCCCATGGACGATACAGTCGACGTCATCCATGGTGATTCCGGCCTGGTCCAGCGCTTCCACAATGGCTTCATGGATCATTTCCGGCTGGTTGACGTCTTCCCTGTGGCTTGAATATACAGACTGCCCGACCCCGATTATTCCGACGTTTCTGTTTTTTTTCATAATAATATGCCTCCTAACCCCGTTCAAGAATGACAACAGAATGAAACTGCCCGGCAGGCCCCATTACCCCGTGGGCAAGGGCTGTTTTCGGACTACCGGCCTGCCGGTCGCCCGCTTCCCCCTTAAGTTGGAGGGTGGCCTCTGCCGCTCTAACCAGTCCGCCAAGAAGTAAAGAATTCCCGGCAAGCATCCCCCCGGATGGATTGACGTTCATTTTTTCCGGCCCTCCTTCGTCAAGCCATTGAGCCCCGCGGCTTTCATCGAAAAGGCCGAGCCCTTCCATCCACATGGGAAGCTGGTAGGCATACTGGTCCGAGACCTCAAACAGGTCGAGCTCTTTTGCCGGATTGTTGATTCCGGCCCGCTTGTAGGCGCGTTCAGCCGCTTTTCGAAGGGCAATGTTGGCGGTCAGATCGCGGTCACCCAGGAAAAAGCTGTCCATGCAATTGCCGACGCCCTTGATCCACACGGGTTTGTCCGTGATTTTTTTGGCGACATCCTCGGCGGCCAGGATCATTCCGACGGCTCCATCGGATACCGGGTAGGCATGGAGTTCCCGAATCGGGTCGGCCAGCATTCTGGATTCAAGAACCTGCTTTTCCGTCACAGTTTCAAGGCCGCTGGTATGGGGATTTTTGGCGGCGTTCTCCCTCGCCCGGACAACGATGCGGGCCAGGTGATCGTCGGTAAGGTTCGATTTTTCGCCGTACGCCATTGCCTGCAGTCCGGCTGCCGCACAGAAATCCATCCCCACGGGACGGGTGTAAAACGGATCAAACGCCAGATGGGTAACCATATTGCGGCTTTTTCCCTGGGACTCCTTGCAGTGCCCCAGCACAAGGACGATGTCATGATGCCCCGATGCAATCGCGGCCAGGCCGTAATAAATGGCCTGAATCCCTTCCTGCGCCACCTTTTCCTCGCATCCGAAATGGGCGCCCAACACGTCGGTCATGGCATTATCGGAAATGGTGCGGGCATCGAACACATCATCGGACACGCTCACGGACATGTCTACGCCTTCTCCCGGCTCGTGACGGGTAAACGTCAACCCGGTCTGGGCCTGCAGCGATTCGACGACCTCCAGGGCCATCCCCTGAAATCGGTCGTACCAGCGGTCACGCTCCCAGTTCGTCTGCGCAACAGCACATATACCAACTTTTCTTGCCATTTTATTCTCCCTCCTTAGTATTAAAAAGCCATCGATTTGAAGGTGATCATTTCTCCGCCCAATTGAATATGGAAAGCCTCAGCGCCGGATGGAAGCCGGATGGATGCATCCATGGGATTCGGTATAGCAATTCCAGAAATCGCCATTCTTGATCGCCTTGAGGATGCTGTCCTTGTCCCGCGCGCAGTCCATCTCGATCCAGGCCCGACCGCACCCAAGGCGGGTGTGCGAGTCATCGGTTGCGATTTTGTGAAAAGGGATTTCATCGGTTTCATATTCAGGGGTTCGAAACCCCTTGGAGGTCACTTCGACCGCATCGAGGGGATATCGCTGGGCAACGGCGGCAATCCGTTGAACAACCTTTTCAATGGGGAGATCAAGCTCGGAAGGGTGATTGAAAATATGCAGGGTTTCCGTATCCCCGCAGATGCGATTGACATGGACGTACCCCTTTTCAAAAACCGTGAGTTCAACGCCTTTGAAAATGATCATATCGGTGTCGATCCGGTCAAGAATCCTGTAACAGTAAGGTCTCATAAGGTAATCGTGGTCGGTCAGGGCGATGAAATCGAACCCCAGCTGCGAATAGATCCGTATCACTTCCAAAATGGTCAATTCGCCGTCGGAGCACGTGGTATGAATGTGCAGACCGCCTTTTAAGTGCATGCGTTCTCCGTAAAGAGATTTTCGATGCCGCCTAAGATAAAATCGACAGCGTCCCGGCCGATGGGCTTCAAATCCTCGGACATGTCCTGCCAGAACATGTAATGGTAGGCGACTCGTTCATAGATGCCCAGTATGCTGACGGTGATCACTTCCGCGGAAAATTTGCTCTTGAAGCGAATCCCCTGGGTTTCACTGACACGGATCAATGCGGCTTTTACGTCGGCGGTCAGTTTTTCGGATATTTCTTTTCGGTGTTTTTCGACCTCCGCGCTGTTTCCCACCGACTCCCGGAGAAGGATGGCGACCTTTTCGGGATGATTCATGCAGAATTCCTCGAAAAATGCGTAGCCGGCCCGTTTAAATCCTTCCAGGGTCGAACCGTATTGGTTGAAAGCGGAACCCAGCACGCTTCGCACCCGGTATCCGATCTCATCGATGAGCTGAATCAGGAGGTCTTCCTTGTTTTTAAAATAAAAGTACAGGGCGCCAACGGACATCTCCGACATATCGGCAATTTTTTCCATGCTCGCCTTGTGATACCCTTCTCTGGCAAAAAGGGTCTCGGCGGATTTCAGGATAGACTGGTAGCGGTACTCGCGCTCCCGCTGCCGCCGTATGGCAGAGCGGGACAAATCCCCGCCTCCGACATTCTTTTTGGGACTATCCTTTTTTCCGTTCAATGTGCGTTTTGCCCCCATTATCACCCCTATGGTTTCATCCCAAGCGCTGCATCGCCGATTTTTACCCGGGAAAGCTCCGTAGATGTACCGAAGCTCTCGCCGTACCGGGCGCAGCAATAGGCGTGCTCAACCGGATTGGCGCCGAAATACGCGCTGCTTCCGAGAATGTTCATCGCGTCGCCGGATACCCTGGCTGCTGATTCCGTGCAAAAGACCTTGGCGCAGAGCGCCAGGTCAGGGGCTTCCCTGGGCTGTTTTTCAGCGGTCCACGCCGCACGGATGGCAAGCATCTGGGATGTCTGGAAAAGCGTCAGCATTTCCGCCAGTTTAAACCCGATCTCCTGGTAGGCGATGATCGGTTTCCCACCGGTTTTATGGCTCTTGGCATAATCACGGGCGTTTTCAAAGGACACCCGCATCAGTCCAAGGCTTGCCCCGGTCAGGATCTGGTTTTCCCACAAGCGCAGAACAGACACCATGTCCTCTTTTTCATTGCATCGGATTATTCGTCCTTCATCGACCTTGCAGTTTTCCAGGGTCATCTCCGAAATACCGGCGCCCTTGTAGCCAAACGACCCTTCCGTCCTGTTGATCGACAGACCCGGCGCATCCCCGTCTACAAGGAAAATTGCCGGCTTGCCGTCGCAGGTACCCACCACGCCGATCACTTTCGCAACGGGGCCATTGACAACGAACTGCTTCCTGCCGTTTATGATGACCTCATCCCCCTGCTTTTCTCCGGTAGTTGCCAGGGATTCATTGTCCACGTTTACCGTTTGTTCGCACAGGGCAAGGGCGCCGATGGCCGACCCGGAGATAAGGGGAGCGAGAAACGCTTCTTTCTGCTTTTCATCCCCCCATTCTGCCAGGGCCCTGCCGAGCAGCCGCATGCTGTATTCAGCTGTAAGATACAGGGAAGGAGAAATCGCCGCCACAACTTCCATGGCACCCATCAGCGTGACAAGGCCGTTCGCATTTTCCACATCAAAGAGGCCCAGTCTCAGATACGGGGTTTGAGCCAGTTTTTCCACTGCCCTTTGTATATTCTTTTCGCAATCCGGGCCCCCTGTGTCCATGGGGTGGCTGGCGGAATACGCCGATACCATTTGATACAGCTCGATAAAGAGCTCAAATTCCTTTTGGGAATATTCATAGTTCATTTGTTTTTCCTCACTGGTTCAGGGTTTTGCAAAACAGCGGGCTATAACTCATTACATCAATTTGGAAATAATCATCTTCTGAATATCCGAGGTGCCGCCGCCAATGGGCGCCAGGCGACTGTCACGGAAAATCCGCTCCATGTCGTATTCATGGCAGTATCCATAACCGCCGTGGAGAATCATGGCATCGTTTGCCGGCCCCATGCTCCAGTCGCCCACAAACAGTTTGGCCACCGCGGCCTCGAGATGGTTCAGGGGCTTTCCCTGGTCCTTGCACCAGGCAATGCGGTATATCAGACTCCGGGCGGCCTCGCCAAAAATGCGGATATTGGCCAGTTTCCGCTTGGTCGCCTGGAACTGGCCAATGGAACGGCCGAATTGGACCCGTTTTTTTGCATAATCCGCACACCGTTTGAGCATATAGGTGGACACCCCGACAAAGGGGGCCAGAAGCGCGCTTCGGTCCCATTCGACCGTCTGCAGGGACATATTGAAACCATCCCCTTCGCTCCCCAGCAGATTTTCCGCCGGAATTTCACAATTGCTGAAAAACTGCTCGGAGGTCTGGGAGGTGCGAACGCCCATCTTGATCAAGGGCTCACCGCAGGTGTATCCGGGCGTATCCTTTTCCACGATAAATGCGGATATGCCTTGATGTTTTGCATCGGGGTCGGTTTTTGCGTAGACTACGCTCACATTGGCAACAGGGGCATTGGTGATAAAAATCTTGCTCCCGTTGAGGACGTATTTGTCCCCTTTTTTTTCAGCGGTGCTTTTCATGGATGCGACATCGGAACCGGCGTCCGGTTCGGTGAGCCCCATGCACCCGATCCACTCCCCCGAGCACAATTTGGGAATGTATTTTTTCCGCTGTTCTTCGCTGCCATGTTTGAAAATCGTGTCCGCGCACAAAAAGGAGTGGGCGCCATAAGCCAGCGTGAGCCCTCCATCCACGCCGGCCTCCCCGAGGGCTTCTCCGGCCATTACCGTAGTGACGACATCCGCGCCGCTTCCACCGTATTCCTCCGGAAAATGGAGCCCAAGGATGCCGAATTCGCCGAGCTTTCGAAAGGATTCAAAATCAAACTGCTTGTTAAGATCAAATTCCTGGACCCGCGGCACAATCTCCTTTTTGGCAAACCGGATGATTTCCTTTTTGAACATCTGCTGTTCTTTTGTGAACCCAAAATCCATTTTTTTTCTCCCGCCGGTAGTTGAAATTTTTCGTTCTCAGGCGGTTCGCCTGCCGGAAAACCGCAAAATCGCACCCTGCCTGAAAACATGAATCAACAGTATTAATGCGAGGCGCATCCGATGCGATATACGATACGTGCTGCTATTGAATGCGTACTGCCAATCCGATCCAATGTATTACCATTCCGATTCAATGATAACAGAGCCGGACGCTGGTTTTTTCCGTTCAAAGCAACTCTAAATCCCTGCTTGTCATAATGTCAAGTTTTTTTTGAATCAGATTCAACTTTCGAAATAAATTTTTTTTTATTCAAAAAATTCAAAAAAATTATTGAATTTTAATATTGGTCGGGCATAATCGGGAAAGGGGTAAACAGCAGGTCGACATAAGGCCCCTGCCCTTATCCAAACAGGCAATGCCATACGCATCATTAAAACAATATGGGCAATCTTTCGCACCGTAATAAGGCACGGTGGCGCCGCGCCTTTGCAGGAAGCATGATACCGGTATTTTTCGTAGTATCAGCAAATACACATGAAACGAATGAACAACCTAAGGAGGGCGGTCATGGGTGACAAATTCCTGATCCGGGGCGTCAAGGACATTGAAGAGATTGAAAAAATTCCGTATGCGGAAAGAATCAAGGAACGATCCACCATTGAATTGCTCGAAAAAGGGGCCAAAATCGACCCCGAGGCAACGGCGATCAGCTTCCTTTTCAACGGGGACAGCTACGAATCCCCCGTTGATATCCCGTACAGCCGCTTGATCGGCAGGATTCGTCAAACCGCCAACATGTTCGCCGATTTGGGCGTCGGTCCAGATGACGTCGTCACCTACGTCCTTCCCAATATTCCCCAAACCCATTTTGTCCTCTGGGGGGCCGAGGCCGCGGGCATTGCCAATCCCATAAACCCTTTGCTCGAAGCGGGGACCATCAAGGATATCTGCACATCCGCCCAAACGAAGGTCCTGGTCACCATGGGAGAAATGGCCGGAAGTGACATGTGGCAGAAAATCGACGCCATACGCAAGGATATTCCGACGCTCAAGTACGTGATCCGCGTCATGGGGCCGGGGGATGAGGCCGAAAATATCATCGGTTATGACGATGTCATCGACTCATACCCGGCGGACCGCTACACATTCGAAAGGGACATCCATCCGGACGATATCGCTTCCCTGTACCATACCGGCGGAACCACCGGAACGCCCAAACTCGCAAGGCGCACCCACTACAATGAAGTGGTCATGACCCATGACCTTTCCATCATGGGCGGATTTGAAAAAGGGGCGACACTCCTTTGCGGCCTTCCCCTTTTTCACTGCAACGGAACGATCGTCACCGGGCTTACCCCGTTTTCCTTTGCCGGGCGGGTGGTCATCCTCTCCCCCATGGGATACCGGGACCCGTCGATCATGAAAAACTTTTATAAAATCGTTGAAAAGTACCGGGCGGAAAAATTTTCCGCGGTCCCCACCATCCTTTCGGTTCTGCTTGATATACCGGTCGGGGATGCGGACATCTCTTCCCTCGATTATGCCATCTGCGGCGCAGCTCCGCTTTCCGTTGAGCTTTTCAAGAGGTTCGAGGCCCACACCGGCATGAAAATCCTGGAAGGGTACGGTCTTACCGAAGGCGCGGTAGCCTCCGCCATCAACCCCAAAGACGGGGAACGGAAGGTCGGCAGCGTTGGCATACGGATGCCCTACCAGCAGGTGAAGATCGTGATTTTGGATGAAACCGGAAATTATGTCCGGGATGCCGGTCCCGGCGAAATCGGAACGATCGCCATCAAGGGGCCGAACATATTCAAAGGATACGTGGAAGAAGCCCATAACCAGGGCATATGGCTCCCCGGGGACTTCTTCAATACCGGCGATCTCGGGCGTCTGGACGAAGACGGATATCTCTGGCTGACCGGCCGGAAAAAGGAGTTGATCATCCGCGGCGGTCACAACATCGATCCGGCCGCCATCGAGGAACCGCTGTATAAAATGCCCAAAATCAAGACCGTTGCAGCGGTCGGCCGGCCGGATCCACATGCCGGGGAGGTCCCGGTCGCATACGTGGAGCTGGCCGAAGGCGCTGACCTGGATGAAGCGGAAATTATGGCATGGGCCAAATCGCATGTGGGCGAAAAGGCGGCTGTCCCCAAGGAAATCATTATCACACCGCAAATTCCGCTTACCCCGGTCGGGAAAATTTTCAAGCCCGCACTCCGGTGGGATGCCATCCGCCGCACCTACGAAAACGAATTGCACGCATTGGGCGATATGGCGGAAACGGTGGAAGTAAGCGTCGGGGAAGACAAGGTGCATGGCAGCCGTGTGACCATCGGGGTGAAGCCCGCCACCGGCCATGACATGTCATCCGTGACCGAAAAAATTGTCGAACGGCTGACCCGGTACACCCTCTATTACGAGATCAAAGAGATCAAATAAGCAGGCCCGGGGGTTGCTGGCATTGCGGCGGTTGTTATCCGCCAGGGGCCCCTTGTGCTTTTTTGATCTTTGCCCACGTGTCGCGCAGCGTGGTCACGCGGTTGAACACCGGTTTTTGGGGCAAGGAATCCACAGGATCGGAAAAAAAATAACCCAGGCGCTCAAACTGGAAATGCGTACCTGGCAAGGCATGCATCAAACCGGGTTCCAGCTTGCAGTTGTTGAGCACGACCAGGGATGCCGGGTTGAGGTGCTGTCTGAAATCACCGGAATGCAGGGGGTTTTCCACGTTGAACAGGTGATCATACAACCGGACTTCCGCATTGATTGCATGTTTTTCGGAAACCCAGTGCAATGTCGCCTTCACCTTGCGCCCGTCCGGCGGGGAGTTCCCCCCCCGGGTTTCCGGATCATAGGTACACCGCAGTTCGATAACATTGCCATCTTCGTCCTTGATGACGTCATGGCACCGGATGAAATACGCATACCGAAGCCGCACTTCTCGCCCCGGGGCAAGGCGGAAAAATTTTTTGGGGGGATTTTCCATGAAATCGTCCCGTTCGACATATATCACCCGGGAAAAGGGGATCTCCCGCTTCCCCATTGATGCGTCTTCGGGGTTGTTGACAGCCTCGAGCATTTCCGAGCTATCCGCCGGATAATTTTCAAGAACGACTTTAAGGGGGTTGAGCACGGCCATGACACGGGGCGCGGATACGTTCTGGTCTTCCCGCAGGCAATGCTCCAGAAGCGATATATCCACCGTGCTGTCGCGCCGTGCCACGCCGATAACATCGCAAAACTTCCGGATGGCCGACGGTGTGTACCCCCGGCGCTTCAGCCCCGAAATGGTCGGCATACGCGGATCATTCCATCCGTTGACATGCCCTTCCGCCACGAGCTGGATCAATCGCCGCTTGCTTAAAATGGTGTAATTCAAATTCAGCCGCGCGAATTCGATCTGCTGGGGATGATACACCGCCAAGGCGTCGAGAATCCAGTCATAGAGCTCCCGGTTGTTGACGAACTCAATGGTGCATATGGAGTGCGTTATTTTTTCAATGGAATCGGAAAGGCAATGGGCGAAGTCGTACATGGGATAAACGCACCACTTGCTGCCGGTCCGGTGATGATCCTTCCTTCGGATCCGGTAAAGCGTCGGATCCCGCATCACGATATTGGGGGAAGCCATGTCGATTTTTGCCCGCAGCACGCAGCTTTCCTCCGCAAATTCACCGTTTGCCATTTTTTCAAACAAGCTGAGATTTTCCGCAATCGAACGGTTCCTGAACGGGCTTTCTTTGCCGGGTTCGTTCAATGTCCCCCGGTATTCGCGAATCTGATCCGGCGTAAGGCTGTCAACATATGCCTTCCCTTTTTCAATCAACTGTATGGCGGACTGGTAGAGCATATCAAAATAATCCGACGTATAGTACAGATGATCTTCCCAGTCAAAGCCCAGCCACCGGACATCTTCTTTGATGGACTCCACATATTCGACGCTTTCCTTCAAGGGGTTGGTGTCGTCAAAACGAAGATGGCAAGTTCCCTGGTACTGTTTTGCGATGCCAAAATTCAGGCAAATCGACTTTGCATGCCCGATGTGAAGATACCCATTGGGCTCCGGGGGAAAACGGGTAACAACGCGGCCGTCGTATTTTCCGGTTTTCAGATCTTCTTCGACAATATGGGTTATAAAATTGCTTGACGCCCCGTTATTTCCTGCCGGGTCGGTCTGCGGGGCACCGGCGTCTTTCCTGTTTTCACCTGACATGAAACCTCTCCTGCTTTCTTCCGGATTTAAAATCAAAATACAGCGGATATTTCTCTTACAAGCCATCTCAAAAAAAAGATTTTGGTTCAAGATCAAGGCGGAGGTGAAATTGAAACCGGAGGCATACTGCAGTATTCCGAGGATTTAAATTTTACCGCCAACGAAAATATTGGGCCAAAAGATTTTTTTGAGATGGATTGTAATCAATTTTCTTCTGTTTTGCGGGCCGCATCGCCATTCGCGGCGATCTGGTCCCCGTTTGCGAGCGCATTAACATACGACACCATCAACTCTTTTGCAATGGGACCCGCCGTACTTGCCCCCCCTTCCCCATGCTCCACAAACACCGATACAGCGATCACCGCTTCGTCGGAAGGCGCATAGCCGACAAACCAGGCATGCGGCAGAAATTTTCGCCGCTGTTCATCCGACAATGCATCGCCGGACATGAGATCGAATTCATCGGTCAGGCGACTGATTACCTGGGCGGTTCCCGTCTTGCCGGAAATCGGCACCTCCGAAGAACGGGCATAGTAATACGCAGTCCCCTTTCGGTCATTTACCGCCTGGTGCATCCCCTGTTTGATCAATTGCATGGTTTTCTTGCCGGCCGGCAGCCGGGCGGCAATTTCGGGTTCGGATTTTGTAACCGCACTGCCGCCGACGCTGTAAATCCACTTCATAATCTGCGGACGATACAATGTGCCCCCGTTTGCCACCGCGGCTGTCAGCATCCCCATCTGCAGGGGCGTGGCAAGATTATACCCCTGGCCGATGGCGATGGGAAGATTCTCCCCGGCATACCATGGAAGCCCGAATCGTTCTTTTTTCCATGCGGCGGTTGGAACAAGGCCGCGTGCCTCGTTGGCAAGATCGATGCCGGTCAGCGATCCGAAACCACTTTTCCTGGCATACTTGGCTATCCGGTCCACCCCCAGCTGTTTGCCGGCATCGTAAAAAAACACGTCACACGATTCGGATATGGCGTCTACAATATCCTGGCGGCCGTGCCCCTGCCTTTTCCAGCAGCGGAAGGTCCGGTCTCCCAGCTTGTACCTACCGTTGCAGTAAACGTTGGAATCGGCACCAAAAATCCCTTCTTCAAGCGCAGCCATGGCCGTGATGATTTTATAGGTCGATGCGGGTGGATACACAGACTGAATCGCCCTGTTGTTAAGCGGTCGCTCCGGATCGTTCAGCAAACGCTGCCATTGCCTTGTGCTGATGCCGTCAATAAAAAGCTTCTGGTCAAACGGCGGACTGCTCGCCATTGCGAGAATCTCCCCGTTGGACGGATTAATCGCCACCACAGCGCCTGTTTTTCCTTCAAGCAGGTCCTGCGCTTTGACCTGCAAATCGAAATCGATGCTCAGATATACGTTGTGTCCGGGCTTTGACGCTTCCTCCCCGAGGACAGACATTACCTGCCCTGTTGCGTTGACCTGGACAACCCTCGCACCTGGATTTCCTGAAAGCTGGTCTTCAAATGTCCTTTCCACACCGAGCCGCCCGATCATATCACCGCCGCGCCTGTTCGGATAACGGTTTGAGGAAAGTTCGCCAGGGTTGATCTCGCCCAGGTATCCGATCAGGTGGGGGGCAAACCGTTCATAGATATAATTTCTTCGCGGGCTTGCCTGGATGACAATGCCGGGAAGCCGGTATCGCCGGCTCATAAGTCGCCCCATAAGATCCCGACCGATATCCGGTTTCAGCAAAACCGGCCGGTACCCGTAGGGCCCCCGGTTTTCATTCACCAATGATATGATCTCCTCCGGGGTTTGGGATATATATCCGGCCAGTTGACGGGCCGTGTGTTCAACCGGGGTCGCATCCGCCGGGATAATATACAGGTCAAAGGCCGGACGGTTATCCACGAGCAACCGACCGTTTCGGTCGAATATATGGCCCCGCAGCGGCTGGATGCGCTGTTTTCTGAGACAGTTGTTTTCAGAGAGACTGCGATACTGCTCCCCATGCAGGATCTGAAGGTTGAAAAGCTGTATCAAAAGAACACAAAACACCGGGATCATACAGAGTATCATTTTCAGCAAACGCCTGCGATACCAGTCCGGTCCGACCTTGGGAAAGAATCGTTCCGGTGTCGTTTTTTTACCGTTTTCCGATTGCATGCTGTCTTTTTTCAATTGGACTGCCCGTTTTCATATGCTTTGCCGGAAACCAGGCGATCGGTTGCCCCGAAAAACATCTGCAGGAATAAAAAAATGAACGGGGAAGAAATTACAACCCACAACACCTGGAAAAATACCAGGCGGATGCTTTCTGCAGAAAACACGAAATGCCCGGCCTGAGCGCTGATGGCCACCCAGAAGATCAGTTGCTGAAAAAGAACGCCAATAGTAACGATGGCCGGAAACAGGTGGCTGTGCTTTACATCAAAAAACCGCCATGTCTGCCGGAAAGCCAGAAAAAGCCATATATAAGTGGTCAGGTATATCCCTGCGGGGGCCCCTGAAATCATGTCCATCAGTATTGCCGCCGCGATGAGTATGGAAAACCCTTCGCGAAACGGACGATAAAGGCTGAAATAGATGACAAGCGGAATGATCAGGTCATAAAGCCACAAGAATCCGAACGCATTCGGCAAAATAGTGGTCTGCAGAACAACAACAATAAGAGAAAGGAAAAAAAATACAAGGTATTGCATTTATCCGTATGTACCCGGGTTAAAAATCACGCGTTCATGCACCGCGGTTTCCGATCGATCAGCTTTCTGAAAGATCAATGTCAGGAGGGTTTATGATCACCATAACTTCTTCCAGCCTGCTGAAATCCACAAACGGGGCAATTTCAATCTCCTGAAATATACCGGAACTCCTCCGGATAATCTTCGATACGCGCCCTACCCGAAGTCCCTTGGGAAAAATCCCGTCGAGTCCGGAAGTAATAACAATATCTCCGGTGGTGATATCAGCTTTGTGAAGGGCGAATTCAAAGCGGCAGGCGTTGCTCGAAAGCCCCCGTACAATCCCGCGGGCCCGGGTTCTCTGGACAAGGGTGTCCACTGCGTTGTTGCGGTCAACAATCAGCAGCACCTTGGCATAATGCCCTGAAACACCGCTCACCTGCCCCACAATGCCTTCGGGAACCATTACGGGTAGTCCGGTTTTCACGCCGTCGGCTTTCCCCTTGTTGATAATGATCGACTCAAACCATGCCGAGGGCTCCCTCCCCACCACATCGGCAACGACCATCTCGTATTCCGTATCTTCCTTGAATTCAAGAAACGATTCAACGCGATCCCTCAACAAGGTCTCTTCCCGGCACAAATGCAATTCATACCGTACTTCGGCGAGTTCCCGGCGCAGCGTTTCGTTCTCCATGGAAGCGGTAACCAGCATGAAATACCGGGACCAGACGTTTCCGGCAAAACCCGTGACGCGTGAAACGCCGTCCTGCAACGGACCCACGAAAAAAAGGGCGGTTTCCACCGCAGCGGGGTAAAAAGAAGATTTTCGCATGTAATTGTAGGAAAAAACAACCCCGTTTACCGCGACAAGGAGCAAAAGCCCTGCAATTACCAATGTTTTTCTGGAAAACATGGATTAGTCGATTATCACCTGTTTCAGGAAATCTATATTGTTCAATGTCATTCCGGATCCGATGGCGATCGTGGACAGGGGGTCTTCTGCAACGGTAATTGGCAGGCCGGTTTCCTCACGAAGCAGTTTATCAAGGTTTTTCAGCAGCGCGCCCCCCCCGGTGAGGACAATCCCGCGGTCAACAATGTCCGCGGAAAGTTCGGGTGGTGTCTGTTCAAGTGCGATTTTTGTGGTTTCCACGATAGCGTCGATCTGCTCGGAAATGGCCAGGCGGATCTCTTCCGAATCAATGGCCAGGATTTTTGGTATGCCCGATACCAGGTCCCGCCCTTTGACTTCTATCGTTTCGTAATTGTCAGGCTCCGGAAAGGCGTTGCCAATGGTTATTTTGATGATCTCTGCGGTGCGCTCCCCGATCAGGAGATTGTATTTGCGCTTGACGTACTGAATAATCGCTTCATCCATCTTGTCCCCGGCTACGCGGACGGAGCGGGAAAACACGATGCCGGACAGAGAAATAACCGCCACCTCGGTCGTCCCCCCGCCGATATCGACCACCATGTTGCACCCGGGTTCCGTAATCGGCATTCCCGCCCCGATGGCGGCGGCCATGGGTTCTTCAATCAAAAAGACTTCGCGGGCGCCGGCCGATTCGGCCGCCTCCTTGACCGCGCGCTTTTCCACCGGAGTGATGCCGGTGGGGACCGCAACGACGATCCGCGGACGGATAAAGGTTCGCCGATTATGAACGCGCTGTATAAAGTGGCGGAGCATTGCTTCCGTAACGTCAAAATCCGCGATCACGCCGTCGTGCATGGGTCGTATGGCAACGATGTTGCCCGGCGTCCGCCCCAGCATGTTTTTTGCTTCCAGGCCGACGGCCAGGACCCTGCTTTTTCCGCGGCCGTCGGTTCTGACAGCCACCACGGAAGGTTCGCTCAGTGCAATGCCTTTTCCCCTGACATAGACAAGCGTATTTGCCGTTCCCAGGTCAATTGCAAGATCACTGGAAAAAAATCCGAACAATGAGTCCAAAAACAAAGTCTGACCTCCTTGACGTTATGTAAAGCCGGTTTGCATCTCCACCGGCAGACGGAACAATACGGATGAATGGTCAATCGAACATGAATACAACAGCCCCGTTAGAATAACGGGAATATTCAGAAGCCTTTCATGCAAAAAGGATGGGCTCCGCATCACTGCTTCACGCTGTTGTTTTTCTGCGGACATGCCCCACAGGGCGGGATGTTGCCAGATCGGCAAATAAATTTGCCGGTTTACCCGCGCCTGAATCAATATACCGCTAACAAAAAAGGCACTGCTTTACAAGCAGAAAAATACGATTGGCAGCAGTTCCCGGCAGCATGCCAAAGTTGCTTGACCGTCAATCCTCTTTATGGGGACGGAAAAAACCCCCCAAGAGTAAGCGTTTGTTCTTTCCCCGAAACGTTATGGCAGCCGCCGCATGATTTCGTCGTGAATAACCGGCCGGAATTTTTTTATTTTTTCATTTTCACGAACCGGGTGGACTCGGTTCGTCAGCAAAATGACAATAATTTTTCGCTCGAGATCCATCCAGAAAGACGTCCCGGTAAAACCAAGATGCCCCACCGTATTTCCTTTGCTGAAATACTTTCCGCAGCTTGCCCCTATTCGCGATGGCACATCAAATCCAGGTGTTCGTTGGGTATTTTCCGGGACCCTGAAAAAAGGAGCGACGATTTCAGGACGTAACCATTTGATCGTCTGCAATCCCAGGTAGGCGGCCAGCAGCTTCCGCAGAAGTCGGTATACCGCGTCGGCCGTGCCGAAAAGACCCGCATGTCCGGCAGCGCCGCCAATGGCAAAAGCGTTTTCATCGTGCACCACGCCTTGAAGGAGACCCCGGAAAGGGCACACTTCGGTTGCCGCGTAATCCAAGCGGCCGGCGGCCGGATCAGTATGCGAGGGGAAAAAGAGCCCGGAAACTTGAACGGATGGATAAATATCTTCCTGGATGAAGCGCGGGAAGGATTTTCCGGTTATTGCCTCAAGTAAGAACTGTAGCAGAAGAAAACCGACATCGCTGTATACTGTTTTTCTTCCGGGCGGATGCACCAGCGGTTCGTTCAGGATCATCGAACGCAAGGCGGGTTTTCGTCTTGATTCAGGTATTTCCAGGAGCTTTTCAAAGTACGGCCGGTAGCCGGGAAGGCCCGACGTGTGGCATAGCAGGTGCGCCCAGACAATTTCCTCTTTGTCGCGGGGACACACCTCTTCCAGTATACCACGGATGGGTTCCGATATATCGATTTTATCTTCCGACACCAAATGCATCACGGCCAATGCGGTGGCAAACGGTTTTGTCAGGGAGGCAAGATCAAAGACGGTATCCGGCGTTACTTTTTTCCCCCCATCGAAAATACTGGTGCGGCCGGCAGCCGCAGTAACAAGAACGTCCTCTTCCCGCGCAGCCAAAAGCACCCCGCCGGGAAAGACCCCTTCTGATACTGCCTGGTTCATTAATTTTTCTATGGCGCTATAACGGTTCATTATCCATTATTTATTGAAATGGGATACGGATGAGTAAGACATTGTTTTTCCAGACGTTGAGGCCGGGACCGGGGAAAAATACCGCCCGCGATGATGAAAGCCGGCAGGGTCTGCCTGAGATGATCCCCGCTACGCTGAAACAACCGCACTTTCCGTGTAACAGAGAGTTCCGTTAACGGCATCGAGCTGTGCTTCAAGGCCGAACGCAAGGGTACGGCTGGACGGGCCGTGACCGACGGGGAAGCCGGCCGCCACAGGGATCGGCAACTGTGACAGCCTGTCTTTGAAAACCGTCAACATCTCTTTTTTTTCACCGCAGTTGTGATACGTCCCGAGGCAAATGCCCGCCGCACGATCAAGGCTTCCTGAAAAAAACAGCTGGGTCAGCATTCGGTCGATGCGATACGGTTTTTCACCGATATCTTCAAGAAAGACAATGGCGCCCGTCAGATCCGGGAAAAAAGGGGTTCCCATCAAGTGGGCCAGCGTGGTCAGGTTGCCGCCCGCTACCGGGCCTGTTGCCCGGCCGGCAACGATCGTTTCCAGGGAGTCGGCGGAAACCGCAATGGGCCTGCCTCCTGTAACGGCATCGGCAAGGCTTTGGATGGATTGTTCATCGGCGCGGGCCAACGTCGTGATCATTGGGCCATGCAGGGTAATCATACCGCACCGGGCGCAAAGAAAATTCAGCAGGGCGGTAATATCGCTTGACCCGATAAACAGCTTCGGGTTTTTGCGGATTGCTTTGATATCCAGATAGGGAAGCAGGCGCATGGAGCCGTAGCCGCCCCTGGCGCACCATACAGCCTGTATCGTGGAATCGGCAAACATTTCGTGAAGCATTGCCAGTCGGTGGACATCCGTGCCCGCAACATATCCTTCCCTGTTGAAAATATCGTCCGCATAAACAACCGCAAAGCCCATATCCTCAAGGATTTTGCGCCCCGCAAAAAATTGATCGCGGTCAAACGGGCTTGCCGGGGCAACCGCCCCGATCCGGTCTCCTTTTTTGAGTGCAGGCAAACACCGGATACCGTTTTTTTGGAAGGATTGCATCAGGGGCTTTCAATATCGGCAAACGCGGTTTTTCGCTTCAATGCCGCCTTTATAAAGTCCTCGAACAACGGGTGCGGAACCATCGGCCGGGATTTGAATTCCGGATGGAACTGGCATCCCAAAAACCACGGATGATCCTTGAGCTCAACGATCTCCACGAGATCCCCCTTTGGAGAAAAACCGGAAAAAACCAGACCGCTGCTTTCCATCGGCTCCCGGAAGGACATGTTGAATTCATACCGGTGCCGGTGGCGCTCGGAGATCATGTCCTGCCGGTAGGCCGCGTAGGCCAGGGTGTCTTTTTCAATCTTGCAGGGATACGCGCCCAGGCGCATGGTGCCGCCTTTATCAGATGTAATATCCCTTCGCTGAATGCATTGGGCCCTTTCATCATACCATTCGGTCATCAGGTAAATTACCGGGGATGCGGTTTCCGGATCAAATTCCGAACTGTGCGCACCCTCAATGCCCAAAACGCTTCTGGCAAATTCGATCACCGCCAGTTGCATGCCGAGGCATATACCGAAAAAAGGAATGTCATTCTCACGGGCATATTTTATGGACAGGATTTTTCCCTCAACCCCCCTGGAGCCGAATCCCCCGGGTACGAGCACGCCGTCCACTCCGGCCAGTTCTTTTTCATAATTTTCAGGATCAAGGGTGCCGGAGTCGATAAACCGAAGCGCGACGGCCGAATTGTTTGCAATACCGCCGTGGTAGAGCGCCTCGTTTAAGCTTTTGTAGGATTCCGTCAAATCGGTATACTTCCCGACAACGGCAATGGAAACGCTGTAAGCGGGATTCTTGCAGCGTTCCACAAGCTGGATCCAGTCATCCAGGCGAGGGGTTCCGGTCCACACATTCAACACTTCAAGCAGCTTGGCGTCAAGGCCTTCATGGTGAAAAACCAGGGGAACTTCATAAATACAATCCACGTCTTTTGCGGTAATGACAGCATCCTGGCTCACATTGCAGAACAGGGCGATCTTGGCCTTCATCTCTTTGGGCAGGTATCGATCCGTTCGGCAAAGGAGCAAATCCGGCTGAATCCCGATGCTTCGAAGCTCCTTTACACTGTGCTGGGTCGGCTTGGTTTTGAGTTCCCCGGCGGCGGCGATGTAGGGAATATAAGTCAGGTGGATGTAGAGCACATTTTCCTTGCCCGCGTCAAAGCGGAACTGGCGAATGGCTTCCAGAAACGGCAGGCTTTCAATATCGCCGATCGTGCCACCGATCTCGACGATAACAAAATCATAATCATCCGCGGTTTTAAAAATGGAGGCCTTGATTTCATCGGTAATATGGGGAATCACCTGTACGGTGCCTCCCAGGTAATCCCCGCGGCGCTCCTTGCTGATCACCGAATGATAAATCTTGCCGGTCGTGTAATTGTTGTCCCGTCCCAGCCGGACAGTGACGAAGCGTTCGTAATGCCCCAGGTCAAGGTCTGTTTCCGCCCCGTCATCCGTCACAAATACCTCGCCGTGCTGAAAGGGATTCATTGTTCCGGGATCAACGTTGATGTAAGGGTCCAGCTTGAGAAGCGTTACGCTCAAGCCGCGGCTTTCAAGCAGTGCACCGATGGAGGCCGAGGCCAGACCCTTCCCCAGGGATGAAAGAACCCCGCCGGTTACGAAGATGAACTTTGTTTTGCCTGGCATAATCTTTCCTTGACGTAAGTTTGTGCTGCGTAATATCGGCGCCTTTTGCAAGACCCCCTACCTGTCGCTATTCGAAAATACGTTTGAACTGATCGATCTCCTGCTGAATTTCGTCAGAAATATCTTTGTCCCCATCCGTTTTGTCCTCATCCCCTTTATCTTTTAGTGAAGATGTCAGCTTCTGAATATCAAATATACCCGGTTCAAAAACCGGATTCGCGTCAATGGAATCAACGACGATTTCCTGAACAACCGCCCCCTCTTCGAGAAATACGATTTCACCGGGATAGCGTATGCCGTTAAAGCGGCGCCACTGTGAAAACCGAATCTCCTGGGCCGGGGTTTCGTCATCATTGTCCGCAGCGGATGGAACAAGCCTCACCGGCATAAAGTTTTCCCTGTCGACCCACAACTGGGGGACGTCCGCATCGGGATATCGGGCGCCGATGACGTAGCAAATGGTTTTGTCCAGGCGGCCGAGGCTGGACACATGCACATCGATCCCCAGTTCTTTCAACCGGTCGGTCAATTCGGCTCTCCGCCCGTATGAAAACAGAATGCCGTAGCTGTAAAAAGGGTTTTCGGATTGAGATACGATGCCCTCATCAATGACGGTGAGCGCCTCGCCGGGAATTGAAATATAGACATGGCGCATATCCTGGCTGGAGATGTCGGCGCGGAAAATTCCGGGCATACGATACCGCATGGACTGCCTATAGACAAGCGGCTCCGCCGATTCCCTGTCGTCACCGCTGCCGCTGCGGTTTTCCGTTATGTGAATGGTCTGGTTAACCTGAAACTTCGGTGGCACGCCCATGGCAGAAACCATTTGTTCCATGATATAGGGTGCAGGAAGCACATACCCATAAGAAACGGACACCAACGCAGAAACAGCAGCGGCCCCAATGAAAAGCGCAATCAGCCTGCAAGCCGATTTTCCCGTAAATATCATCTATATTCCACCTACCTGTCTGCAGGTTTACGAAAAGAAGATGTTCGGGGCTATCCGGGCACTTCTGCCAAGTTCTTCTTCTATACGGATCAATTGGTTGTATTTGGCCACCCGGTCGCTTCTCGACAATGACCCGGTTTTGATCTGTCCGCCGGAGACCCCCACCGCCAGATCCGCGATAAAAGTGTCCTCGGTTTCTCCGGAACGATGCGAAATAATGGTCGCATACCCGGCATTTTTGGCAATGTCGATCGTTTGGAGGGTTTCGGTAACGGTTCCGATCTGGTTGAGCTTGATCAGGATGGCGTTGGCGAGGCCGTCTTCAATGCCTTTTGAAAAGATTTCCGGGTTGGTAACAAACACGTCGTCGCCGACAAGCTGCACAAAACGCCCTAGTTTTTCGGTCATCAACGGCCAGTTGTCCCAGTCTTGTTCCGCCAGGCCGTCTTCGATAGAAAAAATGGGGTACCGTTCAACCAGGTCGCCGTAGTAGTCGATCATTTCCTCCGAACGCAACTGCCTGTTTTCCGACTGGAGAATATACTTGCCGTCCTTGTAGAACTCGTTTGCGGCGGCATCCAGAGCAAGGCCGATATCGCGGCCCGGTTTATAGCCGGCGCGTTCCACAGCCTCGATGATCACTTTCAGCGCTTCTTCATTGGACTTCAGGTTGGGGGCAAAACCGCCTTCATCCCCCACGGCGGTAACCATGTTTTTTTCGGCCAGAAGTTTTTTCAGGTTCTGGAACACTTCAGCCCCCATCCGAACAGCCTGGGCAATTGTCTTCGCCCCCACCGGTATGATCATAAATTCCTGGATGTCCAGATTGTTTGCAGCGTGGGATCCCCCGTTGACAATATTCATCATCGGCACCGGCAGGAATTTGGCGCCGATGCCGCCGATATAGCGGTACAGGGGAAGACCATAGGCATCGGCCGCCGCCCTGGCCGCCGCCATGGACACGCCCAAAATCGCGTTTGCACCGAGCTTTGACTTGTTATCGGTGCCGTCGAGCTCGATCATTGTCATATCGAGTTCGTACTGGTCGGCTGCATCCATTTCAAAAACCGCCGGCGCGATAATGTTGTTCACGTTGTCCACGGCTGTGGATACGCCCTTGCCGCCGTATCTCGACTTATCCCCATCACGGAGTTCCAGCGCTTCACGGGTGCCGGTGGATGCCCCGGAAGGAACAGCGGCACGTCCCGTGGCCCCGCTTTCCAGGAACACATCGACCTCCAGGGTCGGATTCCCTCGTGAATCAAGAATCTCTCTTGCGATAATATCAACGATTTCTGTCATGGATTCCTCCGGATATTGTATTGGTATTTCGGACCTCCGGTCCGGATAGGATGATTCTAAAAATTATTCCGATAATACGTTTTGATAAACAAAGTGTCAAGCCGCAGAAATTTCCTCGATGAATCTGCTTCGGGGATTGTACTGTCCTTTTCTGTAGCCCGCCGAACTCAGAAAAAGAAATTTTTCGGCCCGGGTCATTGCGACATACATCAGACGACGCTCTTCCTGGATCTCTTCTTCCGAATCCATGGATTTCCAGTGCGGCAGAAGGTTTTCTTCGCATCCGACCACGAACACAACGTGATATTCCAGCCCTTTGCTGGCATGGATGGTAGAAAGGCTGACGCCGCCAACCCCTGCGAGTTCTGCCAGTTGCTCGGCCTTCTCCCTGGCCTTTGTTACGGCATTCTCACGCGCTGCGGCCAGATATTCGGAAGGATCGTCCACCTCGAGCTGAATGCCGTGCACCCGTATCAGGTCG
>JAWOAV010000215.1:0-19339 GCA_046498365.1 Desulfosalsimonadaceae bacterium
GAAGCTTTACAAGCAACCGGAGGCCGGCGCTGTCCATAAACGCGAGTTCCGTCAGGTTGATGATGGCATCCTTTCCCGACACCTGTTCCTTTAGAATTTCTGTATTGATATCCATGAGTTCCGCTGCATCGAGTTTGCCGTAGAGATTCAAGACCACGGCATTGCTGCGAATCACGGAAAGGTAGTAGAAGGAAGAATTCGATACGCGTTTCCGGATGGTTTCAACGATATCGAAAAGAGTCTCCATTATTCGATCTTCAAAAAAATCAATTGTTTTTGTCAATTTAAAAAAATGGTAAATCTTCGGTTTCACCCCTGTGAGAAATATTTCCCGGTTTTCCGCGGACGAGGCACGGCACAGGCCCATCAGCAGGCCAAGCCCCGACGAGTCCATGAAATTGACGCGGGAGAAGTCGAGGACGATTTTCGGAGCGATCTGCGACATTTTCCGTATTTTTGCGCGGATATCTTCCGCAACGGACGCATCCATGGGATCGGGCATTGAAATGACTTTGATTGACAGTCCCCGCACGGTTTTCGGCGATGCGCTTTTGACCGATGGAATCGTTGACGGCTGGTGGCGAAAACTGAATACGGCCTGATTGTATTTTTGATATATGACAAGGGGGAGCAGCAAAAGGCCGAGCTGAAAGTAATGATGATACATGCGTTTTGCAAAACCGGTGGAAAACGACTGTTTTTCGATGTTAAGGTGCTCTTTTGCACCGGTTTGCCCGCCGGCATATCGGATTTTCCGTGCAGCGCGTTGTATTTCACCGGTTCCCGACACCAGCAGTATGACCGGCACATGGATACGGTTTTTCGATTGTTCGAACCATGCGGCCAGCTTCGGATGGTTGATGTCGATTATCAGGAAATCGGCGCCGGCGCTGTTGACGTATTCATGCATCGATTCAAGAAGGATCGCGCACGGCGTTGAAGCAGGGGAGCGGGCGTTGTCCCTGCCGCCCTGCGTATCGATGGCGCCTCCCTCCCCATCGGGGAGCGCCGTCCGGGTCAGGAAGAAGCCGTCATAACGGATATCTGTTTTTGAAGATTGCGCCGGGGCAGGTGCTTTTTGAAGCAGCAGCGTCGATTTTCCGGCCGATAAGGCGGTTTTAAGGAAATTTTTAAAAAAACCGGCGGCGGAAATCCGTTTTTTCGGTTTTATGCCCAGAATCCGGGAGGCCCAGGCCACGGGAAGGCCCACAGGTATCATCAGGTCCGCACTGCGCAGCGTGTTTATCCGGAAACCGCCATTTTTTAAAGGGTTTGCGTCACCGGCCGGTATTTTATACGCGGACCTTCGAATGCGCATGATGGTATCGGCGGTAACAGCAACGGCCATGCGCGGCCGGCCGTCTTCGTCATATGCCCGGGCCATGGAAAACAGGCGGGAAATCGTTTCTTCCATGTCTAGGTTGTCGACGGGAACGCCCAGTATAACGATGGAATCGCTGTGCATGAATGTATTTTTTTTTTGGGGTTTCTGGTTGACGGGAAGGGCCCGGGGCACCGGCATCATATGGGCGCTATCGGCCATCCCATGATGTTCTTGCTGAAAGACGCGCCTTAATCGGATACCTCCCAGATAAACTTCAATCGCGTGCAGTTTTTCCCATGGGTTTCATCGCGAAAATAACTGATCTCGTCCGCCGTTTGTGCGATGATGAAGCATCCCCTGCCGTTTTCCCGGTTTCCGTCCAACTCCGGGGCGGGAACGTCTGCCGGATCGAAATTCTCGCCGCTGTCCCGGAATTCGAGTTCCAGCCCGTCTGTAACGGCAAGGGCCAGGATTTCAATCGTTTTATCGGTTTTGAGGTGATAGGCATGTTTTATGATATTGGCAACAACTTCCACGGCCGCAATTTCAATTCCGGCCAGCCGGTCCTCATCCACCGTTACCGGTAAACATTTGCAGAAATCAATGACAAACGTCCTGACGTCACTGATTTGTTGAAGATCGCTTTCGATCTCGAGCCGTTCCCGGCGGAGCAATCTTTTTTGGCAGGGAAGTGCGGTGATGCGCACGGCAACGCATGTGAAATCATCCTGAAAAATATCTGTTTCCGTGAATCTGGAGAGCTCCTGGCGGATTCCCGCGGCCAGATTTTCCGGCGATTGATAGGCAGCCGCTTCGACATAATCCACCAGCCGGGTTTCACCAAAGAGTTCGCCTTCCGGGTTTTCGGCTTCGGTCACCCCGTCCGAGTAGAATAAGAACAGGTCCCCCGGCGAAAAATCGGCTTGAAATTGCCGGAATCCTTTGCTTTCAGGGAAACCCAGCGGCATGTTGGCGCCGCGGAGCAGGGTGACGCTTTTTTCCGCATGCCGGTAGTGAATGGTACGGACATGGCCGCAGTCGACAAACAGAAAACGGTTTTTTTCCATTTCGAAGCGGCCGTAGCAAAGGGTCACGAATGTTTCAAACCGTTCCATCTGGGCGATCATGTGATTGTGGACGGCAGCAACGAGATGGTCGGGTTCTGGTGTATTTTTTAACGGCGAAGACGTGGCGGCATCATTTAAGACCTTCAGGAATGCGCTTTTCAGGGCCGCTCCGATGAAGGCCGCCATAATTCCCTTTCCCATTACATCCGCTACGACAACGTCCAGAACATGGGGGCTTTGGCGGATAAAGTCGATAAAATCACCGTCTATTTGTTGCGAGGGGATGGCAATATGTGCAATCTCCAGTCCTTCGAAGTTTTCCGGCGGCTGCCCCAAAAGCAGGGATTGCTGTATTTGCGAGGCAACGAATAGCTGGTGCTGCCGCTCAAGGGCCAGTTTCTGCTCCGTTTCCCGCAGGCGTTTTGACTGGTCAAATGAATCAACGGCTTTTTCGATCAGGGCAATAAGCTGCCTGGCGTTGAAGGGCTTGGTTACGTAATCCAGCGCGCCCTGCTTCATGGCTTCCACCGCGTTGGCAATATTCTCACTTGCCGTAAGCATTATGGGGGAAAGATCCGGAAACTTTTTCCGTATATGGCGGAGGCATTCCATGCCGTCGATATCGGGCATTTTCAGGTCTACGACCGCGGCGGAGATGCTGTTCGAAAGCCGGTTTATGGCTTCCCGGCCGTTTTTTGCGCAAATGACCGTGTAGCCGGCCTCCTCCAGTTTTTTACGC
The DNA here is from genome assembly GCA_046498365.1 of Desulfosalsimonadaceae bacterium. Lineage (GTDB taxonomy): Bacteria > Desulfobacterota > Desulfobacteria > Desulfobacterales > Desulfosalsimonadaceae > B1SED10-16. The sequence goes on from JAWOAV010000215.1 coordinate 3,131, forward strand.
AAAAGAAGACGGGTCCCGGCCTCGTCGTCCGCAACCAGTACCCGCACCGGATCCCGGTGCTTCTCGGGATCGGCTGGAATCCCCTCTGTATCCAGAATGCTTGAATCGTCCATATTCACAACAATCAGTCTTTCATGTTTTTCGGCTCGCCGCCGGGAAGCCCCAGTTCTCTTGCGCGAAGGACGCGCCGCAACAGCTTGCCGCTCAGGGTTCTCGGAAGAGAGGCTATAAATTCCACTTCTTCGACGACCAGGTCGGCCGCCAGGTTCCCCTTAAGGAAGGCTTTGATCTCGTAGGAGAGCCGAGCCGACGGCATATATCCCTTGGAAGGAGTGATAAAGGCCTTCAGGCAGGAAAGGGCGTCCCCCGGTTGGGCGCTCTTGGCGATGACCGCCGCTTCGGCCACTGCCGGATGCATGCAGAGCAGTTGTTCGATTTCAAAGGGCCCCATCAGCTTGTTGTCGCCTGTTTTTAACAGGTCGTCATGCCGCCCGTGGTGGTAAAAATAGCCCTCTTCATCCTGCAGGGCGATGTCACCGGTTAAAAACCACCCGCCACCCGAAAAAAAGGTCTCGTATCGGTTCGGATCATGGAATATCCCGGTCATCATCCCCGGCCAGCCCGATGAAAGGGCCAGCTCCCCGATCGACAGGGGAGGGAATGGATTGCCGCTTTCGTCCAGAACGGCCGTCGTCAAGCCCGGCAGGGGGCGTCCCATGGAACCGGGTTTTATATCGGAGCCCGGCGTGTTTGCAATGCATACAACCCCGGTTTCCGTCATCCACCAGGTGTCGTGGGGGGTGCGTTTCAGATGTTTGCGGCACCAGTAGATGGCGTCCGGAACGAGCGGCGCCCCCACCGTGGCGATATGCAGAAGGGCCGAAAAATCATACCGTGTCGGCAGGTCTTCCCCGGCTGCAATTAATTCGTTCAGAATGCGCGGGGTGGTATACCAGACGGATACCCGGTGCTTTTCAAGGAGATGATACCACTTTGCCGCGGAAAAACCATCCCCGACCACAAGGCTTGTTATTCCGTGAAGCCACGGCGCGTATGCCCCGTAAACAGTGCCGGTTACCCAAGCCGGATCCGCATCCGTCCAGAGCAGGGTGTCGGGTTTTACATCAAGCACCCATTCGGCCGTCGTATAAATGCCGGTCATATCCCCATGACAATGGATGATCCCCTTGGGGGGACGCGTGGATCCGGAGGTGAATATCATGTAGAGGGGGGTGGTTTTCGGGAAAAAGCGGAGGATATGCTCCGAAGGCATTTGTGCGGCAATGTCCGGGGCGATGACTTCACATGGGAAAATACCCCGTGCGGGACCGTTCTGCAGAAATACAACATCTATCTTTTTGGCGGACCCAGATGGCAGTTTTTCAACAAGATCGGGGGTGGTCAACACGCCTTTCGGGGCGATTCCGGCGACCCGTCCTTCGACTTCATGGGGGGTTGACGTGGGAAATACAGGGCAGAAGGTTATCCCGAGCCGCGCGCAGGCAGCCATGGCAAACCATATTTCCGGGCATGCCGGCATGAAAACCATGAGGCGGTCGCCCTTGGTAAAGCCGTATTTTTCAAGCATCCGGGCCCATCTGCAGGAGACGTCCCGGAGTTCCACGTATGTCCAGGTCTGCCGGCAATTTTTGGATTCGAAAACCAGCGCCAGGTGATCCCGGGTAGCCGGATTTTCCGCCCACCGGTCGATGGAGGCGTCGATAATATTGCAATTGTCCTCTCCATCGGGGTAAAACCGGCTTTCAACATCCTTCCAGGAAAAGGAGGCGCGCGTGTTTTCGTAGTCGCACAGATTCGCCGTATCCGGATACGATGCCGGAATTCTGGCTTTAATCATGCTATATAACCCCGTATGGCGTATGAATCGACCCAATTTCCCGGATGCGGTTCATTAGGGCCGCATTTGTGCTGTCCGGCGGCTTTGGGGATACGCCGTTTTTAATGAGCGTCCTCAATACCGTTCGAACCGATGCTGTTAACGCCCTTGGCTCATATCCCCCTTCGAGGGCCAGGAACAATGGCGGCATGGGTCTACCGCCTCGGATAAAAAAATCCATGACCAGGCGGATGATGCGGGCGTAAATGTTTTCCGTAAAACCGCACTTGCTTATCGGATCGTCGGCATGGGCGTCGAATCCGGCCGCCACCATGATCAATTGGGGCCTGTAACCGGAAAGGACCGGGAGCAGCGTCTGATTGTATAGATATACCATGTCGTCATCGGTCATTTCGCGGAGCAGGGGGATGTTCATGGTGTAGCCCCGCCCCGGGCCGTCCCCGACATCTTCCGCACGCCCTGAATAGGGATAGAGCAAAATGTCATGGGTCGAATAGTAATACAGGCGGCGCTCGTTGTAAAACAGGTCGTTAATGCCGTTGCCGTGATGGATATCCCAGTCGATGACCAGGATGCGCTCCAGTCCGAAGCATTTCATGGCGTAGCGGGCGGCAATGGCGATGTTGTTGAAAATACAGAACCCGCCCGCCCGATCCGCCAGGGCATGGTGTCCGGGAGGGCGTATGAGTGCGAAAAAGGCGTCTGCAGCGTCGTTTAACAGTAGATCGATTCCCTGTATGCACGCACCCGCTGCAAGCCATGCCGCCATGTACGTCCTTGCGCTCACCTGTGTATCCGGCGACATGCTGCTCATGCGCTGCTCAGCGGTTTTGAGTATGGCCCGGACATGTCCCGGCGTATGCACCGTTTCCACCTGCTCCACCGTGGCTGGTTCCGGTCGGACGATCATGAGGCGGTCCTTGAACTCCCGCTCGATCATGCGATGGATTTCAGCCAGCCGCCGGGGGTGCTCCGGATGGGAATGCCCGGTCTTGTGCTCGAGAAAGCGGTCATCCATGGTTGCGCCGACGCGGAGATGCAAAGGGTTTTTGTCATCCGTCCGGCTGCGTGAACCGTTCATCAGGATGCTTCCGGCGTGTCGGTTTTCGCCTCAAAGAAGCAGTTGAGTACGATGATATCGTCTTCGCGTTTTTTATGAATTTTAAACGGCAGCTTGTGAAACAGTTTGATCATTGCCTGGTTGGACGGATCGGTATAGGCGACAAGGCCGCTGATGCCGTTGTCCTGCGCCGCGTTGGCAAGCTTGTTGATCAGTGTGGTGGCAACTCCCTTTCCCTGCCAGCCCCGGCTTACCGAAAAAGCGACCTCGGCGATGTTGTGCGCTTTTTCGAGCATGTAGGCGCCGATGCCGATCACCGATCCGAATCCGAATTCCCCCGTAATCGCCAAAAGGGTGAGGTTTCTGACATAATCCGTTTCAGCGATGTTTTCTATGTCGTTGCGCAAAAACTGCGTTTTTTCGTAGAAAAACCGGGCAATGACATCTTTTTTGTCCAGGTTGTAGAAGTGCTCCTGGATACGCCGGATATCGACCGGTTTGGCCGGTCGGTAGATAATCGTTGTCTCCCCGGTTTTCCGTTTTTCTTCAAGGGCCGCCGGATAGACGCTTCGGATGGAGTCGCCCAGTTTCCGGCCCGGTGTCATGTATCCCTTTTCCTTAGCTTTTTCAAACAGTTCCTCCCGGAAATCCGGATGGGCGAGGCTGATCATCGCGGTGGCCCGTTCCTGGAGATTCTTGCCGAAAAGATTGACCGCCCCGTACTCGCTGATCACGTAGGATACGTCGTTTCTGGGTACGACCACGCCGCTGGTGAGTTCTGAAACGATCCGGCTGTCTTTGCCGTCGATGGACGTCGACGGAATCAGGAGGATGGATTTCCCCCCCGGCGAAATGAAGGCCCCGCGCATGAAGTCCACCATGCTCGATACCCCGGCAAAGTAATTGTGCGGGAGGGCGTCCACCGCCGCCTGCCCGGTAATATCCATTTCCATGACCATGTTGATAGTGACCATTTTTCTGTTCTGGGCGATGATGCCCGGATTGTTCACATAGTCTGAGGGATAGAATTCAATGGAGGGATTGTCATGGACGAATTCATAAAGGTGCACGGAGCCCGCGGCGTTGGATGCAACGGTTTTGCCGTCGTTGAGCCCTTTGTAACGATTGGTGATGTTTCCGATTGCCACCAGGTTCATGATGCCGTCAATGACATACTGCGTATGCACCCCCAGGTCGTTTTTGTCCGCCAGTGCCAGGAGAATCGCCTTTGGTGTGGCGCCCAGCCCAAGCTGGAAAGTGGCCCCGTCTTCGATCAGCGTCGCCACCTGCCGGGCGATTTTGTGGGCGGATTCGAATTCCGGCAGCTGTTCAATGGTCAGCAGGGGCTCGTCCTGTTCGACGATGATATCGACGTCGTTGACATGGATGAAGCTGTGCCCCAGCACCCTGGGCATGTTGCTGTTTACCTGCACGATCACCATGTCCGCCGATTGGGCGGCAGCCATGCCCACGTCAACAGAAATCCCCATGCTCATCCATCCGAAATCGTCGGGCGGCGAGGTCTGGATAAAGGCGGCGTTCAGGGGCAGGTGCCGTTTGAGAAACATGTCCGGAACCGCGGACATGTTCATGGGCGTAATAAACGGTTTGTTTGACGCAAGATGTTTCGCCCCTGCAGAGCCCTGGTATATGTTGCGGATGCTGAACTGCTCAATCCGGTTTTCATTGGCGAGCATTGTGATGGGCGATTTTTCAAGACTCATCAGGCGGACGATTTCGAGATCCGTGAAGTAGCCTGCATGCTCGATCAGGGATTTTACCAAGTGCTGGGGCTCCCCGCAGGAAGAGCCGATAAAGACCCGCTGTCCAGATTTTATAAGGGACATGGCCTGTTTTGCGTCCATGCGTTTTTTGATATACTCATCCGGCCAGTAATGGGTTTTGGGCATAAAACAAACCTTTCATGGAATAGGTTGTAAGGATATTATTAAAAATAAGAGTAGCATGCATGCCGGATGGGTGACAATAAAAAAGAGTGGCCCGTCCCCTTCTCCGGATGATTGGCAGACGGGAGGAGCATGCCCCTGCAACCGGCAATATATTGACAGAAAACCGGTGTCATAGTAATCAAATAGAATGATATATATTTTGTTTTGATTTTGCAAAAATCATGGACTCGTAAAAAGGCGGTTTTGGACGGCAAAAAAATGGCGTACCGGACGGTTTCTTTTCGCATACTTGCCTGGTTGTCTGCGGCGGCTGTTTTTCTGCTTCTTCCCGCATCTTTCCAGGCCAGAGAAAACAATGATGCCCCCATATATGTCATTGAGGTTTCGGGAACCGTAGATCCCGGCATGTCCGCGTACATTAAACGGGCACAGCGTGAAATCACCCAGGCCCCCTACAGGCTTGTTGTTGTGGACGTAGACACGTACGGCGGTCGGGTGGATTCGGCCATGGAGATCGTTGATACCCTTATCCGCTTCCCGGAGGGAAAGACCGTCTCCTTCGTACGGGAAAAGGCCATTTCTGCAGGAGCGTTGATCGCCCTGGCATCCAGCGAACTGGTAATGGCGCCCGGATCCACCATAGGGGATACGGCGCCCATTGCCATGGGGACGGAAGGCCCGGAAATGCTGGGCGAAAAATATCAGTCGCCGATTCGCGCGAAGTTTCGCTCCCTGGCCGAAAGAAACAATTATCCTGTGGCCCTCACCGAGGCAATGGTGACCTTGGAGATCGTGGTTTACGAGATCACGATGGAAGACGGGACGGTTGCGTACATGACGGAAGCGGCATACCAGGACCTTGCCGAGGATGAACGGGGGAAGATCGCATCCAGAAAAACCGTGGTCCCGGAAGGGCAGCTTCTGACCATGCACGACCGGGAAGCCGAAACCTACGGTTTTTCAAGGATGAGCGTTCCCGATATTCCGGCCATGCTCGCCCGGATGGGGTATGACGATTATACGCTGGTCCGTGTAACGCCCAGCTGGTCGGAAGAGATGGTCCGGTTGATCGGGAGCATCGCCCCGGTTTTGCTCATGATCGGCCTTGCGGCCCTGTATGTAGAAATGCAGGCCCCTGGTTTCGGGTTTCCCGGAACCATCGGCGTGATTCTTCTGGCTATCGTTTTTTTCGGCCAGTACGCGGTGGGGCTGGCCGACTACACGGAATTTCTGATCATTCTTTTGGGTCTTGTTCTCATGGGAGTGGAAGTTTTTGTCCTGCCGGGCTTCGGCATTGCGGGGCTAGCGGGGGCCGCGCTTATCACCGTCGGCTTTGTTCTGGCGCTGCAGGATTTTGTCGTGCCGGATCCGGATATTCCCTGGCAGATGGATATCCTCGTCAACAATATTATCCGGGTTCTGGGCTCCTTTATCCTCGCGTTTCTGGGGGGACTACTCGTCGTCCGTTTCCTTCTGCCGAGGATTTCCAGTAAAAATGAAGGGCCGTTTCTGGTATCGGATCTGGGGGGCGCCCATGCGGATTCGGAGGAGACCAAGCGCATAAAAACCGGCGATGCCGGAATCGCCCTTACCTTTCTGCGGCCTTCCGGAAAAGCTGAAATAAACGGGGAAATATTTGACGTGATCTCCGATAACGAGTACATAGAAAAGTCAACGCCGGTGTTCGTCTCGCAGATACGCGGCAACTGGATTGTCGTTCAGAGAAAGGATGCGCCATGAACAGCGACTGGACAATCCCCCTGGTGTTCCAGCTTGCCGGGATCGTGGTGCTGATGGCCGAAGTCCTGCTCCCTTCGGGCGGCATCCTTGCCGTTATCGCGGCGGGGCTTTTGGGATATGCGGTTTACCTGGCATTTACAACGGTTTCCTCCGATGCCGGCTTCACCCTGATCGTCGTCGATATCCTTCTTTTGCCCATTGCTGCATTTGCAGGGTTTAAGCTGCTGGCGCGCTCCCCCCTTGCGCTCCAGACGTCGCTGCGGAAATCCGAGGGGGTTGTTTCCTACGACGAAAAACTCTCCGAACTGGTCGGCAGGGAAGGGGTCGCTGTGACCAACCTGCGTCCTTCCGGCACGATAAAAATCGAAAACCGGCGCATCGATGTGGTTACCCGGGGAGACTTCATTGAAAAAGGCGAAGCCGTGGTGGTTTCAAAGGTTGAAGGGAGCCGGGTGATTGTGAGGAAAAAGCAGGCTGCGCTGTAATAAAATCCAATATATACAGGAGGAACAATGGCCGCTGAACATGTAATTCTGATCATACTTCTGATTGCCATCATTATTTTATTTTATTTCGTCGGATCCGCTGTTTCCCTGTGGATTCAGGGGCTGGTATCCGGGGCCAGGGTCGGGCTGTTCAACATCATTTTTATACGGCTTCGGAAGATATCCCCCAAGCTGATCGTCAACGCCAAGATCATGGCCGTAAAAGCCGGCATTGATATTTCGACCAACGACCTGGAGTCGCATTATCTTGCCGGCGGCGACGTGATGCGTGTCATTCAGGCCCTGATCGCCGCGGACAAGGCCAATATCGATTTGAAATTCAACCGGGCCGCCGCAATTGATCTGGCGGGGCGCAACGTGCTCGAAGCTGTGCAGATGAGCGTCAATCCAAAGGTGATTGAAACTCCGCTGGTTGCAGCCATGGCCAAGGACGGCATCCAGCTCAAGGCCATCTCACGGGTCACGGTACGGGCAAATATCGACCGGCTCGTGGGGGGGGCCGACGAGGAAACCATCCTTGCGCGCGTGGGGGAAGGCATCGTCACCACCATCGGTTCGTCGGAAAGCCACAAGAACGTTCTGGAAAACCCGGATTCCATCTCCAAGCGCGTCCTCGAAAAGGGGCTGGATGCCGGGACTGCCTATGAAATACTCTCCATTGACATTGCGGATGTGGATGTCGGCAAGAACATCGGTGCCGAGCTGGAAACCGACCGGGCCGAGGCGGACAAGAAGATCGCCCAGGCAAAGGCCGAGGAGCGGCGGGCCATGGCCTATGCAGCGGAGCAGGAAATGCGCGCCAAGGTTCAGGAAATGCGCGCCAAGGTCGTGGAAAACGAGGCCTTGGTGCCTGTTGCCATTGCCGAGGCCTTCAAAAAGGGCAACCTCGGTATCATGGATTATTACCGGATGCAGAATATCCAGGCGGATACGGGCATGCGGGACACCATCGGCGGAAAGGAGACCAAGATCGATCCGGATGTATCGGATGAATAGCGTCGGCCAACAGGGAGTGATTTATGGAAAATCTTTTTTTTCTGCTTGTGGTGCTGGTGATCATCGTTTCCAATGTGATCAATATCCGAAAGCGCCTCAGGAAGCAGCAGTCCGGCCAGTCAGAGGCGCAGGGAGATGAAAAACAGGCGCTGACCGGCTGGCGGAAATCCGTTGAAAAGTTTTTGGAACAGGTAAGAGAGGAATTCGAGCCCATACCGGATGACCCGTCTGCGGGTCGACCACCGGGAGGGGACGAGGAAAATTTCTACGGGGAAATGGCGGAGAAGCCAAATAAAATGGATGCAAGGCGGCCGTCCGAAGGAGAAGCGGCCCGCCCATCCGGGCGGGGCTACCGGATGGGAGAAACCAAAAGAGCGGTTTCAAAAGGTGTTGGTAAAGACGAGAACGACTCCTGGCAAAAACCGGCCGGCAGTCCGATAGAAACGCAAAGAGCCCCCGAATACGCTGCGGAGCCCGGTGAAAAGACTTTTCCCGGGGATTTGCCCGCACGGGCTTTTTCTTCCGTGACCGGTGATGCATATTCTGTTGCGCAACTGCAAAGAGCTGTGATATGGTCTGAAATTTTAGGGGCCCCGGTGTCTCTCCGGAAGGGGGGGCAGGAGCCCTGGCTGCAATAAAGACATGACCGGCAGTGTGAACGTCAAATCGCAGAGAAGAAAGACAAACAAACATGGATGAAAACACGATTCTTATCAATGGCAATCGGTTGACCATTCAACCCGAAGAAACGATTCTGGAAGTGGCCCGTCGAAACGGAATCGATATTCCGACCCTGTGCCACCTGAAAGGGGCCATCCCCACCGGGGCATGTCGTATCTGTGTCGTGGAAGTGGAAAAGGCGCGATCCCTGATGCCCGCCTGTACGACGCCCGCCCAGCCCGGCATGGTTGTCCACACCGAATCGCCGGAAGTCGTTTCTTCCCGCCGTATGACCCTCGAACTGCTGCTTTCCTCCGGCAACCACAACTGTGCCGTCAGGAAATCGGATACCGGCAGCTTCACGGCCTTTCAGTTGGAGGTCCAGAAATACGACAACGCCGATGACCTGTGTCCGGTGTGGGGGGACTGCGAGCTTCAGGACCTGGCGTACCGGTACCAGGTTTCCGGCGAGGCCTTTGAAAGCACGCCCCCGAAATATCCCATGGAAACGGTAAACCCTTTTATTGTAAGGGATTTTTCCCGTTGCATCCTGTGCGGGCGCTGCGTGCAGGCCTGCAACGACATTCAGGTGAACAACGCCATCAGTTTCGGGTACAGGGGCTCTGAGGCCAAGATCGTGGCCGGCGGCGACCGGGCACTCAAGGACTCAGACTGCGTATTCTGCGGGGAGTGTATCCAGGCATGCCCGGTGGGGGCCCTGGTGGAAAAGGATGCCCGCTACGCATGTCGTCCCTGGGAAACCCGGCAAGTCCGGACTACCTGCAGTTACTGCGGTGTTGGCTGCCAGCTCACGCTCCATGTCAAAGACAACAAAGTGATGAAGGTGACCGGCACCGAGGATGCCCTGCCCAATCAGGGCAGCCTGTGCGTCAAGGGCCGCTTCGGCTATAACTTCATTCACAGCCCGGAGCGACTGACAACGCCACTGATCAAGGAAAACGGATCGTTCCGGGAAGCCGGGTGGGAAGAAGCTCTGGACCTGGTGGCAAAACGGTTTACGGAAATCAGGGATGCCCATGGCGGGGACGCAATGGGCGTTTTGACATCCGCACGGGTGACCAATGAAGACAACTACGTGGCGCAGAAATTTACCCGGGGGGTATTGAAAACCAACAACATCGATCACTGCGCCCGGCTCTGACACAGCTCCACAGTGGCCGGTCTGGCCGCTGCGTTCGGAAGCGGAGCGATGACCAATACCATCGCGGATATCGAGGAGGCCGATGTTATCCTGGTAACCGGATCCAATACAACGGAAAATCACCCGGTGATCTCTTCTTTTGTCAAGCGCGCCGTCACCCGCCGGGGTGCAAAGCTTCTTCTGGTCGATCCCAGGCGGATCAAGCTGGCCGAGTTCTCGGAAAAGTGGCTGCGCCCCAATCTGGGTACGGATGTGGCCTGGTTGAACGGCCTGATGCACGTCATCATCAAGGAAGATCTCTTCGACAAAACCTTTGTGGAGAACCGGACGGAAGGGTTTGCGGCGCTGAAGGCCACGGTTGAAAAATTCACGCCCGAGCACGTATCCGAAATCACCGGCATTCCGGCAAAGGATATCGTGGAGGCCGCAAGGCTTTATGCCGGTGCCAAGGCCGCCTCTATCCTGTACTGCATGGGCATCACCCAGCATACCACGGGAACCGACAATGTAAAAAGTCTGGCAAATCTCGCCATGCTGTGCGGGAACCTGGGGATTCGCGGGGGCGGAGTCAACCCGCTTCGCGGCCAGAACAACGTCCAGGGGGCTTGCGACATGGGCGGTCTGCCCAACGTCTTTTCCGGATACCAGCCCGTCAACGACCCCGGCGCCATATCCACAATGGAAAAAGCCTGGGGGGTGAAGGGGCTTTCGGACAAACCGGGGCTCGCCGTGACAGAGATGGTCCCCAAGGCCCACGCAGGGGAGTTCAAGGCCATGTACATCATCGGGGAGAATCCTCTTGTGTCTGATCCGGACCTGAACCATGCGGAAGAAAGTTTTGGGCGCCTGGATTTCCTGGTTGTGCAGGATATATTCATGACGGAAACCGCAAAAACCGCGGATGTTGTGCTGCCGAGCTGCTGCTTTGCCGAAAAGGACGGTACGTTTTCCAATACCGAGCGTCGGGTGCAGCGGGTCCGGAAGGCCGTGGAACCGCCGGGCGGCGTATGGGAAGACTGGCGGATAACGGCGGAAATCGCAGCCCGAATGGGGATGGACATGCGAGCGGACAGTGCCGAAGCCGTTTTTGCGGAAATCGCGACGGTTACGCCTTCCTACCGGGGCATCACCTGGGACCGCATTGAAAGGGAAGGCCTCCACTGGCCATGCCCGGCCACGGATCACCCGGGAACGCCGATTCTTCACACGGAAGCGTTTCCCATCGGCAAGGGGAACTTTTTCCCCATTGATTTCATACCCCCCGCGGAGTCGACCGATGAGGAATACCCCCTGTATATGACTACCGGCCGGTTGCTGTACCATTACCACACCGGCAGCATGACGAGAAAAGTGGACGGCTTGAATGAACGTTCGCCGGAAAGCTTTGTTGAAATTTCAAAAGCCGATGCGCAGAAATATGGTCTCAAGGATGGAGACAGGGTAAAGGTGGCTTCAAGGCGCGGGGAGATAGAACTGGTATTGCGTGTGTCCGACAAGGCCGTGAACGGCACCGTGTTCATACCGTTCCACTTTGCCGAAGCTGCGGCCAACCGGTTGACCAATGCCGCCCTGGATCCGATATCCAAAATTCCGGAATTCAAGGTCTGCGCGGTCAGGATATCCAAGGCGGCGTGATGCAGGTTGTAGGTTGTAGGTTGTAAGAAGAACCTTCATGGAACCATTTTCGGGTTTCATCCGGGCCGATATCGAAAAAAAAGGGGTGGAATCGCTCTTCTACGCTCCCACACATACAACTTACAACTTATAACCTACAACCTACATAACCTACAACTTACAACGGATTTCCCCCCAGCACATGGGCGGAAAAAATTTTTTCCGCCTTTTCAGGGGTCACATTCTCATAGATGACCGAATCGGTATTTCCTGCCTGTACCGTAACCTTTGGTTCATTGCCGCAGTTTTCGGGATCGGGACAATCTGCGGCCAAAAGCCGGATATCCCGGCGGCCGGATTCTTCCAACACCTTCATGAAGGTTTTCATGACATCCCGGGCGCCTGCGGCCAGGCCGCAATCCCCGATGTGGACGGTTACCCGCACTGTCTCGGGCACCTGCCTCAAGGCGATTTCAGCGGCGGTTTCTTCCTTGATTCGCTTGAGATCATCGACGCTCACTTTTCCCATTTTCTCCTCCAAATGATTTCTGCTCTCGGCCGGATTGTTGCAAAGCAGCATCCAGCATGGATATTCCCTGCAAATTTCCGGTACTATACCAGCAATTTTCTTTTTCCGCCAGCGTCTGTTGTAAAAGTCTGCTGGAAAAGCATGTCCTTTTCAACGAGGTGCAACTTTTCATCGATTTATTGACTTTTTGGTGGAGTTGTGGAAAAGTTACAAATTTGAAGCTTTCCAGGTGAGGTGGATACGGATACAAAGGACGTCGGAAAGGAATTATACCATGTCAACGCTTGACCATCCGGATATTACTCCGGAGATGAATGCAAGAATCGACGAGATTATCGCCGCGCATGTCAATGCACCCGGTGCGGTCATCCCGGTGCTCCGGCTTTGCCAGGATGAAGTGGGGTATCTGCCCGTTGCGCTGATCGATTATATCAGCAGGGGACTCAATATTCCCAGAAGCGATGTATTCGGGGTGGCGACGTTTTATTCCCTCTTTTCCTTGACGCCGAAGGGGCGTCACAAAATCAGGGCCTGCCTTGGAACGGCCTGTTATGTAAAGGGAATCAAGGAGGTGATGCACCGGATCGGCAACACGTTCGGGCTCCATGACGGTGAAACCACGGAAGACCGGCGATTTTCGCTTGAGGCTGTCCGGTGTGTCGGAGCCTGCGGCCTTGCCCCCGTTTTGGTCGTAAATCAGGATACGTACGGGGACATAAAACCGGACAACGTGATCGACATATTGGAAAAATATGAATGACAAAGCGGTTTTTATTGCGAAACTGCTCCCCAAATATTGCACATGAGTTCAGGAGAAAATAATGAACCAGGCCAGGCTGGAGTTGATGCTTTGCGGTGGAACCGGTTGCCGGGCAAGTGGCAGCCAAATGTTCAAGGATGCCCTTGCTGCTGAAATCACGCGCCGGGAACTCGACGGCGAGATTCGTATTGTTGAAACCGGATGCAACGGGTTTTGCGCTGTCGGTCCGGTTATGCTTGTGTTGCCGGAAGATGTTTTTTACCAGAAATTGCGGCCGGAAGATGTGCCGGAACTCGTGGAGGAGCATCTTATCAAGGGAAAGGTAGTGGAGCGATTGCTGTACAGGGATCCCGGGACGAAAAAAAGAATCCCCCTCATGCACGACATTCCCTTTTTCTCGAACCAGATGTTCTGGGCCATGCGAAACAAGGGATATATCGATCCCGAGAAAATCGACGAATATATTGCCCGTGACGGATATTTCGGCGCGGCCCGGGCGCTTACGGAAATGACGCCGGAAATGATCATTGAGGAAGTCAAGACGTCCGGATTGCGCGGCCGTGGGGGCGCCGGCTTTCCTGCAGGCGTGAAATGGGAGTTCGCCAGCAAAACGCAAAGCGACATAAAGTACACCCTGTGCAATGCCGACGAGGGGGACCCGGGCGCGTTTATGGATCGAAGCATACTGGAGGCCGACCCCCATGCGGTTTTGGAAGGAATGATCATCGCCGCGCGGGCCATCGGTTCCAGCAAAGGGTATATATACTGTCGGACGGAATATCCCCTTGCGCTTGAGCGGTTGGGGCTCGCCATCAAGCAGGCGCGTGAATACGGCCTTCTCGGAAAGGACATCCTGGGGTCGGGCTTTGATTTTGACGTGGAGATCTACCAGGGTGCGGGTGCCTTTGTTTGCGGTGAAGAAACCGCGCTGATGCGCTCCATCGAGGGGAGGCGGGGCATGCCCCGGCCCAGGCCGCCTTTTCCGGCGCACAAGGGGCTCTTCAACAAGCCGACCGTTTTAAACAATGTGGAAACCCTTGCCAATGTCGGGCAGATCATCTTGCACGGCGGTGAAAGATATGCTTCCGTAGGGACGGAAACCAGCAAGGGGACGAAGGTGTTCGCCATATCCGGGGATGTGAACAACATCGGGCTGGTGGAAGTGCCCATGGGAATTTCCCTTCGAAAGATGATCTTCGAAATCGGCGGCGGCATTCCAAAGAAGCGGAAGTTCAAGGCGGTGCAGCTTGGCGGACCGTCCGGCGGCTGCATCCCCGAACATCTTCTGGACACCCCGGTCGATTTCGAGGAAATCGCCAAGGTCGGTGCGATAATGGGTTCCGGCGGCGTCATCGTCATGGATGATCAGACCTGCATGGTGGATATGGCGCGATTTTTCATGGATTTCATCCAGGAGGAATCCTGCGGCAAATGCACCCCCTGCCGGGAAGGGACCAGGCGGATATTGCAGATCGTCGATCGAATCTGCGAAGGGCATGGCGTGCCGGAAGATATTGAAATACTGGAGGAACTTTCGGTTGTCATCAAAAATTCCTCGCTTTGCGGTTTGGGACAGACGGCGCCGAACCCGGTTCTGTCGACGCTTCGCTATTTCAGGGACGAATACGACGCGCATGTCAATGAAAAGCGCTGCCCTGCCAAGCGCTGTGCGGCACTTCTTGATTTCAAAGTGAACGAGGACAAATGCACCAAGTGCGGACTCTGCTACAAGGCGTGCCCGGTGGATGCCATCGTCTGGAAGAAAAAGGAAACCGCGTTTATCGACAAGGAAAAGTGTATTCAGTGCCTGAGCTGCTTCAGTGCGTGTAAATTCGATGCCATCGATTGACGGCTTCGTAAAAAATGCGGTTTCCCAGGATTCGCATACTCCCCATCAGGACGTCTCCCATTGTCCCGATGCAAAAATGGTATCTTCGTCATAGATCTTGAAGACGCCTTTATTTCCGTTGATTTCAGAGCCGGCGTCAAGGATTTCGACATCGCTGCCGATCTGCTTGTTGTAATGCAGATGAATCGATTTCAGCCGGTAGGGGTCAAAGCCGCTTCGGCAAAGCAATGTCAACAGGTAATCGAAATACACGGCATTGTTGACGTGATGGAGAGGATCGTAATCCGTGGGGCGGGTGGTAATGCGTGTTTTGTGATGCGGATTGAAATTTGCATCGGGTTTCCAGGCGTCTATCTCAAAATGGGTGGCGGCCTGTTCCACTGTCCCGTATTTTTCGCCCGTATCCGGGGGGATTTTCAGCAGACGGTGGGCCTCGAGATCGTAATAAAGCCATAGGGTGCTTGCCGAAGCAACCCGGGTGTCGCCGGCGTATAATTCATATTCCCGGTAACTTTTGTACCCCTTTGATGCCCTGTGCCATGTGACCGCCGTCACCGTATCACCGTAGCGCGGGTAATGGCCGATGTCTGCTGCGATACGGCTCAAAATCCACCGGCGGGCGGGAGCGGTCATAGCATTGTCCGCATCATCCGCATGCTTGCTGGACGCTTCCTGAAGCACGCGGAACAGCGCGCCCAGGGTTATCCGGTAATCCTGGCCGATATCAAAGTAGTTCAGCGTTCTTGTGATGGAAACCTTCATCTGTGTTTGCCGCCCTTCGATACGGATTGTTCAACAGACCCTCGTCATGATTGATGGCACTGTAAAAAGTCCAATATCTGCGTTAGGCGTGATTTCTCAGAATTTGCGGCTTACGCCTTGTAAACATACACGTACGGATAAGTACGCTGCATTCTTCGAAATCACGCAAGCCTTGATCTTGAACTTTTTACGGCGCCATCTGAAAATCGACTTTTTAGGATCTCATTAATTTTTAAATATATGATTTTTTGTTTGACAAGCACGGATATTTCTTTTACTTTGGAACTCGTCAATAACACTGTTCATGGTTTTGACAATTCATCTCGACTGAAACGTCTTGTTTACAAACTGGATCTTATTCAAAGACAAGATGCAGAGAATGTGGTGTTTTGAGTTGTTCATGTTCGGTAGAAAGACAAGGCATAAATTATAAGGTGATTTCGTGTTCAATCGGGCAAGGCTTTTCATCATTTCCATAATTTTTGCTGTCGGCATGGTTTTTAGCCAGGGGATTTTTCCAGCTTCAGCAGCGGCCATGTCAGCAGCGGCCATGACGGAGATGGCGGATTGGGAATTGAGCATGATCACGGCCGGGCGATATCAGTTTTATACCACTGGCACGCAGGAAATACCGGCAAGCCTGAGGGAGCCCGATGAGATTCCGGCGTATGATATGAATACGCTGCTCGGAGAAAGCTATGGCTTGGGCGAAGGAAACAAGGGGTTGTTTTACGGCGATGTAAGCCGTTCATCGGCAGTAACCATCGATCATCTGAACGGGAAGTTGTGGGTCATGGAAGAAG
>JAWOAV010000213.1:0-6760 GCA_046498365.1 Desulfosalsimonadaceae bacterium
TAATGCTGTAGTGCTGTAAAGTAATGGATTTCTGAGGCTTGGGAGTCGTTCCCGTAAGAAGATAAATAAGATCTTAGTAATGATAAGAGCATTCACTTTCAGTACTAGTAAGATAAACAGTTATATTCCTACTAAGACCATTTTTTACTCTATCCCAAGATTTTTTGAATTTTTTGGCACGGAAGGCGAAAATGGCGAAGAAGGATCCGCAATGGCATACGGCCCTGGATGCAGCTATATAGAAACCGACTATAATTTTGACTATGCGGAAAACTTCGATCTTGAAACAAATGCGACCGGTACGCTGGCAGTCACCATAGAGATTCTTCCGGCACAGGAACAGACGGTTTCCGTACACGCATGGAAAACAGTTCAATGCGACGGCCTGGATGTGCTTATTGAATTGCCGCCGTCCTTGAATGTTACCGCTGAGGCGCAGCTCGAGACGCATGAAATGGTGTTGCCTGTAGGAAGTTATACGATTCTTGCATCAACGGAAGAAACCGTATTGCGGGAGGAAAATGTGACGGTCGGCGCCGATGCGATAACCGCGGTAGCGTTTAGCTTCCTGGAAGAGGGCCCAGGCGAAGAAAGCGGCGACGATAGCGGCGAAGAGGGCTGAGAAAGATAACGGTGCGATTGTCATAGCGGCAGCATCGCAAAAGACGTAAATCGGGCATGCGGGACGGAAAAAGCGTTTTTCCGGATCCTGCATGCCCTTTTTTATTGTTGGTCAATCCCCTCGTCAAAGCCCGGCGCCGTTGTACCCCCGGATGGTGGGTACCCCTCCGTCCCGCCGTCCGGATAGGAAAGCGCATCCGGATCGAATCTGCCGGCGTCGGCGCGCAGTTTGAGCGCATATCCCCGGATTCGGCCTTCTTCCCGGTATAACGGCCGCTTCAGGCGCAAGGCGTTCATGGGGGTCACGACAATGGCCGCGTCGTTTTCAACCGGGCAGTAATGCTCGCAATAGCCGCAGCCGCTGCATTTGTCCTCGATCACGTGCGGGACCGGGTAGGGAAGATCGTCTCTTTCTTCAAATTCAACGGCCTTGTATGGGCACACCTCGTCGCACACCATGCAGGATTTTTTGTATTCCCAGGCGAGGCATTTCCTTCGGTAAATGATGGCGGTGCCTGTTTTCGCCCATACCCGCTGGGCCTGTGTCATTTTGAGTATGGCGCCGGTAGGGCAGACGTTGCCGCACAGCCTGCACTGGGGATCGCAGTATTTTCGGGTGGGGACAACCGCCGGGCTGAACATGCCCATCAGACCTGCGGAAAACCACACGGGCTGCAGGGTGTTGGTGGGGCACCCGGTCATGCACTGACCGCACCGGACGCACAGCCGCAGAAAATCGGGTTCCGGGAGCGCACCCGGCGGTCGGATGAGTCTGGGGGAGAGAACCCCCCCTTCCGCGTCTTCGGACGGAATGGCCATCAGGCCGCTCAGCCCGACCGCCGCGGTTCCCGCACCGAAAAGACCCGAAATCAGCAGGCGGCGGCGCTCGTGCGACACCGGTATCTCCGCGGGTCTGCGCTCCGTTGAAAAGCGGATGGCTTCCCGGGGGCAGATGGTTTCACAGGTTCTGCAGGCGATGCATTCCTCGTGTCTTGAGACGGTGCCATCATTGG
Source organism: Desulfosalsimonadaceae bacterium (assembly GCA_046498365.1). GTDB lineage: Bacteria > Desulfobacterota > Desulfobacteria > Desulfobacterales > Desulfosalsimonadaceae > B1SED10-16. Next base: position 1,635 of record JAWOAV010000213.1, read on the forward strand.
ACGCGATGGCTTCCATGGGGCAGTGGCGGGCGCATTTGCCGCACTGGTCGCATGCATCATCCACCTGACGCCGGATAAGCGGTTTTTTCGATAACAGTGCCAGAAGTGCACCGGTTGGGCACAAATACCGGCACCAGAATCGGGGGGAAACGGATGCTGCCGCAAAAACGGCCGCAAACAGGAGAAGCACGAAAAAATTGGCGGCATACCGCCTGGGCTCGATTTCCAGAAACATCAGGGACCGCAGATCGAGCCAGTCAAATACCGGGTAAAGAAGGGTCAGGCCCGTCTCGGCAGCAAGCCATGCCACCGGATAGATGACCATGCCGTAAAACCGCGTGATAAGTGACAGGGGCGCCCCCCAGAAAACAAAGGAAACACCCAGCACGGCAGCCCCGATCAAAAAAAACAGAATAACGGTTTTCAGGCCGGGAGAAAACACGCCCGGCATTTTTTTCCGGTTTTTCTTCGGCGCAATGGCGCTGTCGGTCATGTCGATGGTGGTACCCATGGGGCAGATGTATCCGCAGAAAAGCCGGCCGAAAAGCGGGGCTGAAACAAGCACCAGCAATGCGGGAAGAAAGGCCCAGGTGATCACCCGGCCCGAAATAGCCGCAATACCGGTCAATACAGGATCCATCCGGGCGAACAGGTCGGTACCGCGCAGCGCGTCCCCGGATGCCAGTAGGAGAAGAAAGAGGAACAGGCAGATGACCTGTGCGGTGCGGCGAAAATGCTTCATGCATCGATTTCTTTCACATCGAGGTTTTCGATGTCCATCCGGCCCAGGCCGCGCTGGTGCGCCAGGCGCACATGCTTTACCTGGTCGGGCGTATATTTCCGGCCGTACCATTCAAAGGCGGAAATGGCATAGGCATCCGCTGCCACCATATCTGCGGAGGCGATGATGGTGTCCGGCGTCAACACCTTGCCCGGCCCTCCCGGCCCCCCCGTAGAGAGGACACGGGTGGCGTCGATCACAGTGAGGTCCGCCCGGAGAAGAGAGGCAAGGTCTGCGATGGCGGTATGCAGATCGAGCCGGTGCATGATCCGCCGGTTGTAGATCAGCCCCATCATGCCTTTCATGGAAAGGCTGACGCCGGCGCCGGAATGAGATTTTGCAACCGGTGCGGCGATGAGCACATCTGATGAGAGTACTTCCCGCATGACCTCCGTGCGATTGAGCGTTTCGGCATTTTCGATGGTCACTTCGGAAAACCGACTTCGGGAGGATACCGTGTGGACCATGTCCCTGTCGATGTCTGTGCAGGCTGCCCGGATGCCGGAGGCTTCCAGGCACTGTTCCGCAGGGGAAAGGGGATTGTCAAGCACCAGGATCCTGTCAGCGCCGGCTTCCCTGCACATGGCGGCGATAGTCTTGACCACTTCCGGATGGGTGTTTGTGGCGCGTTCAGGGCCGGAAGCAAAGCTCATGTTCGGTTTGATAACCACCCGGTCGCCTTTTCTGACAAAGGCTTCCATGCCGCCAAGCATTGCAACGGCCGCACGTACGGCGCTTTCCGCACTCCCCCTGGCTACGGCAATCTCCGGCGTTTTGGTTTTTGCGGAAGTTTTTTCAGGGGCAGCGATTGCCGCTGCCGGGGGCAGGAGCAGGGAGGACCCGGCAAGCCATGCCATGGAAGATGCCTGGTACTTCAGAAACTCTCTCCGATTGATTTTTTTCACGATGCGTCCCTTCGGAATTCGAAAATATATTTCCGGTTTTACCGGTTGCCTGCAGAAGCGGCATCCATTAAAAATATGAATGGAAGGCGCATTGTGCAATGAAAATCGTAAGAATGGCGATGAAAGCCCGCCGTCATAGCAAAGGCTTCCTGAAGGCGCGCAACGGATTGTTTTTACGACTATACACGCCTGTAAAATTCGGATATATATTCAGCTAAGAACCGTTATGGCGAACCAGGGAAAAAAGAAATGACGGCAAACCGGAAAAATTGTTCCATTGAACATCTCTATGCGGTTTTAAACTCCACGCACAACGGTATCATCGCCGTTGACAATGACGGCGTGATCACCTTGTTTAATAAAGGTGCGGAAAAAATTCTGGGCATCACCGCTAAGGACGCCCTGGGGCAGAAGGTGGACGCTCTTTTCAAGATGCCCTCCCTTCTTTCCACGGTACAATCCGGAGTTCCGGACGTGGGGCGAAGAGTCGTTATCAATGGACGGAGCATTTATTCCAACCGGTCCCCGGTTTACAAAAACGGTGCCCTGGTAGGCGCAGTGGCCATATTCCAGGACACCACCGATATCGAGAAACTGGCCCGGGAGTTGGCAGTTGCGAAGGATTCCGTGGAAATCCTGGAGACAATCCTGGAAACTACCTATGACGGCATTGTCGTGGTGGACAAGGAGGGGAAGATCACCAAGTTCAACAAGGCGTACCAGAACTTCCTGGGCATCGAGGAGAAGGATGCTCTGGGAAAGCCCATTCAAGACGTTATCGAAAATACCCGGATGCACATTGTCGTGAAGACCGGCAAGCCGGAAATCGGCGAAACCCAGAAGATCCAGGGGCATGAAATGGTGGTCATGCGGATTCCCATTTATAAAAACGGGGAGGTCGTCGGGGCTGTCGGCAAGGTGCTTTTCAGGGACGTCAAGGAAGTCCGGTCCATGGTGGAAAGGCTGGATATCGCCACCAAGGAATTGAAGTATTACAAGGGGGAAGTAATGCGGCTCAAGGGGAGCCGCTATAATTTCAAGAATATCATCGGGAACTCTCAAATGCTTGTCCAGGCCAAAGAATTGGCCAAAATGGCTGCATCGAGCATGTCCAACGTGTTGATACGGGGGGAGAGCGGTACCGGGAAAGAGCTGTTCGCCCATGCGATCCACGATTGCAGCCTGCGTCGTTATGGGGCGTTTATCCGTGTCAACTGCGCGGCGATTCCGGCCGGCCTCCTGGAATCCGAACTTTTCGGCTACGAGGGGGGCGCATTTACCGATGCAAAAAAAGGGGGGAAGCCGGGCAAGTTTGAACTAGCCCAGGGGGGAACCCTTTTTTTAGATGAAATCGGGGATATGCCTCCTGAAATGCAAGCCAAGCTGCTGCGGGTGCTCCAGGAAAAAGAAGTGGAACGGCTGGGCGGCGACAGGGTTATTCAGCTGGATATCCGACTGATTGCCGCTACCAACAGGGACCTGGAGGAAATGATCAAAAAGGAGGAGTTCAGGCAGGACCTGTATTATCGGCTGAACGTGCTGAAAATTGAAATTCCGCCCTTGCGGGAAATCAAAGAAGACATAGAATTGCTCAGTGAAAAAATTCTTCAGGAATTAAACGAGGAATTGGGCACCACTGTAAAGAAGGTGGATCCGGAAGTGATCGATATCCTTCAGGCCTATGACTGGCCCGGCAACATGCGCGAACTCAAAAATGTTCTTGAACGGGCTGTAGCCGTCAACATGGGCAGGGAGAGCGTTATTCGCAAAAATCACCTGCCGATTTATCTGCTGGATTTGGGCAAAAACAAAACAGTGACGGGTTTTTTCGGGTTTAAAAACCCAGATGAATTCAGTCTTCGGGAAATCCTTGAAAGCACAGAGAAAAAGGCCATTGAAAGCGCTCTGAAAAAAACGGGCAACAACCGGAAAAAGGCGGCGGAATTGTTGGGTATCCACCGGTCCGGTTTGTACCAGAAAATGAACAAGTACGGCATATATATAGAGAATTGAACCCCCCAGAATTTTCCCATGACAATATGTCTATATCAATAGGCATGTCTATTTATATAGACACGTTGCTCCTTTCGTGTTTCTTCGGATTTTTCCTTTTTTTCTGTCTATTTGGATAGACATATTCGTTTTTCCTGTGCTTCCCTTGAATGGGTAAATCATATCCGATGCAGCAATGACGGCCCTTTTTGCCGCCTGGAGGATGGTGGCACGGTTGTTGCTCAATGAATAATAGACCAGAGGGCTTCCTTCCTGTAGAAACATCGGGCGATGGGAGACGTTTTTTACGCGTTCATCACAATTCCGGCTGCAAAGGGCTGCGGAAGGAAATGACGGATCCGGTTGGACGGGATGTAAATAAGAATAGATAAAAGCCACGGAGTGCTGAATATGGGCCAGGAGTCAAAAGAACCGGGAAAAAAATCCACGCATCCCATGCTGTCTTCGCTGCCGCCGTTTACGGCGCAGAAAGGAAAGATCGTTTCCTGCGAGGAGGCCATCAGCATTATCCGGGACAAGGATACCATCGCTACCGGCGGTTTTGTGGGCACCGGGTTTCCGGAACACATCGCCGTGGCTTTGGAAAAACATTTTCTGAAAACCGGCGCACCACAAAATCTTACGCTGGTGTATGCGGCCGGCCAGGGGGATGGCAAGGACAAGGGGTTGAACCATCTGGGGCATGAAGGCTTGATCCGGCGAGTTATCGGCGGGCACTGGGGGCTGGTGCCCAAGGTGCAGAAACTGGCTGTTGAGAATAAAATCGAGGCCTATAACCTGCCCCAGGGGGTGATCTCCCACTTATACCGGGATATTGCCGCAGGCAAGCCCCGGACCATAACCACTGTCGGCATAGGCACCTTTGTGGACCCCCGCAAAGGAGGGGGCAAGCTCAATGAGCAGACGGTCGAAGACCTGGTGGAACTCATCATTTTTGACGGCAAGGAATATCTTGCGTACCGGACGTTTCCCATCAACGTGGCCATATTGCGGGGGACCACGGCGGATACCCTGGGCAATATCACCATGGAAAAAGAGGCGCTGAACCTGGAGTCTCTTGCCATGGCCACGGCCGCCAGGAACAGCAACGGGTTTGTTATCGTCCAGGTGGAAAGGATCGCTGAAAAAGGGACGCTCAACGCGCGCCATGTAAAAATACCCGGGATCATGGTGGACTGTGTGGTGGTTGCCGACCCGGAAAATCACTGGCAAACCTTCGGTGACCGCTACAACCCTTCCTTCAGTTCAGAAATTAAGGTCCCGCTGCATTCCATGCCGAAAATGGACCTGGACGCGCGCAAGATCATTGCCAGGAGAGCCGCCATGGAGCTCGAAGCCAACAGCGTGGTCAATCTGGGTATTGGTATGCCCGAAGGCGTTGCCAATATCGCCAACGAGGAAAACATCCTGGATTTCCTGACCTTGAC
>JAWOAV010000218.1:0-2982 GCA_046498365.1 Desulfosalsimonadaceae bacterium
GCGGCCGCAGCCATTGATGCCAGCCTGATTAACCAGGTCATGCTCGAGGAATCGATATTGGGGTGGAAGGAATACGAGCTCGAGGTGATGCGGGACAAAAACGACAACGTGGTGATTGTCTGCTCCATCGAGAATTTCGACCCCATGGGGGTTCATACGGGCGATTCCATCACGGTGGCCCCGATCCAGACGCTTACCGACCGGGAATACCAGGTCATGCGCGACGCGTCCATCGCCATTTTGCGGGAAATCGGCGTGGAAACCGGCGGTTCCAACGTGCAGTTCGCAGTCAATCCGGAAAACGGCGAGATGATCGTGGTCGAGATGAATCCCCGGGTGTCGAGAAGTTCCGCGCTTGCCTCCAAGGCCACGGGTTTCCCCATCGCACGGATTGCGGCCAAGCTGGCGGTCGGGTACGCTCTGGATGAAATCACCAACGACATAACGGGGAAAACCGTCGCCTCTTTCGAGCCGGCACTGGACTACTGCGTGGTCAAGGTGCCCCGGTGGACCTTTGAAAAATTTCCGGAGGCGGAAGACCTTCTGACCACCTCCATGCGCTCGGTGGGGGAAACCATGGCCATCGGCCGCACCTTTACCGAAGCCCTGCAAAAGGGGCTGCGGTCTTTGGAAATCGGCCGGTACGGCTTCGGCGGGGACGGCAGGGGGGATGAAGGCGTACTCGATCTGGAGGCTATTGCCCAGAAAATCGCCAGGCCCTCGTCGAACCGGGTGTTTTACCTGCACCGGGCCTTGAAGCTGGGAATGTCCGTGGACGAGATTTACGGGCATACCGGCATCGATCCCTGGTTTCTTTATCAGCTTCAGCGGATTTGCGGTTTGGAAGCCCAGATCGAGGCGGCGGGCGGGGGCATTTCCGAAGCCCTCCTTGAAACGGCCAAGGAAAACGGATTTTCCGATTTTCAGATCGGCTATCTCACCGGCATGGGGGAAGCCGGTGTCCGGCGGATGCGAAAAGCAGCCGCTATCCGCCCGGTCTACAAGCTGGTGGATACCTGCGCGGCCGAGTTTCCGGCAGCCACCCCCTATTATTATTCCACCTATGAAGAAGAAGATGAAGCAAGGCTTTCCGACAGGAAAAAGATCATGATCCTGGGGGGCGGCCCCAACCGGATCGGCCAGGGGATCGAGTTTGACTACTGCTGCGTGCACGCCTCTTTTGCCCTTAAAGAGATGGGCATCGAATCCATTATGGTCAACTCCAACCCGGAGACCGTGAGCACGGACTACGACACGTCGGACAAGCTCTATTTCGAGCCGCTGACCCACGAGGATGTTCTGCACATCGTTGAGACCGAGCGGCCGGATGGGGTGATCGTGCAGTTTGGCGGCCAGACCCCGTTGAACCTCAGCCTGTCCCTTGCCGAATCCGGCGTGCCGGTAATCGGCACCCACCCAAAGGACATCGAACGGGCCGAAGACCGCAAGCATTTCCAGGCCATGCTGAACCGTCTGGGGCTTCTCCAGCCGCCCAACGGCACAGCGCGCTCCGTTGAAGAGGCCGTCATTATTGCCGACAAAATCGGGTACCCGGTCATCGTCCGTCCCTCTTACGTTCTGGGGGGGCGGGGGATGAAGATCGTGTACGGAAAAAGTGAAATGGAAAATTACACCCGCCTGGCCATTGTCGCCTCCCCCGAGTACCCGGTATTGATCGACAAGTTCCTGGAGGATGCGGTTGAAATCGACGTCGATGCCGTGTGCGACGGAAAAAATACCGTGATCGGCGGGATCATGGAACATATCGAGGCCGCGGGGGTCCATTCCGGGGATTCTGCGTGCGTGCTGCCACCGCATTCCTTGGGAAGCGGGCAGATCGATGCCATTGTCTCGGCCGCAAAGGCCATGGCCGGGGAGCTGAACGTCATCGGGTTGATGAACATCCAGTTTGCCATAAAGGACGGCACGCTTTACGTATTGGAGGTCAATCCGCGCGCCTCGCGAACGGTCCCTTTTGTGAGCAAGGCGACCGGAGTCCCCCTGGCCAAGATCGCCACGCGGGTCATGCTGGGGCAGCGCCTGGAGGAGATCGGTTTGACCGATCAGGTGATACCGGGGCACGTCTCCGTAAAAGAGGCGGTGTTCCCCTTTGACCGGTTCCCGGATGTGGATATTCTGCTGGGCCCGGAAATGAAGTCCACCGGAGAGGTCATGGGAATGGACGTCGGTTTCGGCCATGCCTATGCCAAGGCGCAGATTGCAGCCGGCCAGCACCTGCCGTCCTCGGGGACCATTTTTATCAGCGTTTCAAACAAGGACAAAGCCGCGGTGCTTCCGGTAGCGCAGCAGTTTGCGCAGATGGGGTTCGATATTGTGGCCACACGGGGTACCTGCGAGTATTTTACCGACAAGGACATCAACTGCGAGCTGGTCAACAAGGTTTCCTCGGGACGCCCCCACGTGATCGATGCGGTCATGAACCGGGAAATCCAGTTGATGATCAACACGGGGGTCGGGGACCGGATCCGGCGCGACGGGTACATGATCCGGCGGGCGGCGCTGAAATTCGCCATTCCTTATGCCACGACCATTGCCGGTGCGAGCGCCATGTGCGACGGCATACGGGCCATCAAGGAAAAGGCGTTGGCGGTGCGGCCGGTGCAGGACTATCACCGTGACAAAACAGGGTAAGGCAAAGCAAGGCAAGGTAAGATAAGGTAAGGACAATTTCCTTTGGGGCGGGCCCCGGGTATTGTCCCCGTCAACTGCAGGAGAACGCGGATATCTCCAAGGCTCGCTTGATACGCCCTGTGATAAACGGCCAGGCCACAGGGCGTTTATCTGCGCTTTGCCAGGAGCTATCCGCAACCCCCTGCAATTGTTGCCTGGGGACAACACCCGGCGCCCACCCGCAAAGGAAATTGACCATTAGTACGATTTTTTTCACAGATCAATAGACATAAGGATCAGTAGGACTTCGTAGGGGCGCCCCTTGCGGGCGCCCGGTCATGGGCACCCGCA